>JANPJU010000184.1:0-12403 GCA_031425675.1 Paracoccaceae bacterium | reverse complement strand
GGCATCCGCCCCGAAGCGATCACCGATCCAGAAGGTGCTGACCGCAAGTCCGGCAACATCGTGGCCCTGGCCAACCGCGTCGGCGTGACTGAACCTGCGGGGTCTGATACCTTTGTGACCATGCCGCTGTCGGGCAAGGATATCGTGGCGCGGATGCGGGCCGATGCGACCGTGGCCCCCGGTCTGGTCTTCGACTTTGCCGTGAACATGGAAAAAGCAGTCGCCTTCGACCCCGCGACCGAGGAACGGATTGCCCCCTGATGCAGCCTGATGTCATCATTATCGGGTCCGGCATGGGCGGGGCGACGCTGGCCGCGGCCCTTGCGCCCAGCGGGCGCCGGATCGTCATTCTGGAACGGGGAGAGCGGCTGAAGGATTCTCCCGAGGCGCGCGATCCTGCGGCCATTTTCGGGCGCGGGCATTTCAAGCCGAATGAGGTTTGGCACGACGCCGCCGGTGCGTCGTTCAACCCCGGCAACTATGCCTTTGTCGGCGGCAACACCAAATTCTACGGCGCGGTCCTTTTGCGCTACCGGGCCGAAGACTTCGCCCCCTTGCACCATATCGGTGGCACTACGCCGGGCTGGCCCATCGGCTACGCCGCGCTGGAGCCGTGGTATTCAAAGGCTGAGGCGCTGTACCGCGTGCGGGGCGATGTGGCTGGTGACCCGTCCGAGCCGCACCACTCTGCCCCCTACCCTTTTCCCCCGGTGCCGGATGAGGCGGATATAACCACTCTTCGCCGCGCCTTTGCAGCGCAGGGCCTGCACCCCAGCGCCCTGCCCTTGGGCATCGACATTGACGCCTGGCTTGATCGGGCGCCAACGGCCTGGGACGCCTTTCCCTGCACAACGGGTGCCAAGTCGGATGCCGAAAGCTGCGGTCTTGCCGAGGCTTTGACGCATCCCAACGTCACCCTTCTGACCGGCACGAAGGTGCGGCGCCTGCTGTCCGAAGGCCGGCGCGTGACGGGGGTTGAGGTTGACCGCAACGGCACACGCGAGGTCATGACCGCGCCCACCGTCTGCCTGTGCGCCGGAGCGGTGATGTCGGCAGCACTGCTGCTTGCTTCGGCCAATGACGACCATCCGAACGGGCTCGCGAATGGGTCCGATCAGGTTGGCCGGAACTTCATGAACCACAACCTGACCGGCATGGTCGCCTGGAACCCGTTGCGGCGGAACCGGACGGTCTATGAAAAGACGATCCAGATCAACGATTTCTACCTGACCGGCGGGCCAAAGGATGAACCTCTGGGCAATATCCAGATGCTGGGCCGGATCACAGGTCCGATCCTGGCGGGTGAGGCGGGGCTGCCGCTTTGGTTGGCCCGCCACATCGCAGACCACTCGATCCATATCATGGCGATGTCGGAAGACCTGCCTGACCCCAATTCTCGCGTCATGTGGAAGAACGGCGGCGTGGTGGTGGACTGGCGCAAGACCAACGTGAAGGCGCATGACCTGCTGGTGCAACGACTGCGCCGCGCCATGCGCCGAGCGGGCTGGCCCATCGTGCTGTCGCGCGGGTTTCCGAAGTCCAAGCCCAGCCATCAATGTGGTACCGCGCGGATGGGGGATGACCCTGCCACCTCGGTCGTCGATGCCAGCCTTAAGGCGCATGATCTGGACAACCTTTACATCGTCGATGCCTCGGTCCTGCCGACATCTGCCGCCGTGAACCCCTCGCTGACCATAGCCGCCCTGGCGCTGCGGGCGGGCGACCATCTCGGAAAGCTGGCCGCATGACCGCCCCCCTTGCCCAGAAACCCATCGCCCTGATCACCGGCGGCCAGCAAGGCATCGGCCTTGGCATCGCCCGCACCCTTGCCGCTGCTGGCTGGAACCTTGTTCTGGCCGCCGAACAGCCGCCCGAGGCGGAGGCTGTGACGACGGCGCTGGCGGAGCTTGGCCCCGGTGCCCACTACATCCGCCACGATCTGGCCGAATTGGCAGGGATCCCCGCGCTGCTTGCCGCCACCGGTCCGATCACCGCGCTGATCCAGAACGCTGGTGTCCCGGCACGGGCGCGTGGCGACATGCTGGACATCACGCCCGAAAATTTCGACTGGATCCTTGGCATAAACCTGCGTGGCGCGTTCTTTCTGGCGCAGGCGGTGGCGAAGTCCATGCTTGCCACGGGGGCTGATCATTACCGGTCCATCACCTTTGTCACCTCGGTGTCAGCCACCATGGCAAGCGTTGAGCGGGCCGAATACTGCATTTCCAAAGCCGCCGCCGCGATGGCCGCCAAGACGCTGGCACTCCGGCTGGCCCCGCACGGAATTGGCGTGTTCGAACTGCGCCCCGGGATCATCGGGACCGGCATGACGGCGGGTGTGAAAGACAGATATACCGCCCGGATCGAGGCGGGCCTTGTCCCCGCCGGTCGTTGGGGCCAGCCAGATGATGTTGGCAGCGTTGTGCTGCCGCTGGTCACCGGACAGATGGCCTTTGCCACCGGCGCGGTGATCCCCGTCGATGGCGGACTGTCGATTGAAAGGCTGTAAGCAAGATGCTGGACACGCGATCATCGAAGGACGCCCCCCTCTGTCCCTATGGGGAAGGTTCGGGTTTGGGCGGCTGGCGTACTGCAACGCGTCCCCCCACCCCGGCCTTACAAGGGGGAGGAAAGGCGACAGGACATTCCCTGTTTGGCACAAGTTTGGCGGCAAAGACATGACAGACGGCTATGACTTCCTCATCATCGGTGGCGGATCGGCGGGCTGTGTGCTTGCCGCCCGCCTGTCCGAGGACCCCGCAGCAAAGGTCCTTCTGCTTGAGGCCGGAGGCCGCGACCGCCACCCGTTTTACCACCTGCCCGCAGGCTTTGCGAAGATGACCAAGGGCATTGGAAGCTGGGGCTGGCAGACCGTGCCGCAGCGCCACATGAACGGAATGGTGATCCGCTACACTCAGGCCCGGGTCATCGGCGGCGGCTCCAGCATCAACGCGCAGATCTACACGCGCGGCAATGCGCAGGACTATGACGAATGGCGGCAACTGGGCTGCCCCGGATGGTCGTATGAGGATGTCCTGCCCTACTTTCGCCGGGCCGAGGACAACGACACCTTTGACAACCGCTTCCACGGCAAGGGCGGCCCCCTTGGCGTGAGCCAGCCCCGCGCACCCCTGCCAATCTGCGAGGCCTGGTTCAGGGCCGCCGCCGAACTGGGCATCGCCCGCAACATGGACATGACGGGAGAGGTGCAGGACGGCGTCGGCTACTACCAATTGACCCAGCGGAACTATCGCCGGTCTTCCACCTCAACCGCCTACCTTGGCATGGCGCGGGGGCGGGCGAACCTGACAGTGCAGACCGGCGCGCAAGTCCTTCGGATCGTTGTGGAAAAGGGCCGGGCCGTGGGTGTGGAAACTCCCGAGGGTGTGATCCGAGGGGCGCAGGTTATCCTGTCCTCGGGTGCCATCGGATCGCCCCGCCTGTTGCAACTGTCCGGCATCGGCCCGGCGGACCATCTGCGCAGCCTTGGCGTCCCCGTGGTCCTGGACCAGCCGGGGGTGGGCGCAAACTTGCAAGACCACCTTGACCTTTTCGTCATCGCCGAATGTACCGGCCCCCACACCTATGACCGCTTTGCCAAGGCGCATCTTTCGGCTCTGGCCGGACTGCAATACCTGCTGACGCGGACCGGCCCCGTTGCCTCCTCGCTCTTCGAGACGGGAGGCTTCTGGTATGCCGACCGTGACGCCCGCAGCCCCGACATCCAGTTCCACCTTGGCCTTGGGTCGGGGATCGAGGCTGGCGTCACTGCCATGCCGCAAGGCGGGGTCACCCTGAACTCTGCCTACCTGCGCCCCCGCTCACGCGGCACCGTGCGCCTGGCCAGCGCCGACCCGAAAGCGGCCCCCCTGATCGACCCGAACTACTGGGCCGACCCGTATGACCGGGAAATGTCGATCCGCGGCCTGAAGCTGGCGCGCGAGATGATGCGGCAGCAAGCCTTGAAGCCCTACATCCTTGCCGAACGGTTGCCGGGACCGGGCGTGCAGACCGATCAGGACTATTTCGACTACGCCTGCAAGCACTCAAAGACCGATCACCACCCCGCCGGCACCTGCCGGATGGGCAGCGACGCTGAAGCTGTCGTTGACCCCCAGCTTCGCTTCAACGGCATCGAAAATCTGCGCGTCGTCGATGCCTCGGTCATGCCGCGCGTGGTGTCGTCGAACACCAATGCCGCCACCATCATGATCGCCGAAAAGGCCGCAGACATGATCCACGAAAGGTTCCCCGCATGATCCGCCACATCGTCCTGCTGAAAGCCCGCAATGACGTGACCGACGCGCATATCGCGACGATCTTCGCCGACCTTGTGGCGATCCAGGCCAAACTTCCCGGCATCCTTGCCGTCCATACCGGCCGCAGCGAAAGCCCCGAGAAAATCGAACGTGGCTACATGCACGGCTTCACCGTCGATTTCATCGATTGGGACGCGCTTGGCGCCTACCAGGACCACCCCGACCACAAACGCGCAGGCGCCGCCCTGGTCGCCGCAGCCGAGGGTGGGATTGACGGCATCCTGGTCTTCGATCTGCCCAGCAAAGACCTGCCATGACCGGCAGCTTGCTCTTTTTCCAAATACTCTCCGGGGGTTTGGGGGGCGAAGCGCCCCCATTGACCTCGCCGGTTGCGCGCTTGCGCGCAGAGGCGAGAAAAAAGGACTTCGCGCGGAACGCGCTCCGTTCCACACCGGCACGAGGGGCCGCCCGATGCTGATCCTGCCCACCGACGACGCCCGCCTTGAACCCTACCGGCTGACAGGCACGCCTCTGACAACCCGTGCGCCAAAAGTCCCCCTCACCCGCACCGCCTTTGCCGCTGCCCATGTCGTGAGCGACCCGTTGCGCGACCGCTCCCCTTGGGATGGCCGCCCCGCTGTGGACTGGGACACCACGCTGGCCTTCCGCGCCCAGCTTTGGGATCAGGGCCTGCATCTGGCCGAGGCGATGGACACCGCCCAGCGCGGCATGGGTGTGGATTGGCCCACCGCGCTAGAGCTGATCCAGCGCACCATGACTGCCGCCAAAGCCCATCCGATGCGCCCGCGCATCGCCTGTGGCGCTGGCACGGATCACCTGCCCCTGACGGACCTGACCACCCCCGACGCCATCACCGCCGCCTATGAAACGCAAGCCGAGGCGATCGAGGCGGCAGGCGGGCAGCTCATCCTCATGGCCTCGCGCGCCTTCACCGCGATCAATGCCGGGCCTGACACCTATGCCCAGGTCTACCGCCGCCTGATCGACGGCGCGGCGCAACCCGTGATCCTGCATTGGCTGGGCGACATGTTTGACCCCCAGCTTGCCGGCTACTGGGGATCAACGGACGTGGCCACGGCGTCGGACTTTGTGCTGAAGCTGATCGAAGAAAACGCCGCCAAGGTCGATGGCATCAAGATTTCGCTTCTGGATCAATCGCATGAAGAGGCGTTCCGCGCCCGCCTGCCCGAAGGTGTGCGCCTCTACACCGGCGATGATTTCAACTATGCCCCGCTGATCGAAGGTGACGGGACGCATCATTCCCACGCCCTCCTCGGCATTTTTACCGCCATCGCCCCGGCGGCGTCACAGGCGCTGGACGCGATGGCCCAAGGCGACCTTGCGACCTACAACCGCCTTCTGGCCCCCACTGTTCCCCTCAGCCGAGAGATCTTTCGTACGCCCACCCCGTTCTACAAGGCCGGGATCGCGTTCCTTGCGTGGCTGAATGGCCACCAGCAGCATTTCATCATGCCTGCAGGGTTCCAATCGGCCCGCGATATCACGCATTATTCCGCTGTGTTCCGGCTTGCGGATGCGGCGGGCCTTCTGGCCTTGCCCGACCTTGCCAAGGCGCGGATGGCGCAGCTACTTGCGCTGCATGGGGTGGAGCAACGCTGAGACACGATGGACCGCAGGCCCACGATCATCGACGTCGCAAGCCGCGCGGGCGTGTCGAAATCGACCGTCAGTCTGGTATTGCAGAACAGCCCCCTTGTCCGGGCCGAAACCCGGGCCGATGTGCGGCAGGCGATGGCCGACCTCGGCTATGTCTACAACCGGTCCGCAGCCCAGTTGCGCCAATCCAATACCGGGCTGATCGGGTTGGTGATCAACGATCTGCGCAACCCTTTCTTCACCGAATTCGCCACCTCGGTGCAGATGGCCCTGTCGGCCAAAGGCTTTGCCTGCGTGCTGGCCAACACCGACGAAGACCCCACCCTGCAGGCACAGGTCGTGTCGGCCATGCTGGAGCATGGGGTTGCAGCCTTGATCCTGTCACCCGCCTATGGCGCGGTCGAGGCCACGTTTGACGCCATCGCACGCGCCAGTGTCCCCACGATGCAGGTCTTGCGCCGGGCGGTGCCGGATGTGGTGCGATTTCCCTTCTCGGTCCCGGATTACCGGACCGGCAGTCGCATGGCGACGGATCATCTGCTGGAAACCGGCGCGCGGCGGATCGCTTTCCTTGGCGGACTTGAGGGACGCGAGGTGACGGAACAACGCATGTCAGGCTATCTGGCGGCGCTTGAGATGGCGGGGATCGACCCTTTGCACTTGCCCGGCCGTCCGACCCGCGCCTTTGGACGCGCGGCGGCATCACAATTGGCGGCGACGCACGCAGATGTGGATGCGGTCTTGTGTTTCAATGACCTTGCCGGGCTTGGCCTTTTGTCCGGCTGCGCCGAGATCGGGCGGCAGGTTGGCCGTGACCTTCGGGTCGTGGGCTTTGACGATATCGAGGAATGTGCCCAGGTCTGGCCGGGGCTGACCTCGGTCCGCTGCGACATCGCTGGGTTCGGGCGCGGGGTGGCGGAAACCGTGCTGGGCTGGCTGGAGACCGGCACCAGCCCGCCGCCGGAAACCGTAACCCCGGTCGATCTGATCATCCGCGCATCAAGCAGGGGCCAAGACCATGGACAGTTTTGACCCTGCCGCCTTCCTGCGCGGCCTTTTTGACCGCGCGGTCGAGGTGGCCGATCCGATGCAATCCCTCTCGCGGTTTCTGCCGGAAAAGCCTGCCGGTCGGGTGGTGGTTATTGGCGCGGGCAAGGCCAGCGCCCGGATGGCCGAAGCGGTCGAGGCCGCATGGGGGCGGTGTGAGGGGTTGGTGATCACCCGCTATGGTTACGCCCGCCCCTGCCGGGGGATCGAGGTTGTCGAAGCCGCGCATCCGGTTCCGGATGCCGCCGGGGCCGAAGCCACCCTGCGGATGCTGGACCTTCTGGCGGGTCTTGAGGCAGGCGATTTCGTCTTGGCGCTGATTTCAGGCGGGGCCTCGGCCTTGCTGGTCGCCCCGGCCAAGGGGGTGACGCTTGCCGAAAAGCAGGCGGTCAATTCGGCCCTTCTGGCCAGTGGAGCGCCTATTTCGGCGATGAATGTGGTCCGCAAACACCTCAGCCAAGTCAAGGGCGGGCAGTTGGCGGCGGCGGCTTACCCGGCGCGGATGCTGGCGCTGATGATCTCGGACGTGCCGGGGGATGATCCGGCCTTCATCGGGTCGGGTCCCACGGTGGGCGATGACACCACCCCTGCTGACGCGGCCGCGGTGTTGCAACGCTGGTCGGTGCTGGTGCCAGCGTCTGTTCCGGAGGCGCTTTTGCGGTCGGGGGTCATCCCGCCCGGCGATACGCGGCTGTCCACGGTTCAGAACGTGATCTACGCCGCCCCGGCGCATTCCCTCGCGGCTGCGGCGAAGATGGCGACGACAGCGGGCTGCGATGTCCGCCTTCTGGGCGACCGGCTTGAGGGTGAGGCGCGCGAGGTCGCCACAGCGCATGCCGCGATGGCCAAGGACATTGCCGCAGGGCCTGCGCCCGGCGCGCGACCGGTGCTCCTCCTGTCCGGGGGTGAGCTTACGGTCACCCGCAAAGGCGATGGCATCGGTGGGCCGAACGCCGAGTTCTGTCTGGCGCTGGCACTGGCTTTGGACGGCGCGGCGGGCATCCATGCGATTGCCTGCGATACCGACGGCGTCGATGGCGCGGCGGAAGTGGCGGGGGCGGTAGTCGGGCCGGACACCTTGTCGCGGGCCAAGGCTGCGGGGTGGGATGCGGCGGCGGCCCTTAGCCGGAACGACGCCCACAGCTTTTTTGCCGCCGTCGGTGGGCAGGTCGTCACTGGGCCCACACTGACGAACGTGAACGATTTTCGCGCGGTGCTGATCCTGCCGCGATAGGGTACGTATCCTTAGCCGATGGGGGAAACCTGAACCGCTCAGCCCGCAAGACTGATGGTGACGCGGCGGTTCTGGCGGCCCTTGTTTTCGATCTTGCTGATCGTCACGCGCCCAATCTCACCGGTACGGGCGACATGGGTGCCACCGCAAGGTTGCAGGTCGATCTGGTCGCCGTCCGTCCCGATGCGAACCAGCCGCACCCGGCCTTGCCCCATCGGCGGTCGCACGGACATGGTCTTCACGAGGCCCGGATTGGCATGCAGCTCTGCGTCGGTGATCCAGTCAAACGTCACCGCAATATTGCGCGCGATCAGGCTGTTCAGGACACCTTCGATGGCGGCAATATCGCCCGGCGGTTCGGGCATGTCGAAATCCAGCCGCCCCCGGTCGGCACCGATCTGGCCGCCGGTCACCGGCAGTGGGATCACGACCGACAGAAGGTGCAGCGCGGTATGCACCCGCATGTGCCGGTGACGGCGGGTCCAGTCAAGAATCTGGCGCGCAGGCGCGCCGATAGGGGGCATCGGCATCGGCTCTGCCGGGATCAGGGCGATACCGCCTTCGACCTTCAGCGTGGTGGCAATGGGCAGGACCCCGCCCGACCATTCCAAAACTCCGCTGTCGCCCGGCTGCCCCCCACCCGTGGCGTAGAAGACGGACCGGTCCACCAACAGCCCGCCTTCGGGCGTGTGGCCGATGATCCGGCAATCGGCCGCCGCAAGGTAGGCGTCATCGCGAAACAAAAGCTCGGTCATCGGTCAGCACCTTTCACGTTGTCGGACGGGGTGCGCGGTGGAGCGGTCTGCGAGGTGTCCGTATCGTCTGGATGCCCCCGACCACCGACAATATCTGCCATCGCAAGCAAGGTCTTGGCGGTTTGCACCGGGTCTGCCGGCGCGGCGACGGGGACAATCAGGATGTCTTCGGCGGCCAGGCGCTGCAGGATCTGGTGGTTGATATCGCTGCGCACCGAAAGGCTGAAGTTCACATCGCGCAGAATCACCCGGATTTCAAAGTTCAGCTGGGTGGGCGTGTAGCCCATGAAGACGATCAGCGGCGGCGGGTTCAGGATGGCGAGGGGCTGCGCCTCGGCCACCTCACGCAGGATGCGTTCAACCTTGCGGCTGTCAGAGCCCTGCGCTACCGCCACCGGCACGATCAGCCGCCCCGACAGGTTGAAGCGCGTCCAGTTGGTGACCTGACCAGTGATCAGGTCGGCGTTCGGCACGATGACATCGTTGCGGTCAAACGTCTCGATCCGGGTGGAGCGAACGGAGATAGAGCGGACGCGGCCCTGGACGCCGCCAACCTCGATCCAGTCCCCCTCGCTGACCGGGCGTTCGATCAGAAGGATGATGCCCGAGATGAAGTTGGAGACAATGTTCTGCAAACCGAAACCGATGCCGACCGACAGCGCACCGGCAACGATGGCCAGGCCCGACAGGTCAAGCCCGGCAGAGCGGACGGCGATCAGCGCGGCAAGGAAGATACCGACATAACCGATTCCGGCAACAAGTGCGGTCTGGCCGCCTTGGTCCATGCTGGTCTTGGGCAGGATTGAGGTGCGAAGCGCCCCCTGAAACAGCCGCGTCAGCATGTAGCCGATCACGAAGACAATGGCGAAGACCATGAAATTGGTGGGGGAAATCCGCGTGGCCCCCATCTGGAAGCCTTCGGAAAAGCGCGCCCAAAGTTCGGTCAGGTCGGACGCGCGGGCGCCCCAGATCAGCGCAAAGACCGGAAGCGAGGCCAGCGTCATCGCAAAGCCCGCAAGCACCGGAACCAGGGCGTCGCGGCCCTTTTCCTCATTCTTCAGGATCATCGCCCAGGCGTCGCCGATCAGGCGCTGCAGGATGAAAAGCAGCGTGATCAGCGCCAGCGACAGGATGGACGGGTAGATCAGCGCCGAGGCGGCCTGGACATAACCGAATACCGCCAAAAGCGGGCCCGCGATGCCAACAACCGCCAGCCCCCGGGCCAGCAAGGCCAGAAGCCGCAGGGCATAACTGCGGTCGGCCAGTTCCTGCGTCCGGCGCAGCACCCGGCCTACGCGCAACAGGATCAGGCCGCCGGTCAACAGGATCGGGAATGACATGACGGCGGTTGTCGCATCGGAATAGGCCTGCGCGTCCATGGCGGCGGACCGCAGCACATCCGCGGCCAGCACAAGGCCCATCATCACCGCAAGAAACCGCCCTTCGGCCCGGCGTTCGGGCGGCAGGGGCAGAACGGCGTCTTCGCCTTGGGTCACCGGAAAGGCGCGGCGCCCAAGCCAGGCGGCAGAGAACACGATGAACCCGACCACCGGCAAGGCAGCAGTGATGAGGATGCCAATCTCGCCCGGCATGCCGCTGGCCACGAAAGCAGCGGCCAGTGCCACCATCCCCAATGTCGGCAGGATGACCCCGCCGGTCGAGGCAAGAAGCGACCACACATTGCGCCCGCGCGCCGACGCGCCGTTGAGCAGGCGTTCGGCAAAGGCCTCGATCCAGCGGCGGACATAGACCACCAGCGCCAGCGCCACGACCAGAAGGATCAGGATCAGCGGCAGGTTGTCGAACAGCTCGCCCCGACGGTCGCGGTCGGTCCAGGTGGTGGCAGCCTCATCCCACAGGCGCTGAACGGTGTCGGAAAGTCCGATCGCCGCCTCGGGCCAATTGGCAGGATTCACTGGCGACGGCCAAAGCTGCAACAGCTGATCGGCCTGCCGTTCCCGCAAGATGCGGTCGATCTCGGCGATGGTGCCATTTGCGCGGCGGTAAGCTTCTTCCGCAGCAATGCCGGGGGCTTGCAGCCGCACAAGCTGGCTGGCCAGTTCCTGCCTGCGCTTTGACAGCTCCTCGGCTTCGGTCTCGCCATCGGCCGGGGCGGGACCCAGCGCCTCAAGCTGCTGGCGCAGGGTGGCAATGCGGGCGGAATTGGCGCTTTGCGCGTCCAGAAGCGCTGCACGCCACTTCGCCAGTTGCGCGCGGATCAGCTCCAGCCGGTCGGTCGAGGTGTTGCGATTGGCAATCTCGGCCTCGGCCCGTTCGGCCATCGCTTCCCAGTCGTCATAGTTCAGATTGTCGGTATCGATGACCGGTTCCGCGCCAGCGGAGGGTGCGGCCCCCGGCAGGACTTGCGCGGCAATTGGCAGAGGCACGGCCACAAGGACCAACGCCAGCAGCAGCCATCGCAAAGCCCGGATCATGCGTCTTCAAACACCGCCGGAATCGAGCGGGCGGTGCGGTCCAGCCAGTCGGGCACCGGCAACCCCTTTTCGCGCAGGAAGGTGGGGTTGTAGACCTTGGACTGATAGCGGCTGCCGTAGTCGCACAGGATGGTCACGATGGTCTTGCCCGGCCCCATGTCGCGCGCCATCCGCATGGCCCCCGCGATGTTGATGCCGGTCGATCCCCCCATGCAAAGACCTTCGTCTTGCAAGAGGTCAAAGACGATGGGCAGCGCCTCGGCGTCCGATATGCGATAGCTGTAATCGGGGGAAAAGCCTTCCAGATTCGCGGTGATGCGCCCCTGCCCGATGCCTTCGGTGATCGACGAGCCGGGGCTTTCCAGCTTGCCGGTTGTGTAGAAGGCGTGGAGTGCTGCCCCTTCGGGATCGGCCAGACCGATCTTCACGCCCTTGGGCTGCAGCGCCATGCCGACGCCCGCCAGCGTGCCACCCGACCCCACTGCGCAGATGAACCCATCGACGCGGCCCTCGGTCTGGTCCCAGATTTCGGGTCCAGTGGTCTCAATATGCGCCTGACGGTTGGCGATGTTGTCGAACTGGTTGGCCCAGATCGCGCCGTTCGGTTCGGTCTTGGCAAGCGCTTCGGCCAGACGGCCGGAATAACGGACATAGTTGTTGGGGTTTCGGTAGGGCGCGGCTGGCACCTGCACCAGTTCCGCCCCCGCAAGGCGCAGCATGTCCTTCTTTTCCTGGCTTTGGGTTTCCGGGATCACGATCACGGTGCGAAAGCCCATACTGGCCCCGACAAGGGCAAGGCCGATGCCAGTGTTGCCCGCCGTGCCTTCGACGATGGTGCCACCAGGTTTCAGCTGCCCCTTGGCGATCGCATCGCGGATGATGTAAAGCGCCGCCCGGTCCTTGACGGACTGGCCGGGGTTCATGAATTCGGCCTTGCCCAGGATCGTGCAGCCAGTCGCCTCGGACGCCTTGTGCAGCTTGAGAAGCGGCGTGTTGCCGATGGTGTCTGCGAGGTCCGAATGTATGCGCATGGAG
>JANPJU010000183.1:0-5505 GCA_031425675.1 Paracoccaceae bacterium | reverse complement strand
CTCTGCGCGCGTAGAGACGCAAGGAAGACTGGATAAAGACAGCCGGAAGACGGCAAAAGGGCCCCAAATGACCGAAATCATCCGTTCGCTGGCCGAGGTTTCCGGTCGCTACGACGCCGTTTTCTGTGACCTCTGGGGCTGCCTGCATGACGGGCGCACTGCGTTTCCAGCCGCCGTCGCGGCGCTGCGGGGGTTTCGGGCGGGTGGCGGCACGGTGGTGCTTCTGACCAACTCTCCCCGTCCGAAAGACAGCGTTATCAAGCAGCTGGATGGCCTTTCTGTCCCGCGTGATGCGTGGGACGTCATCGCCACTTCGGGCGATGCGGCGCAGATGGGCATGATCTCGGGCGCTGTTGGCCGACGCGTCCACCACATCGGCGCTCCGAAGGATGAGGTTTTCTTCACTGACTTCGCCGAAGATCAGCAGGCTTACGCTGCCAGCCAGCCTGCAATCGAACGGGTCGCCCTGAAAGACGCGACAGGCATCGTCTGCACCGGCCTTTTCGATGATCAGACGGAAACCCCGGATGATTACCGCGCGGCCCTTCTTATGGGAAAGACCCTTGGCCTGCCAATGCTTTGCGCCAACCCTGACATCGTCGTCGACATGGGCGACAAGCGCCTTTACTGCGCCGGGGCGCTGGCGCAGGCCTATGAGGCGATGGGTGGCACCGCCCTTTACTTCGGTAAGCCGCATCCGCCGATCTATGACCTCGCCCGCCGCCGTCTGGCCGAACACACCGGCCAGTCCGACGCGCAGATCCTTTGCATCGGGGATGGCATCGCCACCGATATTCAAGGCGGCATGTCCGAAGGGCTTGATACCCTGTTCATCACCGGCGGCCTTGCGGCAACCGAGTTTGGGGTGGATGTCGAAAACCCCGAAGCCGCGCTGCTGGCAACCTGGCTTGATGCCCAGCAACGCGCCCCGACCCTGTCCATGGGCCGCTTACGCTAAGTAACATTCGTGCATCATGTTGCGCCGTATTGAACTTTTATTGCGCCGCCGATTGCGCCGCAGTGCAGCGTCTGGTACGGTCACCTAGCCTCCAACAGTGAGTCGGTAACCATGCTGGACAACATGCCCCGCGGTACGATCTGCATCGAAGACATTGAAATCGGCATGTCCCGGCACCTGACCAAAACCGTAACCGACCGGGATATCGAGCTTTTTGCCGAGGTGTCCACTGATCGCAACCCCGTCCATCTGGATGAGGCGTATGCCCAGGACACGATCTTTGCCGGCCGTATCGCGCACGGGATGCTGACCGCAGGCCTGATCTCTGCCGTGATCGGTGAACAGCTTCCCGGCCACGGCACGGTCTATCTTGGCCAGTCCCTGCGCTTCATGGCACCCGTCCGCCCCGGCGATACTGTCCGGGCCGAGGTAACCGTCACGGCGATTGACCACAGCAAACGGCGAGTTACCCTTGAAACCAACTGCGCAGTCGGTAAAACCGTGGTCTTGAAAGGTGAAGCGCTGGTTTTGGCGCCCAGCCGCAAGTTCGACTGACGGGCATCTCGCCCGAAAAGGGCAGGATGCTGCAGCATTATCATTGGCTTGGGCTTGATCCCGCCGCGCGCGGCGCGTCGGTTGCCATGGGCAATTTCGACGGGCTTCACCTTGGCCATCAGGCGGTGATCGACCTTGCCCGCGGGTCAGCCCCCTTGGGAATCGTCACGTTCGAGCCGCACCCCCGACAATACTTCGCCCCCGACGCCCCCCCCTTCCGCCTGATGAACGCCGAGGCCCGCGCCAATCGTCTTGCCCGACTTGGCGTTGACCACCTTTATCAGCTGCCCTTCGACGCAACCCTTGCCGGCCTTAGTGCCGAGGCTTTCGTCGAAGACGTCCTGCACAAGGGTCTTGGCGCCAGCCATGTCGTCGTCGGTGCCGACTTCTGCTTTGGCAAAGGCCGTCGCGGCACGGCGGCTGACCTCACAAGCCTTTGCCAGGCAAGGAACATCCGCACCACGATCTCGCCCCTCATCACACAGGATCTGGCCGATATCTCTTCGACCAACATCCGCCGCGCGCTTGCTGACGGCCACCCACGCGACGCAGCCGCCATGCTGGGCCACTGGCACCGGGTTGAGGGTGAGGTGATTCACGGCGAAAAGCGCGGGCGTGAGTTGGGCTATCCTACCGCCAACATGTCCCTCGAAGGTCTGCATCTGCCGCGCTTTGGCGTCTATGCCGTGCTGGTCGATATCCTGACCGGCCCGCAAAAGGGCACATTTCACGGCGTGGCCAGCCTTGGCGTGCGGCCGATGTTCGGGGTGAACACGCCCAACCTTGAAACCTTCCTCTTTGATTTCAATGGCGATCTTTATGGCCAGCATCTCTCGGTGGCGGTGGTTGACTACCTCCGCCCGGAACTGAAGTTTGACGGCCTTCCCGCCCTTATCACCCAGATGGACGCCGACAGCGCCACCGCCCGTGGCATCCTGTCCAGCCTATGACCCCTTCCCTTTTCCCCAGCGCCGCAGCACCCTGACCCCATGGAAAAGCTGCGCCCCCGGTTCTGGGAAACCGTCCCCCTTGCCAAGATGAATCGCTCCGAATGGGAGGCGCTGTGTGACGGCTGCGGCAAGTGCTGCCTGAACAAGCTGGAATATGAAGATACCGGTGAGGTTGCCTATACCCGCGTCGCCTGCCGCCTGCTGGATGGCGACACTTGCCAGTGCATGGATTACCCGAACCGCAAGATGCATGTGCCGGAATGTGTGGTCCTGACGCCGAAGACGCTCCCCAGAATCGCGTACTGGATGCCGTCGACCTGCGCTTACAAGCTGTTGTTTCACAAGAAAAAGCTGCCTGACTGGCACCCCTTGCTGACAGGTGATCCCGACAGCCCGGTAGCGGCGGGGGAATCGGTGCGCGGGATCACCATTTCTGAACTCTCGGTCGATGAAGATGACTGGGAAGACTACCTGATCGAGGAAAAACCCTGATGCGCTTCGCCTCTGACAACACCTCGGGCGCCGCACCCGAGGTCATGGCCGCCGTGATGAAGGCGAATGAAGGGTATGATCGATCCTACGGCGCTGACGCCGCGATGGGCAGGGTGACGGCGCTGGTGCGCGCGATTTTCGAAGCGCCTGAGGCAGTGGTGCATCTGGTCGCCACCGGGACCGCGGCGAATGCTTTGGCCATTGCCAGCCACTGCCCGCCCTGGGGTGCCGTGTTCTGCCACACCCACGCCCATGTCGCCGAAGACGAATGCAACGCGCCAGAGTTCTACTCCGGGGCCAAGCTCGTCCTCGTCCCCGGCAAGCATGGCAAGACCACACCTGAAACCTTCGCCGATGTCCTGTCCCGCACCGGTGAAAGCGGCGTTCATGGTGTGCAGCGCGGCATGCTGACCTTGACCAACGTGACCGAGGCGGGAACCGTCTACACCCCCGCTGAAATCGCCGCCCTGACCGCGCAAGCCAAGGCGCATCACCTGCCCTGCCACCTGGACGGCGCACGCTTTGCCAATGCGCTGGTCGCCACCAACGCCACCCCCGCCGCGATGACTTGGGCTGCGGGCATTGACGTGCTGTCCCTTGGTGGCACCAAGAATGGCTGCATGGGGGTTGAGGCGGTCGTGTTCTTCAACCCCGCCAAAGCTTGGGAGTTTGAGTTGCGGCGCAAGCGGGGCGGGCATTTGTGGTCGAAAAACCGCTTTCTTGCCGCGCAGATGGAGGCTTATCTGACCGATGGCCTTTGGTTGCGGCTTGCGGCGCGGGCAAATGCCATGGGCCAGCGTTTGGCCGACGGCCTTGCACAAAAAGGGGCCAGCCAGCGCCATCCGGTGCAGGCGAACATGCAGTTCCCCGAATGGCCCGAAGGCACCCATGCCCGGCTTGAGGGGGCCGGGGCCGCCTACTACCGCTTTCCCGCCCCCGCGGGGCGCGAAAGTGCGCGGCTGGTGACCAGCTGGTCCACGACCGAGGCGGATGTCGATCAGTTCCTGTCGGCCTATTAGCGTGGCAATGCTGCGCGCGCAGCGAATTTTTCCGGACCATGCGGAACCATCGGTTTGCAAGCCCGGGGCCGGGTGGTAAGCGAAGGCACCGTTACGAATCCGTCATCCGGAGATCCCATGCCAGCCTTGACCGAACCGAAGCTGATCGCCGGGAACGCCAACCTCCCCCTCGCCAAATCCATCGCCCGCCGCATGTCGATGCACCGCGGGATGAGCGTCAATCTGGTGGATGCCCGGGTAGAACGCTTCAACGATCAGGAAATCTTCGTCGAGGTGTTCGAGAACGTCCGGGGTGAGGATATGTATATCATCCAGTCCACCTCAAACCCGGCGAATGATAACCTCTTGGAATTGCTTATCATGACCGACGCGCTGCGCCGGTCTTCCGCCAGCCGGATCACCGCTGTGATCCCCTATTTCGGCTATGCCCGGCAGGACCGCCGCGCCAAGGCCCGCACGCCGATCACCGCCAAGCTGATCGCCAACATGATCGCCGAAGCGGGGGTTGACCGTGTTCTCACACTGGACCTGCACGCAGCCCAGATTCAGGGCTTCTTCGACATTCCGGTGGACAACCTTTACGCCGCGCCGGTCTTTGCGCTGGACATCGAACATCATTTCAGGGGCCAGATGGAAGACATCATGGTCATCTCGCCCGACGTGGGCGGCGTGGCCCGGGCGCGGGAACTGGCCAAGCGGATCAACGCCCCGCTCGCCATCGTGGACAAGCGCCGCGAAAAGGCGGGTGAGATTGCCGAAATGACGGTGATCGGCGACGTGCGAGGGCGCAAATGCATCATCGTTGACGACATCTGCGACACTGCCGGCACCCTGTGCAAAGCCGCCGAGACGCTGATGGAGGCGGGCGCGACCGAAGTTCACAGCTATATCACCCACGGCGTCCTGTCCGGCCCGGCGGTCGAACGGGTGGCCAATTCGGTGATGAAATCGCTGGTCATCACCGATTCGATCGAGCAGGGCGAAAAGGTCCGCGCCGCCAGCAACATCCGCGTTGTCCCCACCGCACCGATGTTCGCGCAAGCCATCCTGAACATCTGGGGCGGCATGTCCGTCTCCAGCCTGTTCGAGACGGATACGCTGGTCCCGATCTATGAGGGCCTGTATCAGCGCAGCTGACACAGAATTGGGCGCGTCTTGCCCCAGTCCAAGCACAATGCACCGGTAAAGGCCTGACTGTTGCGACCTTTGCGTCGCTGCGGGCAGAGGTGTGACCGTGCAGACAAGCAGCAAAGCACAGCAGACATGGCAAGGTGCGCTTGTGTTGCTGCCTGCTGAACGCGGAATGTTGGTCGTTGTCTGCGGCTTCGGCGTAGCTGCGGTGATCCTGGCTCAAACCCTTGGACGAGACGTTAACTGGCCGCCGTTTCTGGCAGGCTTTTTCGGCACCCTGGGCCTGATGGCAATCGGCGCCTATGTGCGCGGCAGGAAGGATGCGCCCCGCCTGGCTCTGGCGCTGATCGGCGTGGCGATCTTCATGGGCTTTACCGCCGTATCGTCAGTTTTCATTTTC
>JANPJU010000182.1:0-5801 GCA_031425675.1 Paracoccaceae bacterium | reverse complement strand
CCGGAACCGCGTACCGCTGGCGTTTCTTTCGCCGAATGTGCAGGCCGCGATCCTGGACGGTCGTCAGCCAGCGGACATCTCGATGGCGCAACTGGTCCGCGACGGCATTCCGTTGGACTGGGCGGAACAGGCGCGGGTCTTCGGGATTGCCTAACGGCGGCACAGCGCGAGTGCCGTGTAGGGCGTCGATAGGACAACGGCCAATGTCGTTGACCCAGATTCTGCCACTTCCCTGTTCTTCCTGATTTTTTCCCTGTTTGGCGAAATAATTTTCGCTGATCCGCCGGATCAAATTCCCTGTTCCTATGGAGCAGGGAATTCGCCTGTAACCCGCGGAAAAAAAAGAGATGATTCCAGGTCGAGAGTCACAAAACCAGCCCCAGAAATCCGAAACTCCCTGATAATTCCCTGTTCTTTGGCTGTGGACAAACCGAACGGCGTCCGCAGGCCGCGGAGACGCGAGCCACAAAAGAGGTGATTATGGAAGGGGTGTGACGTCTCCGGTGGGCGGGCGCCGCGCTAAGGCGCGGAAACAGTGGAGGAATCCCTGCTAGAACGGAAAGAGAAGGTATATCAAGGGGTTGGTGGCGGAAGCGGTGGGATTCGAACCCACGGTAGGGTTCCCCCTACGCTCAGTTAGCAACCGAGTGCTTTCGGCCTCTCAGCCACGCTTCCGACGGCCCTCATTTAGCCATCCTTGCGTGAAGGGGCAAGAGGGAAAGGCTGGGGCGCAGGCGGGAAGGGCGGGATTTTCGTGCTCATTGTCCGGCCTGAAGGGTGGCTTGGCGCAATGGGACAATGCTAAGGCCCTGGGCGCGGCCATGCCCTGCCCCGATCAGCCGCGATCAGCCGCTGAACAGGAAGTGCAGGACATCACCGTCCTTTACCTCATAGGTCTTGCCTTCGACGCGGAACTTGCCGGCCTCTTTCGCACCCGCCTCGCCCTTGCCGGCGATATAGTCGTCATAGGCCACGGTTTCGGCGCGGATGAATCCCTTTTCGAAATCGCCATGGATCACTCCAGCCGCCTGCGGGGCCAGGGTTCCGCCCGGGATCGTCCAGGCGCGAGCTTCCTTCGGGCCGACGGTGAAATAGGTCTGCAGACCCAAAAGCGCGTAGCCGGCCTTGATCAGCCGGTCCAACCCTGCCTCATGCAAGCCCATTTCCTCAAGAAACATCGCGGCTTCGTCTTCGGCAAGCTGGGAAATCTCTTCCTCGATCCGGGCCGAGATCACCACCACCGCTGCCCCTTGGTCAGCGGCCATCTTCGCCACGCGGTCCGACTGGCTGTTGCCGGACGCGGCCTTTGCCTCTTCGACGTTGCAGACAAAAAGCACCGGCTTGGCGGTCAGAAGCTGCAGCATGCGCCATTGCTTTTGATCGTCATCCGCCACCTTGATCGTGCGGGCCGGTTTTCCCGCCTCAAGGGCGGCCAGCGCCGCGCGGAGAAGGCGGTCTTGATCCAGCGTATCCTGATCGCCGCCCCGCAGCTTTTTTGCCAGGGCGGTCAGGCGGCGCTCGACCGACTCAAGGTCAGCCAGCATGAGTTCCGTTTCGATCGTCTCGGCATCGGCTACCGGGTCGATGCGGCCTTCGACATGGGTGATGTCGCCATCTTCAAAACAGCGCAGCACATGGGCGATGGCGTCACATTCGCGGATGTTTGCGAGGAACTGGTTGCCCAACCCCTCACCCTTGGAAGCGCCACGCACGAGGCCGGCAATATCGACAAAGGTCATCCGGGTGGGGATGATCTGTTTGGACCCTGCAATCACCGCCAGTTTGTCCAGCCGCGCATCGGGGACGGCCACTTCGCCCACGTTGGGTTCAATGGTGCAGAACGGGAAATTTGCTGCCTGCGCCGCCGCCGTGCGGGTCAGTGCATTGAAGAGGGTGGACTTGCCCACATTCGGCAGCCCGACAATGCCCATCTTGAAACCCATGTGACCCTCCAGCCAGCTTTTCGCTGCTTCTAGGCGGTGGCGGGGCGTTCTGCAAGGCAAGCGGGCCCGCCCCAGATCTGGTTGGCAAAGGCGGCATCGGACTGGATCATCCTGTCAATGGCCATGACCCCGAATTCCTCCACCAGCGTGGGCGGGTCTGCCAGCAGCGACCTGCCGATCCCGGCGGCCACGGGATCATCCGACCAGCCCAGCCAATGGAGCAGCGTTGGAAAGACATCGACCATGCTGCCCGGCTTGTCCACCACCCGACCCGATCCCCCGGGCGCCCGCCAGAAGATCACCGTATTGCGGCCGGCATGAGCAGGACCACCCTGCGGCAGCGTGACAGTATGGTTCAGGTGATCGGACAAAAGCACGATGCACAGGTCGCGGCCGTGCCGCGCTTGCCGGGCGCGCAGATCACCCAGAAACACGTCCAGCTCTTCGTTCAGGCAGGCGACAGAGCGCGCCACGTCCCGCGTTTCACCGGCGCGGCCAGTACCGGTCTTGTCACGCGACAGGATCCCCTTCGGACCATGCGGGCCGATTGTCTCGACGATCAGCGCATAGGGGGCGGCCTGCGACAGCAGATCGTGCTGCACCTGCCGGGCGGTGTCGAACACCATCTGGTCATCGAGGAACCAGGCGGCCTGTGCTGCGGCAAAGGTCTCGGCCGGGTACAGCGCCTTTTGTTCGGCCATTCCGGTCAGCGCCGTGATCTGGTGCGAGGCATACATTGCCGCGATCCCGCCGAAATGAATGTCCCCGCCCACCACATAGTGCGACCCGTACCCGCGTTCCGCCAGCACATCGCCCAGAAACACCGTTCCGGGCATGAAGCGGCTCACGTCCTCGGTCCGCGACTGGTAATGCAGCGCCCGCGGCGGAACCGGTACCCCGGATTGCGAGGCAACCATTCCGGCAAGGCTCCACCCGGTGCCGGCAATCTGGCGAACCTCTGTAAAGCTGGTCCCTTCCGCGGCATAGCGCGCCAGCGGCTGGCAGATGTCGCCAAAGGTAGCCGTATCGGCAAAGCGGCGGTCAAGCCCCTCAAGATACACGATCACAAGGTCTGGCCGCTCAGACCCCGGCAGCAGCCGGGGTGTGGTCAACCGCTCACCCAGAACCGAATGGACCGGCCGAGAGCACAGCCGTCCCACCCCAAAGCGGAGGACGGGATTGGCCAGCACCAGCGTCAGCGCCGCAAGTGGCAGGAACCTGGCCTGCACCGCCCAAAGATGGGCCAGCCCCGCGCAGGCGACGGCGATGGAACCGGCGCAAAGCGCGGCGGTCGTGATCTCGTTCTTGAGGCCCGACAGGGTCGCTCCTTGCATGCCGAAGTCCCGGTGAAAGACGAAGGCGATCATGTCGACACTGCGAAACGCACGTTGGATGACCAAAGCCGGGATCAGGGCCAGCGTGGCAAGCACAAGCGGCACATGCCAGGGGTCAGGTGTCAGCCAAAGGTCCGATCCTGCCAAAAGGAACGCCGCGGCCAACGCGACAAGGGCGGCAATCCCCGGCTTGTCGCTGCGCATGGCAGGCCGCAGCAAGACGATCACGGCAAGGACAATCCCGCCCGCAAGAAGACAACTTTCCAGCACTGACTGTTACCACCTAATCCACACCAGTGCAGCGATACCCGACAGATGCGCATTCGGCAATACAACCTGAAGGTATGGCTGCAATGAAGTTCTTCACGCCGGCGTCGGGCTTTGGGGCGGGGGGCGGGAGGGGCCTTCAGGCGTGGTCCGCGCGCGGGCCATTGATTTCCCCCCGTCCCGCGTGGCACATCCGGGGATGATGACTTTGGGGGCCTGCATGACACGGATCGACACCACCTTTGCGCGGCTCAGGTCCGAAGGGAAGAAGGCCTTCGTTGCCTATATCATGGGCGGCGACCCGGATGAGGCGACGTCGCTTGCCGTGATGCAGGGTCTGCCCGCTGCCGGTGTGGACATCATCGAACTGGGCATGCCCTTCACCGATCCGATGGCCGATGGCCCGACAATCCAGGCCGCCGGCCAGCGCGCGCTGGAAGGCGGCATGACGATGGACAAGGTGCTTGACATGGTCCGGGCGTTTCGCACCACCAACCGGTCAACCCCGATTGTGCTGATGGGCTACTACAACCCGATCTATTCGCGCGGGGTTGACCGATTCCTTGCCGACGCCAAATCTGCCGGGATTGACGGGCTGATCGTCGTTGACCTGCCGCCGGAAGAGGACGACGAACTCTGCCTGCCCGCACAGGCTGCGGGCCTCAACTTCATCCGTTTGGCAACCCCGACCACGGACGCGAAACGCCTGCCCAAGGTGCTGCAGAACACCAGCGGTTTTGTCTATTACGTCTCGGTGACCGGCATCACCGGTGCAGCGGCGGCGGTGGCCACCGATGTCGCGCCAGAAGTGGCGCGGATCAAGCGGTCAACCGACCTGCCGGTGATCGTGGGCTTTGGCATCAACACGCCCGAAGCCGCGCGCGCCATTGCCAGCGTTGCCGATGGCTGCGTGGTCGGATCGGCCATCGTCAAGGACATTGGCGCAGGCCTTCCGGTGGCTCAGGTTCTGGCGCGGATCAAGGCGCTGTCTGACGGAGCCCATTCGGCCTGACCCTTTCTGCCTGGCCCCTGGGCTCCGGCCCCATCGGCACGCGAACGGCATTGCACCAATCTTGGCAAATTGGTAACAGAAGATGACCAATCCGGGGAGGCGACCCATGCCCGTCATCACCTGCATCGAGGACCTGAAGCGCCTGCATCAGAAGCGCACGCCCAAGATGTTCTGGGATTATTGCGAAAGCGGCAGTTACACCGAACAGACCTTCCACGAAAACACCTCGGACTTTGCCAAGCTGCGCTTTCGTCAACGTGTGGCGCGCGATCTGACCGGACGGGTCCTGTCGGGCACCATGGCCGGGCAGCAGGTGGCGATGCCGGTCGCCCTTGCCCCGGTTGGGAGTGCCGGGATGCAGCACCCGGATGGCGAGATCCATGCCGCCCGCGCCGCCGCCAAATTCGGCGTGCCCTTCACCCTGTCAACCATGAGCATCTGTTCGATCGAGGATGTGGCGGCGGCCAGTCCTGAACCGTTCTGGTTCCAGCTTTACGTGATGAAGGACGAAGATTTTGTCGACGCCATCATCGAACGCGCCCGTGCGGCGAAATGCTCTGCCCTTGTCCTGACGCTTGACCTGCAAATCCTGGGCCAACGCCACAAGGACCTGAAGAACGGGCTGACCAGCCCGCCGAAACCGACGATCCCGAACCTGATCAACATCGCCACCAAACCCCGCTGGGCCTGGAACATGGCGCGCACTCCGCGCCGGCAGTTCCGCAATATCGTGGGCCATGTGAAGGGTGTGCAGAAACTGTCGGACCTGACCGCCTGGGCGAACGAACTGTTTGACCCGCAGCTTGACTGGGGCAAGGTCGCCCGCATCCGCGATCAGTGGAAGGGCAAGTTCATCCTGAAAGGGGTGCTGGATGCCGACGACGCCCGCATGGCCGCCGATAGCGGGGCTGATGCGGTGATCGTGTCAAACCATGGCGGGCGGCAGCTGGACGGGGCGCTGTCGTCGATCCGCATGCTGCCATCGGTCGTCAAGGCCATTGGTGACCAGACCGAGGTCTGGCTGGATTCAGGCATCCGGTCCGGTCAGGACGTGCTGAAGGCGCTGGCGATGGGGGCCAATGGCACGATGATCGGGCGGGCCTATATCCATGGTTTGGGTGCGATGGGCGAGGCTGGGGTGACCAAGGCGCTGGAGGTGATCCAGAAGGAAATGGACATCACCATGGCCCTTTGCGGTGAACGTGAGGTTTCCGCGATGGGCCGCCACAACCTGCTGGTGCCCGA
>JANPJU010000181.1:0-5622 GCA_031425675.1 Paracoccaceae bacterium | reverse complement strand
CGGCGCAAGACCAATCACTGCCGCCCCGAAAGGACGCATCATGCCCAAGACCCTGATCGCCGCCGCCATCGCCACGCTTCTGCTTTCCCCCGCCGCCTATGCCGAGAACTTCGAGGTGCTCATGCTGAACAAGGGCGCCGAAGGCGCAATGGTGTTCGAGCCCGCCTTCGTCAAGGCCGCTGTCGGCGATACCGTCACCTTCATCTCCACCGACAAGGGCCACAACGTCGAAGACATCAAGGGCCTGCTGCCCGAAGGCGTCGAGCCGTTCAAAAGCGCTGCGGGCGACGACTATGTCCTGACCCTGACGGCCGAGGGGCTTTATGGGGTAAAATGCACGCCGCATGTCACCATGGGCATGGTCGCCCTTGTCCAGGCCGGCGCGCCGGTCAATCTCGACGCCGTCACGGCCGCAGTGCTGAAGGGCAAGGCCAAGACGCGCTTTGACGTGCTGGTCGCCCAGGTCAAGTAGACCCAGCCATCCCCGAAGCGGCTAGAATGGCCCCCCGTGGGCCATTTTTTCGTTGCGCTCGGTGGGTGGCGGATGCGGCCAGCCAACTGCGCCGAATCCTAACAGAACCTTAAACCGCAAGCGTAAGCCATTGATTGATATGAGGGGGAGGGGGTGTCCCTGCCCGGGACACTAGTCCCGGACCAGCCGGAACCCCAGATAATCCGGCGGCACCCCCGCCGCACAGCCGCCCGACCTTGCGTCCCGGATGAAGTCGATGACAAAGGCCCGGTGCTTGCCCTGCACCGCCCGCACGCCGCAATAGTCGGATTGGGTGGCGATGCCCGTGCCGTCCGGCGTCAGCGTGCCGGTCTGCAGGCAGGTGTCCGTCCACTCCCAGACGTTTCCCGCCATGTCGGCCACGCCAAGCGAGTTGACCCCGTAGTATCCCAAGGGATGCGCCACCAGATCCGCCTCGCCCCGCAAGCTTACCTCGCGCTGATAGCTCGCGATCCAGCGGCGCGACGGGTCCGGGCCGTTCGCCTCCGCCGAGAACCCATCCTCCGCCCCCCGCTCCGCCGCCGCCCGCAGCCACTCGGCATCCGTCGGCGGCCGCCAGTGCTGGCCGGTGCGGGCGGAAAACCAGGCCGCGTAAGCCGTGACGTCGGCGTGGTTGACGTTGGTCTGGGCAAACTCCGCCACCCCGGTGGAAAGGGTCGGCAGGCAGGCCCTGTCTGCCACGCAAGCCGCATACTCCGCCTGGCTGACATGGAACCTCATGATCTCCAGCCCGCCCGCCTCCAGCCGGTGCCGGGGCGCGTCTACCACCCGTGTGCCCTGCCGGAACTCCCCCGCAGGCCGGTAATCCTGCGGCCCGGCGGCAATGTGGATCAGTTCGGGCAGGAGGGCCGGCTCGGAACGGCCCTGCGAGAAAAGGACCACCACCCCCCCTGCCGCAGCCGCTACCAGCGCAAGTCCCACCCGACACAGCATCACACGCCCCCATCAATTGAACAGGGCAGCCCCGGTCTCGGAGCTGCCCTTTGTTTCGCTTGCCGGAAGGCTTACGGCAGCGCCGTCCGGCCCTCATGCGCCACGTCGTATTCGACGGGGGCCACCACCTGCTCCATCAGGTCGTTGTTCCACTCCCCCCCGACGATCACATGGGCCGTCGCACCAAGGTTCACCGCCTCGATCAGGTTGTGGTTGACGTAGGCGTAGACCCCTGGCTGTAGGAAGGTGTAAAGCGCCGCCCCAGCGGACCCGCCGCGAATGAACCATGTCTCCAGATCCCGTTCGGGGAGGTTGTTGAACTTGCCGGTCTCCCAGACCAGATCGCCATGCCCGCCGATCAGATGCGGACGGGTGTCGCGGTTGGCCTGGCTGTGGACGAAAAGCACCGTCTCGCCCTGTTCCGCCGTCAGCGCGGTGTCGCCGGTCAAGGCACCCACCCGGCCGTTGAAGACCACATGCGACGGAATCAGCTTGTTCATCACGGCGAGCATGTCGGAATACCCCTCTCCCGCATCGGCAAATCGCATGTAGGCGCCATCAGCCCCGCGCGGGATGTAGAAGTCGCTTTCGCCGACGTAGTAGATCCGGTCATAGGAAACCGGCTGGCCCAGATGATCTTTCAATCCGTCACGCGGCAGCACCATGATGCAGCCCGACATCCCGGACACCACATGCCACGGGATCATCGGACCCCCCGGCGCGCAGTGGTAGACAAAGACCCCGGGCCGCGTCGCCTTGAACCGCAACACGGTCTTCTCCCCCGGGTTGACCAGCGTCAGCGCACCGCCCCCCAAGGCGCCGGTCGCGGCGTGAAAGTCGATGTTGTGCTGCATCATGTTTTCGGGCTGGTTGAACAGCGTCAGCTCCACATAGTCGCCCTCGTGAACGACCAGCATCGGACCGGGGACCGAGCCATTGAAAGTCATCGCCTGCAACCATGCGTCCTCATCGACCTGGATTTCCTGTTCGATGATCTTCATCTCGAACTCCACGATCTGCGGCGGGTTGGTTGCAACCTGTTCGTGGTCATGGACAAATGGCGGCTTGACCAGCTTGACCTTGCGACGGGTCATCGCGGACAGATCGACCGGCAGAACCGAGGAGGTATCGGCCGCCCCTTCGGCTGACACCGCTGTCTTGAGGACATAAGGCGAGGCGGCAACCATGGCGGCCCCCATAAGCGCAGCGCGTCGGGTCAGCATCTGATATTCCTTCCGGGACTGGTTCCTTTGGCCAACCCTAACTGCGAAGCTTGCAGGCTTCGTTGTGATGCAGCAATGTTCAGTGACTCTTCTGGCCGAAGTGGCCGCGATCTCGTCAGGGTCGCTGAATTCCAGGTTTGTTTACCAATGAACAAGCGTGGCACAGTCGGCTCGCATCCCAGAACGAACCTGCGCCGGTTACGATCCGCCGTTCGTTCAGAACATCTGCGACCGTCGCACGGGAAAGCTTTTCACGACCCGGGATTGCTCGAAGACCATCCGCAATGGTCTTTACCAGCGGGTCGGATTTCGCGGAGACCGCATGTGCACCGCGGCGCCGAGCACCCAGGATATCGGGATTGCCGAAGACGACTGCGGACGCATTCTGCTTCGCCATCGCGTTCTTTTTTCACTTCGAAATTTCCCCTCCGGAACGCTGAGCATGAAGGATGCGTCCCGCTTTCGGTGTATCGGCAAGGGTATCTCCGCCCCTCACGGAGACGATGCGATCATCTGTGGGAAGGAGTGCTGTACTGTCGGAAAGGTCAGAGGCGTGGCGCGACAATCTCGACCAGTCCCTGACGACGAATATGGCGTCATGCTCGCGGACTGCTTCCAATGAACGCTGCAGACCATGTCGGCTTGGAAAGATCTTTACACCACGCCCTGATGCGACGTCTTCAAGGATATCAAGCAACGGAACACCAAGTCGATCAGCGAAGATACGGATGGCATCACGCGGCACCTTGGGACTCAGACCTCGCTCAACTTGGCTGGCAGTCGAGACACGGCGATAGACGACCAGCGTCTTCGGCCGTTCACGGCCGCGCTTTGCCGCTGGGGCGGCTGGCACGAACTGGACGGCGCTGATCGACGCAGTTACCGACCGGAGCTTCACGAGGACTAGGCGGAATTGCACGCATCAGACGTGCTCCATCGGCCAGCGCAAAGACCCGTGTGGCTGCGTCCATCGCAAGGGTGTAACGTTCATGCTTCCGTGCGGCTCATATGGGATGACATCTGCGCATCCAGCCTAAACGATTGGATAGCGACATGCCAGAAAGCGAAATCTTCTGGATCAACGACCTCGTACCCCGTGGCGCGGTGATGCAGGCAGAGCATCGGACCTCAAGGCTGACCCTGGCGCGTTTCAGCCATGACCATGCCGAGGAGGTTCTGCTGGAGGCAAACGCCGAGGATGCTTTCGTGGCCATCATCCACATTGGCGACCGGCCGGGACATCAGTCGGTCTTCGACAGCCAGCATCACGCGCAGGCCGCAGGGCCGAATACGTCCTTCAATTTCGCCGACATGCGGACCGCGCCAAGCTGCCGGATCAGGGGCAAGCTCGACAACCTCCACTTGCACATCCCGCGCGCCGCGATGGACGACCTCGCCGATGATGCGGATTCGCCGCCGATCGACCGGCTGCAAGCGCAGGATGGTTGGGACACGGTCGATCCTATTCTCGACATGATCAAACATACCCTGATCGAGGCCTTGGCACAGCCTGGCGAAACCAGTCGGCTGTTCGTCGACCACATGCTCCTTGCCCTGCATGTGCATCTTGCCCGGACCTACGGCGGCTTGCGAGACGCGGAACGGAGGCGCAGCGGCGGGCTTGCACCGTGGCAGGAGCGTTTGGCCAAGGAGCTGATCGCGTCCAACCTGACCGGGGATCGAACCCTCGCGGATGTCGCTGGCGAATGTCGGATCTCGACGACCCACTTTGCCAGAGCGTTCAAGGTGTCGACCGGCATGACACCGCATGGCTGGCTGCAGGCGCGGCGGATTGATCGTGCGCAGCACCTGCTGGCGACGGATCTGAGCCTTGCCGAGATTTCACTGGACTGTGGCTTTGCAGACCAGAGCCACTTCACCCGAGTGTTCAGCGGAATTTCCGGGACTACGCCGGGGTCGTGGCGGAGGAATCGTCTCGCGGCCTGAAACAGATGTCGCGCGCACCCACAGGTTTGCCATGACGGGATCGTCCAAACCATGCGGTCCTCGTGCAATCGAAGCTGAGCCGAATGCCCTATTCCAGGACCAACGCCGGGGCTTCACCGGGCGTCGAGATTGGAACTGACATGACACGTTTTAAAAACCCCGGCCTTGGCCGTCGCAGCTTTGTCGCCGGTGCGGCATTGGTCACAGCGCTCGCACCCGTGCGGCCGGCGCTGGCCGAGAGTGCAGCAGCGCATCCGCACCTTTCGGCCCATGCCGCCGATCTGGACTGGTTTGCCACCGTTCCGGGCGAACAGATGGCGATCCATGTGCCAAGCGCGGATATCGGCGGCCGTTTTGCGGTGGTCGAATCCATCGCGGCACCAGGAGCGGCGGCGCCACCCCACATCCACCGCAGCGTGGACGAGTATTTCTACATCCAGCAGGGCGAAATGCACTTCGTCTGCGACGGGGTCGAGTTCGACGCCACCGCCGGGACCAGTGTCCTCGTGCCGCGCGGTGTGGCCCATTCCTGGATGAACCAGACCGAGACACCGGTGCGCTCGCTGGTCACCTTCACGCCCGGCGGGATCGAGGAGATGTTCAAGCAGCTGGCGGCCGTATTCCCGCACGGCATCGAGGAACTGGCGGCACGATACGACACTGTTTTGATCGGTTGACGTCACGCGCGAGTGCCTCGCTGCGGCCCCAGACACCTCGATCTCGGGCCGCCGCGGGGCACGGGAGCTGACGGCGTTGATCGAACGGCGCGGCAAGCCCGGGATGATCGTCAGTGATAACGTCCTAGCTCGGGAACAAAACGCGGATTAGGGAGTCAGATCACGGGGCATCCGAGCGACCGGATACCTTTGGAATAGTTGCCCAGGCGGGCTCCGCCGTCAAGAAGTGGTCTCTTCCATAGCAAATACAGGGTCGGCCTGGTTGCCGCCCTCACCGTCCTTAAGACGAGATCCTAAATCCCAAGCGGAAGGCCCGAACATTATCTACGAG
>JANPJU010000180.1:0-3867 GCA_031425675.1 Paracoccaceae bacterium | reverse complement strand
GATTTCGGTGCTGATGGGCACGCGGATCCCCAAGATCGACTGCCCCGGCAAACCGGCCGAACTGCAGGCCGGCGACATCGTGATCTGTGCCTCGGACGGGCTGCAATTCCTGACCAACGCCCAGATCGAGAAGATTGTCGGCAAATACGCCAGAAAACGCTCAACCGAGATCGCCGAGCGCCTGCTGGAAGAGCTGACCCGCCTGGACGACCCTGACCAGGACAACATCAGCTTTACCATCATCAAGGTGAACGACGCCTCAACCCGCCCCCGCGAACAACGACCCCCACGCCCCGCCATGACCGTCACAAGACCCAAACGCTTGACGACCGTGGTCGCCGAGCCGTTCTGGCACCCTGAGCTTGCGCCCCCGGCCGCGGCAGATGCTGTTGGTTATGAGGCGGAAGACGACGCAGGCGACCAGCCTACGGTCGCCCCCCGCAGGCTGGCCGCGCTGCGTTAGGCGGCGCGGAACCCCGAAAAGCCGTCGCTTCCCGTCACGAACAAGAGGGGGGTGCGGCGCATGTGCCTTACCCCCCTCCGATCAAAGCCCCGGCGGCAAACACCAACACTCCGCCGACCACGACCTGCAACGCTGCTCGCAGGAAGGGTGTTTCCATGTAGCGATTCTGAATCCAGGCAATGGCCCAAAGTTCCACAAAGACCACAACCATCGCGATCGATGTGGCGGTCCAGAAATCCGGGATCAGGTAGGGCAAGGCGTGGCCCATTCCGCCCAGTGTGGTCATGACGCCTGACGCGAGGCCCCGTTTCCATGGGCTGCCCCGGCCGGACAGGACACCATCATCATGCGCGGCCTCGGTGAAGCCCATCGAGATGCCTGCCCCGACCGAAGCGGCGGTGCCCACCAGGAACGTGGTCCAGGTGTCCTGCGTCGCGAACGCGGTCGCAAAGATCGGCGCGAGGGTGGATACTGACCCGTCCATCAACCCTGCCAGCCCCGGCTGGACCCAGGTCAGGATGAACTGACGTTTTGCTGTCGCGTCCTCATCGGCGCGGGCGTCACCGCCAAGGTGTTTGTCGGTCAGACCGTCTGCGTGGCGTTCGTGCCCGGCCTCAGCCGCTGCAAGGTCGCCCAGCAGGCGCCGGGTGGCCGCGTCCTGGGTGCGGGCGGCGGCGCGGGTGTAGAAATCCTGGGCCGCATGTTCCATGGCCTGCGCTTCGCCACGGATCACCTCAAGCGACAGGGTTTTGGCCAGCCACACCGGGCGACGGGCATAGAAACCCGCGACATGTTCCCGCCGGATCAGGGGGATGACCTCGCCGAACCGGGTGCGGTGCAGGTCGATCAGGCGCTGGCGGTGCTTGTCTTCTTCTGCCGCCATACCATCAAACACGGCGGCAGAGGCGGGGAAATCACCGCGCAGCCTTTCACCGTAGCTGCGGTAGATGCGCGCGTCGTCCTCTTCCGAAGAAATTGCAAGGGCAAGGACCTCTTGTTCCGAAAGATCGGCAAAGCGGCGACGGGAGGCAAACGATGGCAGCATTGGAACCCCGGTGTTTTGGAATGATTCTAATTTAGCTGGGATCTGCGCCGGGGCAAGTCCACAAAATGAACCCGTCAGTTCACTTTCCGCTTGCGGATCTGAACTGTCCGGTTCAGATTGCAACTGAACCGAGTAGTTCAGATTGGAGCCTCCCATGTCCCGTACCGCCCTTGCCGCTGCCTTTACCCTCGCGCTTGCGCTGCCTGCTGCGGCGCAAAGCCTAAGTGTGCTCTTGCCAGTGATCAGCTTTCCCGATCCGGTGGCCGCACCCTCGACCAAAGGCTGCGTGGACAATGGCGCCAAGTCGGTCTGCACGCTGCAAGAGTGAACCACGCCGCTTTGCTTGCCGCGCCGGACGATGATGCCTTAAGGTCGCCCACAGGGGCACCGATGAACATCATTGCCGAACAGGGGGTCCGGCGCGGCCGGAAGTTTGACCAGGTGCTGGACGGCGCGCGCAAGGTCTTCATGCGCGACGGGTTCGAGCGCGCCTCGGTCGATGACATTGCGCGTGAGGCGGGGGTGTCGAAGGCGACGATCTATGCCTATTTCCCTGACAAGCAGCTGTTGTTCCTTGAGGTGGCGCGGAGCGAATGTCACCGCCAGACTGAAGCTGCCGAAGCGTCCATCGAAGGAGAAGTGCCGGTTCGCGTGGCGCTGACCGTTGCGGCGCAGCGAATCACCGAGTTTCTGATGTCGGAATTCGGCCAACGCATGTTCCGCATCGTCGTGGGCGAGGGAGAACGTTTTCCAGGACTTGGGCGTGAGTTTTATGACTACGGGCCGGGGCTGATCCATGAACGGCTGGTCCATCACCTGCGCTGCTATGTCGAAGGCGGGCAGCTGCAGATCGAGGACCTTGACCTTGCCGCCGACCAGTTCGCCCAGCTGTGCAAGGCGTCGATCCACGAAAAGCTGATCTTCGGAATGGCGCAGTCGATCACCCCGGAAGACGTCCACCGCAGCGTCCACGGCGCGGTCGACATGTTTCTCGCAAGGTATGAGCTGAAAGGCCATGGATCGTGTTGAACGGCTCGTGCGCCCAAGCGGAAAGCCGTGGCTTTCAGGCTTGATTTTCCTAACACTCTCGCCCAGCCATGCAGCGGCGATAGTGGAGCGATGATGCCGGACAATTTGAGTGCGATTGCCAGCGTTCGCCGTTTTGAAGGCGCGCTTTGCGTCATCGTGTTTGACAGCGGGGCACCAAGCGGGTTTCGCAATGCGGGTGGCTGGCTGTCGCTGACCCAGAATGGGCGGACTGCGATTGGCTGTGTTTTGCCGCTGGGCGATGCCAATCGGGTCGTTCTGCGCATCGAAGGGGGATCAGACCACCTGATGGCGGGTGAGCAGATCGTGGTTGCGCTGGCCCTCCCTCAAGACGTGCCGCCACTGCCAACGCTTGAGGATTATCCCAACCTGCGAATCGTGTCGGAATGGCCCGACGAGAGTGGCGATCCGCGCTTTGGTCCGCGTTCTTTCACAAGTCCTATGTTCAGCGTGGTCACGTTACTTCGCAACGAGGAGTCGTATCGGCGCATGCTGCGAAGCTACCGTGATTATGGCTTCACGCCTGAGAACAGCGAATTCATCGCGATAGACAACCGGATAGAAAACCTGTGCGATGGCTTTCAAGGTTCACGGCTTGCCCTGTCGCAGGCGCAAGGGCGATATGTTGTCTTTTGCCACGATGATCTGGAGCTGCTGCAGGATAGCTTTGATGATCTCTGTCAGTTGCTGCAGTCGCTGGAGGCTCAGGATCCTTTCTGGATGATTGCCGGTATGGCCGGGGGCGTTTACCGTCAGCTGGGCGTAAGGCCAGGCCGGAACCTGGTCGCATCACGGGTGTCAGACCGATGGGGCGCTGGGCGCAAGGTCGGAGGTGCGTTTCCGCGCCGCGTGGAATCCCTGGATGAGATGTTTTTGCTGATGCCCCGGCTGCGGGCACCACAATCCTCGATCGATCTGTCGGGATATCATTTCTTTGGCACGGATCTTTGTCTGCAGGCCGAGCTTGCGGGCGGGACTGCCTATGTCATCAACTTTCACGTGTTTCACCACGGCAAGGCGCACAAGGGGCCCGAGTACTGGGAGCAGAAATCCCGGATCGAAGCGAAATATAATGCCATCTTTCCCGGTCGCACCGTCCTTACCACCACCCAGCCGCTACAGTTCTGACGCAGCGGTTCGGGGTCAGCCATTCTCGCGCAGGACAGATCCTGCCAGATACAGTGACCCGCAGATCAGCACGCGTGCTTCGGGAGACGTCGCGGCGATTTCGCCCAAAGCCTCGGCGACGGACTTTGCCATCGCCGCGTCCATGCCGGCCGCGCGCGCGGCGTCGCGGGTCACCTCGGCTGGA
>JANPJU010000179.1:0-106312 GCA_031425675.1 Paracoccaceae bacterium | reverse complement strand
GATTTCGGTGCTGATGGGCACGCGGATCCCCAAGATCGACTGCCCCGGCAAACCGGCCGAACTGCAGGCCGGCGACATCGTGATCTGTGCCTCGGACGGGCTGCAATTCCTGACCAACGCCCAGATCGAGAAGATTGTCGGTAAATACGCCAGAAAACGCTCAACCGAGATCGCCGAGCGCCTGCTGGAAGAGCTGACCCGCTTGGACGACCCTGACCAGGACAACATCAGCTTTACCATCATCAAGGTGAACGACGCCTCAACCCGCCCCCGCGAACAACGACCCCCACGCCCAGCCATGACCGTCACAAGACCCAAACGCTTGACGACCGTGGTGGCAGAGCCGCTGTTGCTGCCGGTGCAGACTCCCCCTATGTTGGAAGAGCACGTCGATGCAGCGCCCGAGCCATCCCCGCCCCGTCCTCGGGTGGTGGAGGTGCGAGTGGAAGAGATTACAGACCTTTCTGACATGCGCATGCGGCCGCGGCGGGTTATCGTGGTGAAGTGAGGCGCCCTGAAGTGAGATATGACTGACGAAATCGGCGAAATGACGGTCGCCCAGCGCCTTGGCCATTTGCTTGACCGGGGTCTTTTGGCTGCCGGTGGACCGGCCGAAGCAGCCGAACGGCTTATCGAACGGCTGGAACGTCCAGCGCGGATTGCCTTGCTTGGCCTGCCCGGCGCGGGAAAGTCGGCCATATTGAATCTGCTGACCGGAACAATTGTGGTGCCGGAAATGCTGCGCCTGCCGACGATCATCGTGCAGCACGGAGTCGAGGCCCGGATGCTGTGCACTTTGGCGGATGGCAGGACAGAAGTAATGCCCGGCAGCGATCTGTCGCAAGTGATGGCGCTTAACCCGGCGATGGTGACGCTGGAAATGGACATTGGCGCGCTGAAGGTCATCAGTTTGCTTGAAGTCTCTGCCGGACCGATGGAGGCCGAGCAGCGCCGTGCAGCCGCCTGGGCCAGCAAGCGGTCCGACATCGTGATCTGGTGCACCACGTCCTACCTGCCGAAAGAACAGGTGGTCTGGGAAAGCATGCCGGACGCGGTCAAGGACAACGGGTTCCTGTTTCTGACCAAGATCGATCTTCTTGGCAGCCGGGAAGCTGCGGCCGGGATGCTGGAGCGGGTGGAACTGCGTGCCGGCGAAGAGTTTCGCCAGGTGTTGTCGATTTCGGCCAAGCAGGCCCGCGCCGCGATCAAACCGGGCGGCATGGACCGCGACATCTTCCGCGACAGTGGGGCTGCGGCGGTGATCAGCACCATCAAGTCCCGCGTGCAGATGGCGCGGCGGGCCGACACCGACATGGCGGAGCTGCTGTTGGCGCGGCATGTCGAGGCAAGCTCGATCGTGGCGAGACGCTTTGCCGACACCACTGTGGAAGAGGCGCCGGTTGCGCAAACCTGGGCGCCTCCGCCGGAAGACGACGCACCACCCGCACGGATCACAAACCCTTCCAGCGGAAAGCCGGTTGAGCAAATCACGTCAATGCCAGAGCGTGACGCGCCCCCACCCGCAAAGCCGGATGTGGTCTGGCCTGAGGATGTGGCCGACCAGATCGAGCCCGACGAGGAAGAGGCCGAAGTTCCAGCAGCCCAACCCGAAGGCGAAGCGGCCCCCGTTGCTGCCGACGCGCCAAGCGTGGCGGAACCGGATCTGGAACGACCAGTACCCATGGCACCGCCCATCGCTGAGCGTGAGCCGACGGCATCCCCCGGCAGCAAGCGCTTTTCCGACCGGATCAAACAGATGCCACAGGCAGACGACACGCCCGTCGTCGAAAAGGTCCCGCTGAGGACAACGTGGAAATCGCGGGCCGAGACCTCTGCCCCACCCCCTCCGCGTCAATCACCCGAACTTTCGGCTGAGCTTCCAGCGGCAGCCACACCACCTGTACCTCCGCCGGTAGCGACCGCTCCTGCGGCTGCGGGCATGGATGATGCGGCCATTGCCGCCATGATTGCCGCTGCTGCTGCCCCCGCCACACAAACCCGCGTCGCGCGTGATCGGTCCGGACGCGACACCGGAGTTGCGCGCCCGGCTGAACCGACACCCGCCAGAGAGCGGCCCGCAGCGGGCAAGCTGTTCGGCGGGCGCGGCTCAGTGTCTGCGCCGCCGGTGGACCTTTCCGGTCTGCGCATGACCGATTCGGCACCACCCGACGCAGGGCCGGAAGCCCCCGAAACTGTGCCGGAACCCCTCGCCCCCATTCCCGGGCCGCCCGTTGCCGAAGAACCGTTGACCGCGGAAAATATCCCCGAAGCCCCGGCGCGGCAGCCCCGCCCGACGGAAACGGCGGGCCGCGCCCGCCCGCCCGTCATCGCCCGCCAACCCGCACCGCCCCGCGCCCCGCAGCCTGAGCCGCCGGCCATCGCGGCTGAACCCGTTGATGCCATCCCCAGCCCACGCGTGGCGGTTTTGCGTGACCGACGTCCTGACCCCGCCCCGCCGGAACGGACCGAGCGGCGTGAGCGGCCACGGATTGCGGCACGAAGTGCTGTGGCCCCGGTCGCGCCGGTCCTGGCCGTTCTGGCGGATGGCCCGCTTCCGGCAAGTGAGCAGACCCTGCTGGATCAGGCAATCACGCTGATCATCAGCCGGTCAGCCAGCCTGACCGACATGATCGACCCCGAAGAACGCCTGCCGATCGACCTTATTTTGGAACATGGCCGCGAGACGACCGAACAGGTGATTGACCTTTTGTCGCGTGGCGGCTCGGCCGCTTTGCGCCGAATCAACGGCGATCTGGGCGAGGTTCTTGATCTGATCATGCTGATGCAACTGGAAAAAGGCCACGCCCCCGCTGACGATACGGTAACACTATTGCTGCAGATTCGGCGCGATCTGGAAACATTGCGCGCCGCGTGACATCATTATTCACCGAAGAATCGACAGAAACCTGCCCAATTCGGACCACTTTCCAAACTTATGTCATGATTGCGGGGACTTGCGCCCCCGTCTGTGCCATATAAGTGGTTTGGGGCAGAAGTTATGAGGGTATCATGGGACTTGGCGCCATAGTTCAGGACGATGAACCGGTTCTCGACGCAGGCCTTCCTGCCGAGGCCGCGCCTGAAGTTGCGCTGAAGCGCAACTTTCCGGGCCTTGGACGCATTGCCGAAGCCACACAGCAGTTCGAGGACGTGCTGCGTGATTTCGTGACGATGGCCGACCCCGACACTTCAAAAAAGGTGACGCGGATCCTGCAACAGGTGCGCGAGGTTGAACCCTCGGTCACCGTCATCGGGCAGATCAAGGCGGGCAAGACCTCACTCATCAACGCAATGATCGGTGCGCCGGGGCTGTTGCCCACGGACGTGAACCCATGGACGTCGGTTGTCACGTCGCTGCACATCAACACCCCCTCGCCCGAGCTGAACGTGAAGGCGAAGTTCAAGTTCTTTGACGGTGCGGAATGGGACAAGCTGGTGTCGAACGGCGGCCGGATCGGCCAGCTTGCCGCCCGCGCCGGTGCCGATGATGAGCTTGAAAAGCTGCGCCTGCAGGTTGTTGCAATGCGCGAAAAGGCCCAGGCCCGGCTTGGCCGCAAGTTCGAGATGCTGCTTGGCACCGAACACCGCTATGGCGCGGTCGATGATGCGCTTTTGCGCCGCTATGTCTGCGTTGGCGATGAAGAGTTGGGCAGCGCCGATCAGGGCCGGTTCACTGACATCACCAAATCCGCCGACCTGTATATCGAGCGTGAAGATATTCCGGTGCTTCTGTGCGTGCGCGATACGCCCGGCGTGAACGACACGTTCATGATGCGCGAACAGATCACCATCAATGCCGTGCGCGACAGCCGGTCCTGTATCGTCGTCCTCTCGGCCCATCAGGCGCTGACCACGATGGACATGGCGCTGATCCGCCTGATCGCACACCGTCAATCGCGTGAAATCATCATTTTCGTCAACCGGATCGACGAACTGCCCGACCCGGCGATGCAGGTGCCGGAAATTCACAAGTCGATTCTGGAAACGCTGGAAAAGAACAACGCGCCGCAGGACATCGACATCATCTACGGCTCTGCGCATTGGGCAAACGCGGTGCTGGAAGGCAAGATCGACGAGATGACCGACGATTCGACCGAGTCGGCGATCAACTGGACCCGCGCCGCCTTTGCCGACAAGATGAACGACTGGACGGCGGAACAGCTGGTCTGGCATGCCTCGGGCGTGCCGGCGCTGCTGGATGCGCTGGGTCAGCGGATGTACGAAGGCCCGGTCGCCGAGGCGCTGCAGAAATCTGCCCGTCAGGCGCTGAACCTGGCGCAAAGCCTTGATGTCGTTGATCAGGTCCGCATCCTGGAATCGGATGGCCAGCTGAACCGGACGATGACGCCCGAACAGCTGAACGCCGAACTGGGCCATATCGAGGCGGCGGCCGAAGAAAAGCTGACGCATCTGACGAACAACGTCTGCAAGGATTTCACCAACCGCATCGACCAAAGCTATGAGCGGTTCCTGGAACGCGCGACCAACAGCCTGATCGAACATCTGCAGGCGAATGGTGAGGATGCAACCTGGCACTACAGCCCCTTGGGTCTGCGGATGCTGCTGTCATCCAGCTATCAGGTGGTGCTGAAGAAGATGCACGCCATCGCGGCTGAAGTGAACAACGAAACCGCCGTAAAGATTGCCGAGCTTTACGGCAAGACCTTCTCGATCACCGTTGAAGGCTTCAAGATCGAGACGCCGGTCGTGTCTTACATTCCGCCGCCGATCAACCTTGGCCAGACCATCGCGCTGGACCTTCAGGTCAGCTGGTGGAAGGGCTGGTGGCAGCGGCGTCGTGGCTACAAGGCCTTTGCGCAGGACTTTTACAACCTGATCCGGGCTGAGACCGACCCGATCATCAATGACCTGAAGACCATCCAGATTGGCCTGTTCCGGGAACGCACTCAGGTCACCCTGCGCGATTTCCTGCAGGAACAGCGCGAATTGTTGATGAGCGCGCTGGCAAGCTCGGAGGTCTCGATGGAAGAGATGAAGGAACTGTTTGGCGTGAATGCCTGGGAAGACCGGCAGGAATGCCTTGCGTCGATCATGGACGAACTTGGCGTATATGCCGATTGAGGTTGGTATGCCAATGAAGCCTGGGCCGCGCTGGAAAGGACGAACCGCATGCCGATGACCCGCAAACCCCGAATCGCCATCATGGGCGAATTCAGCTCGGGGAAAAGCACCTTGTGCAACGTGCTGATGGGCGCGCGGCCGCTTTTGGAAAAGGTCACCGCCACGCAACTGCCGCCGGTCTGGCTGTCCTACGGGCCGGATGATGCCTACACGATGGGGTTGGACGGCGTGGCGTATGATCTGGACGTGGCCGATCTGGTGAACGTGTCGCTTGAGACGACGGAACACGTCCGCATCTTCATGAAAAGCGATATCCTGCGCTACTGCGACCTGATCGACATGCCGGGGATCTCTGACCCGTCAATGTCGCCCGAGGTGTGGGAGCGCATGGCGCATCTGGCCGATGGCGTGCTGTGGTGCACCCATGCCACGCAGGCCTGGCGCCAGTCTGAGTCGGGGGTCTGGTCGACGTTTCCCGCCAACATGCGGCAGAACAGCCTTCTTCTTATCACCCGCTTTGACAAGATTCTGGGCGATAAGGACAAGGCCAAGGTGGTGAAGCGCGTCTCGGCCGAGGTTGAGGGCCTTTTCGCCGACGTGTTCCCGGTGTCCTTGCTGAAAGCGATGAACGCGGGCGACGATGACACGAAGTGGATAGACAGCGGCGCGCAGACCTTCACCAGCGCGCTTTTTGACCTGGTTCACCGCCTGATCGATGAAGGCGCGCCCGAGAGGGGCGATGAGGCAAACCCTGCCATCACCCCTGACCCGGCAGACCCAACGGAAACCAGCCAAAGCCAGATTGCCCGATCGTTCGAGCGGTTGACCACAATCCGGAATACCCCGGTCATCAAGGTCATGCCCCGCCGCGTGGCGGCCGGGGAACGCCTGTTGCGCACCGAACGCCCGACGGAAGAAACCGGGCCAGCCGTGGTGTCCTTTTCGGACCGGGCGGCAAACGGTGGAACGGAACCACGTGCCGCCAGCCGGTCGCAAGGCCAGTAACACGGGTGAGGATGCAGCTTGGCAATCAGTGACAGCCTTGGGGCGTTGATAAAGTCCTATCCGCAGGCGCGGCTGATTGCGTTCGCTGACCTGTCTTCAAGCATGATCCTTGCCAGCCACGGCAGGGATGACGTCACTCAAGAGTATCTGGACCGGCTGTGCCAACAGGCGCGCACCAGTTTCGACGATCCGCTTTTTTCTCTTTCGGTTGAGGCGTTTGGCGAACCGCATGCCGCGCTGATAATGGGGGATGACGGGCTGCGGCTGTTCCTGCGGTCGGAAACCGAGCCGGCAGATGCCCTGTGCTGCATTTGCGACCACAGCATTGACCTTCCAGGATTTGTGGCCAAAATCCGGGAAACGCTGGACAAGATCTCTGCCGGTGCGTGACAGCGAAACCTTCAGCCAAGGTCAGGCACTCCTGTGAACAAGGCCGCCCTTCCGATTTTTGCCCGCCTGCAAGCGCTGCAGACCTCTGCGAAAGTGGTCCAGGGCGGTGCGCGCGTCATTGCCGGGGTGTCGGACGGCAACCCTTTGGCGGCACTGCTGTGTGAGGTCAATGAAACCGTGCTGGGGCGGACGCTGGCCTTCGAATCCAGCGAAGGGCTTGGCCTTACGCTGGAGGTTTCAGGTCGCCGCGTGCTGCGGGTCGTCGCGGCCAAGGGTTTGCCGGACGCGGAACTCTGCCTTGCCGCCGAAGCCCTTGAAGATGAACATAAGGACAGTCTGATCAAGCTGCTGCAAGGCGTTGCCGTCACCGGGCAGGAACTGCGGGTATGGGCCCTGCCGATGACGCGGGATGTGGATGGCGTCAGCGTTGGCCTGCCCGTGGCCCTGATTGCCGATCTGCTGCTGGTTGATCTGAACCCGCATGCGCTTGGCGCGCCGATCACTCCGGCTATAACGCCCCGGCCGTCGGGGGCCAGGGCAGCAGTTCGCACGGGTGAGGCGGCACCACCCTCCAACCCGTTCACCGAACGGCCGGTTACCGAGCTTCCGCGCCTCTCGGCCAGATTGGGCGTGACTGCGCAGCCAAAGCTGCAAGTGGGTGACCCCGCGCCCGCCGATGCGCCGGACACGGGATTGGCGAACCTGCCCGCAGATGCGCACTTCCTGCGCAGCTTTGCCGGTGCCATAGGTCCTGACCTGATGGCCTGGCTGATCGTTGGTGGGCAAGCTGACGGACAGACCGACGGCCCCGAAGAAATGGTCAGCCACCTGCAGGGCTTTCTTGAGGATGAGGCCGAGGCGCTGAGCGCGCAGCTTGACCAGGTGACGACCACTGCCGGAACGCCGGTCTGCATGGTGCTGGGGGCGTCACTTGTCGAAGGGCACAGCATCCTCTGCGCCCGAAAGGGGCCGGGCGTTTTGCTTGGCGTCATCGAAGGCGATGCAACCCAAACCGTGCTGCGGGCCTGGATCAGTGCCTTGCGCGGGTGACATGGGGCCCGGCAGCCAGCCCCGTTTGAAAGTCCTGCCAATGCCATCTACCCCCCCGCGCGTACAGAATTTTACCGGCGCTGCCGTGTTCGACGGCATCACGCTGCATCCAGATGCAAGCCTGCGCGTGGTCGATGGCCGCGTGGCAAACTCCGGACCGGGCGAAGAGGTGCGCCTGAACGGTGGCACGCTGGTGCCGGGTTTTGTTGATCTCCAGGTCAACGGGGGTGGCGGCCTGATGGTCGATGGCGCTTGCACTGCCGAAATCCTGGCCCGGATTTGCGCCAGCCATGCGCGGCTGGGGGCGACCGCCATCTTGCCCACGCTGATCACCGACACGCCGGACGTGACGGCCCGCGTGATTGCCGCCGGGATTACTGCGGCGGAACGTCAGACGCCGGGCTTTCTGGGTCTGCATCTAGAGGGTCCGCACCTTGATCCGCGGCGCAAGGGCGCGCACGATCCAAACCTGATCCGCCCGATGACCGAGGCAGACCTGACGCTCCTGCTGGACGCCGCGCGCAAACTGCCCGTGCTGATGGTCACCGTTGCGCCAGAGGCCACCAGCTTGGATCAGATCAGCCGTCTTGCTGCAGCCGGGGTGGTTGTCAGCCTTGGCCACAGCAACTGCAGCCACAGGGTCGCGCGGGACGCCTTTGGCGCAGGCGCGCGCGGCGTGACGCACCTTTTCAACGCGATGAGCCAGATTGGTGCCCGGGAACCCGGTCTGGTGGGTGCGGCGCTTTCGTCGGGCGTTCCCGCTGGACTGATCGCCGATGGCATCCATGTGGCCCCTGAATCCCTGCGCATTGCATTGGCGGCCAGCCCCGATCGGCTGTTCCTGGTGTCCGACGCGATGGCCACGGCGGGCACCAACCTGACGGAATTTCTGCTGAACGGTCGTCGCATCCTGCGGCAGAACGGGCGCCTTGCGTTGGAGGATGGCACGCTTGCCGGGGCGGACCTGACCCTGCCCCGCGCAGTGGCGGTGCTGATCGGCCTTGGAGTGCACCCTGAAATTGCGCTGGCGATGGCGACCTCTCGCCCCGCTGCTTGCCTTGGGCTGGAGGATCAGCTGGGCCACCTGACCCCCGGACGCAGCGCCGACATGGTGCATCTGGCGGAAGATGGCGCTTTGCTGGGCGTTTGGCGTGGCGGAATTGCTCTGACGTGAAGGCCGCACCAGACTCCGCCTTCGACATCGATGGGATCCTGAGCTGCATCTGGCTCATCGGCCGGGAGTGTCTCGCAGTCGTGGACCGGTCATCTATGTGAAACTGATGCTCGACCAACACCCGATCTTGTCAAGCGCGGGCGTGTGGAGCGAAAGTTTCCAGCCCGGTGACCGCAGCCCTGCAGGCACCCCCTTGGCCCAGCGGGACGAACTTTTCCGCCTTTTCACTGATCTTGCTACCGGTGCTGGCTAACCGGCTGCGCGCCTGACGCTGAAGTCATACGAAACGCTGGTTCTGTCGCCGCGTGATCGGTCAAAAGCGTGGCGTCGTTGCGACCTTTCGCTAAAACCCAACGGGTTAAGCACCGGTAAAGGCCAATTTGCTAATCCTGATCCCGGGTAAATGCACGGGTGTATGGGATGGCAGCGCAGGGTAACGCGCCAGTCATCATCAAGCGAAAGAAGGTCGTCCAAGGCGGCGGTCACCACGGCGGGGCCTGGAAAGTGGCCTATGCTGATTTTGTGACCGCCATGATGGCATTCTTTCTGTTGATGTGGCTGTTGAACGCGACAACGGAAAAGCAACGCAAGGGGATCTCGGATTACTTCAATCCGACGATCCCGGTGAACCGCATTTCGGGCGGCGGCGATGGGGCCTTTGGCGGTGACAGCGTGTTTTCCGAAGAAACGTTGGCACATTCTGGCACGGGCGGCTCGGACAACCGGACCGCCGCAACGTCAAACGGTGAGGCAGGGCCTGAAACCGGCAAGGGCACGGCCGGAGACGGCCGTGCACAGTCTGAACTTGAGGATGTCGAAAAAGCCCTTCTGGCGCGTGGTGGCGAAAGCAACACGATGGAGCGGCTGCTGCGCCATGTCGTCACCAAAGTCACCGACGAAGGCCTTGTGATCGAGATCTTCGACCTTCCAGATGCTCCGCTTTTCAATGAGGACACCGGCGAAGCGGTGCCAGTAACCCTTGCGATGATCGATCTTCTGGCCGAGGTGCTGAACCTGACCAGCAACGAAATCGCGGTCAGTGGCCATCTGCGCTCACACCCCGTCACTTTGATCGACAACCCGGTCTGGGACCTGTCAGCCACCCGCGCGCAAAGGGTTCGGGTCCTGCTGGAAACCGCCGGGATTGACCCTGATCGCATGCAGCGGATCTCGGGGTTTGCAGATCGCAAACCCGCCGTGTCGGACCCGGCTGCCGTGCGCAACAACCGGATTGAGGTGATCCTGCTGCGCCGCGACCGATAGGTGGAAAGATCGAATTTTATCTGAAAGTCCGAATTCGTTAGGCCAGCGTTAAGTCGCCAAAGTGCAGTTTCGGCCCAGCAGGGTCCGAAGCAGCAGAAAGGCGCTTTTCCATGACAATCTCTTCCTCGCTTAGCGCAGGTGTGGCCGGTTTGAATGCAAACGCCACGCGGCTGGCCGCGATTTCGGACAACATCGCGAACTCTGGCACCTACGGTTACAAGCGCGTTTCGACTGAATTTTCCAATCTTGTCATCACAGGATCACGCGGGGCGGGGTCTTATTCGGCGGGGGGCGTGCGGGCCGCAACCACGCGGATGATTGATGAACGCGGTGATCTTGTCGGCACGTCAAACGCTTTGGACGTGGCCATTGCCGGGCGCGGTATGCTGCCTGTGGTGCAGCAAGTGGCCCTGGAAGATGGCTCAGCACCCCTTCTGATGACGCGGACAGGCAGTTTTCGGACCGATGCGGATGGGGTGCTCAAGACCGATTCGGGTCTTGTCCTGATGGGTTGGCCCGCAGATCCGGACGGCACGATCCCGCCCTTCCCGCGCGACAGCATCTCGGGGCTGGTTCCGATTGTTGTCAACACAAACCAGATGGTCGGCAATCCGACCAGTGAGATCGGGCTGGGCGTGAACCTTCCCGCCACCTACACCGTCGCCGGGTCAACGGCCACGGTGCCGCCTTTGTCGGTGGAATATTTCGGGAACCTCGGCACATCCGAAACGCTTGAGGTCAGCTTTCAGCCGGTGGTACCCGCCACCGGATCCTCCAACCAGTGGACGATGCAGGTCCGCGATTCCGCGTCGGGCGGGGCGTTGATCGGCGAATATGCCCTGACCTTTGACGATAGCCGCGGCGCAGGCGGAACCTTGGCTTCGGTGGCGGTGGTGTCGGGTGGGGCCTACAACCCTGCAGACGGGACGATTGCGCTGACCGTGGCAGGTGGTCCAATGACCGTGAATATCGGCACCCCGGGCGAACCGGATGGCATGACCCAGCTTTCCGACACGTTTGCCCCCTTGGCGATCACCAAGAACGGCTCACCCGTCGGCACCCTGGTGAAGGTTGAGATTGATCAGGCCGGCTACGTGAACGCCACCTATGATACCGGCCTGACCCGTCGGCTTTACCAGGTGCCGCTGGTGGATGTGCCCAATCCCAACGGGCTGTTGTCGCTGAACAGCCAGACCTACCAGGTCTCACCCGACTCTGGCGCTTTCCTCTTGTGGGAGGCGGGGTCGGGACCGACCGGCACGGTTGAGGGTTACTCACGCGAAGGGTCAAAGACCGATGTCGCGGCAGAACTGACCAACCTGATCCAGACCCAGCGCGCTTACTCGTCGAACGCCAAGGTCATCCAGACGGTCGATGAGATGCTGCAAGAAACAACGAACATCAAACGGTAACCGGCGATGAGCATCACATCAGCCCTCAGCTCGGCTTTGACAGGGCTTTCGGCCACCTCGCGGCAGGCGGAAATCCTGTCGTCGAACGTGGCCAACGCCACCACCCCCGGCTACGCCCGTCGCGAGGTTGGCCTGCGCGCCGCCGTGCTGGCTGGGTCCGGGCAGGGGGTTGCGATCACCGGGATCAGCCGCGACGTGGACCGACAACTGCTGGGTGAACGCCGCCAGGCCGAGGCGGGCGAGGGCGACCGCAGTGTCCGCGCCGCCTTTCTGGGCCGGGTTGAGCAAGCCCTTGGCACACCCGACAGCGCGGGGTCGTTGGCCGCGCGCGTCGCCAGCCTGGATCAGTCCCTGATCGAAGCGGCCGGCCGACCAGAGTCACAGGCCCGACTTGCCACCGTTGCCAACAACATCGGCAGCCTGATCAACGGGTTGGCAAGCGCGACGGATGATACTCAGGATGCCCGAATGAACGCAGACCGCCAGATTGGCGATCAGATTGCCACCCTGAACGGCACTTTGGCCCAACTGGAAAAGCTGAACGATTCCCTGCTCAGCTTTACCGGCGCGGGGCGCGATGTCTCGGCCCTGCTGGATGAACGCCAGCGATTGGTTGACTCGATCTCGGCCATCCTCCCGATCCGTGAGGTGCCGGGCAACAACAACCAGACCGCGCTTTACACCACCGGAGGCGTGACGCTGCTGGATGGCAAGGCAGCGGTCTTCGGCTTTGCGCCCACCCGCCTAATCACGCCCGAGATGACGCAGACGTCGGGCGGGCTTTCCGGCATCACCATCAATGGCCGCCCTTATGATACAGGCGGCCCCAACAGCCTGATCCTTGGCGGCACCCTTTCCGGGCATTTCGCCGTCCGCGATGATCTTGCCGTCAGCGCCCAGGGCAAACTGGACGCCGTGGCGCGTGATTTGGTGGAGCGATTCTCGGCCCCCGGGCTTGACCCGACGCTTGTTCCCGGCGCACCGGGCCTTTTCACCGATGACGGAGCAGCGTTTCTCCCCGCCAATGAATCAGGTCTGGCCGGGCGGCTGGCCATGAACGCCAACGCCGATCCTGCACAAGGCGGCGCGCTGTTTCGTCTGCGCGACGGGCTGGGCGCGGTGACGTCCGGCCCGCCCGGCAACGGCACGCTACTGACTGCGCTGCAAAGCGCGCTGACCGCGGCGAACCCGCTTTCATCGACCGCTTTCATCGCTGGCAGCCGCAGCTTTGCCGCCCTGACCCACGATCTTTTGTCCGATACTTCGACGCTGCGGCTTTCAGCGCAGTCGGAACAATCCTTTGCGGCCGGCCGTCTGACCGCGCTATCCGACATCGAGGCGCAGAACGGCATCGATACCGATCAGGAGATGCAGCAGCTTCTGGTGATCGAAAAGAACTACTCCGCCAACGCAAAAGTCATCCAGACGGTGAGCAACATGATTGATACCTTGCTTCGGTTAGGCGCATGACGCGGGTTTCCGTCGGCGATGCCAGCCTCACCAACATCCTTGCCCGTCAGGGAGCTGATTTGCGCGGTCAGGTCCAGCGCGCCTCGATCGAGGTGACGACGGGCAGACAAAGCGACATTGCAAAGGCCCTGCGCGGCGATGTGGCGCCGCTTCTGGCGGTAGATGCCAGCCTGACGCGGCTGAACGCATTCAAGACCACCACAGCCGATGCCGCATTTCAGGCCAGTGTGCAGCAGAATGCGCTTGCCGGACTGTCGTCGCTTGCAGGCGGGATCACCACAATCCTGCTCACCGCGCGGGATTACCCGACGGTTGTCCAGGTCAACTCGGTCGCGGCGGATGCCCGCGCCCGGCTGGAAAGCGTGATCGGGCTGGTGAACAGCCAGGCCTCGGGCCGTGCGGCGTTCTCCGGCACCGCGACCGATACCGTGCCCTTGGGCAGCGCGGATGATCTTTTGACCGCGCTGGAGGCTGCGGCGGCAGGGTCCACGACCGCGGGGCAGGTGGCTGCAGCCGTGGTCAACTGGTTCGCTGATCCCTTGGGCTACGGCGCTTTCTACCAAGGTGGCGAGCCGCTTTCTGCCGCCCCAGTTGCACCGGGTGAGGCGGCGGATCTTTCCACCACCGCGCTTGACCCCGCGATCCGCGATACTTTGGCCGGTTTCGCCATGGCTGCGCTGCTTGACAGGGGCATGCTGGCTGGCGACTCTGGCGAAAGGGCCCGGCTTGCGCAGCGCGCGGGGCAGGAACTTTTGACCACCGAAGATGCCCGCATCGGCCTTTCCGCCCGGATCGGCTCCGTTGAGGCGCAGATAGAATCTGCCCGCACCCGCAATGCCGCCGAAGGCACCGCGCTGGGCATCTTGCGGTCAGATATTGGGTCGGTCGATCCCTATGAGGCTGCGACCCGGCTGGAAAACGCCCGCTCGCAACTTGAAGCGCTGTATCTTGTCACCGCCCGCGTCTCGCGGCTTAGCCTTGTGGATTTCCTGCGATGATCCGACTGCTTCTGATCCTCTTTCTTGTCGCCACCTCGGCGGCCGCCGAACCGATCCGCATCAAGGATCTGGTCGAATTTGACGGGGTGCGTGGCAACGATCTGGTCGGCTACGGACTTGTCGTCGGCCTGAACGGCACCGGTGACGGCATAAGGAACGCGCCCTTCACTGAAGAGATCATGGCCAACCTTCTGGAACGCCTGGGGGCCAATGTGACGGGTGAGGAGTTCCGCCCCAAGAATGTGGCCGCCGTTTTTGTGACCGCTCAACTGCCGCCCTTCGCAAGGGCAGGTGCGCGGATCGACGTGACGGTGTCGGCCATCGGTGACGCAAAAAGCCTGCTGGGTGGCACCCTGATCATGACACCCTTGAACGGGGCGGACGGGCAGATCTACGCCGTGGCGCAAGGAACGATCATCGCGGGCGGTATCTCGGCTGAGGGGGACGCGGCCCGCGTCGTGCAAGGGGTGCCCACGGCCGGGGGTATCCCGTCCGGCGCGCGGGTAGAGCGGGAGGTGGAGTTTGATTTTGCCGGCCTGCCAGTCTTGCGCATGGCGCTGAAGGCGGCAGACTTTACCACGGCAGAACGGATCGAGCGGGCAGTCAACGCCGAGTTTGGTCGCCAGGTTGCCGAGATGCAGGATTCAGGGACCGTGGCCATCGACATCGCCGCAGCGGGGATGCGATCACCCGCACACGTCCTTAGCCGGATCGAAAGGATACTGGTCGAACCCGAAACCCGGGCGCGCGTGGTGGTGGATCAACGATCCGGAACCATCGTGATGGGGGCCGATGTGCGGATCAGCCGGGTTGCCGTTGCGCAGGGCAATCTGACGCTGAGGGTCGAGGAAAGCCCGCTGGTCGTGCAGCCCAACCCATTCAGTGAGGGGGAAACTGTCGTTGTGCCCCGCTCCAACGCCGAAATTACCAAGGATGGTACCGGCCTCGCCGAAGTGAGGGGCGGCACTGACCTGGCCGAGGTTGTGGCGGGGCTGAACGCGCTTGGCGTGGCCCCGCATGACATGATCGACATCCTGAAAAGCATCAACGCCGCCGGGGCGCTGCATGCCGAATTCGTGGTGAACTGACCTTCGGCCGATCAGGCCTTGGATTGCAGGGTGATGACGGTGCCCCAGGGGTCTGCCATCCTCTCTGCGCCGCCTTTCGCCTTGATCCCGGCAAGAGAGGTTGCATCGACCGCCAGCGTCAGTTCTGCCAGACCGGTGGCCGGATAGCTGCGTGGGCCAGCACCCCGGCTGTTCCAGACATTCGTAGCAATATGGTGATGGTACCCGCCCGACCCGTAGAAGGCGGCCCCTGGATAGCGGGCCATGACGGGCAAGCCAAGGGTGCCAGAATAAAACGCCTCGGCTTCGGGAACGGCGCCGACTTGCAGGTGGACGTGCCCGACGACCAATCCTTCGGGCGCTGCGGACCATGGCCCATCGGCGTCCTGGACAAGGGCGTTCAGGTCCAGCGCCTCGGTCGCCATCTTTATCGCGCCGGTCGCGTCATGCCAGGCACTGCGAGGGCGGTCGACGTAGACCTCGATGCCATTGCCTTCGGGATCGGACAGATAAAGCGCCTCGCTGACCAGATGGTCTGACGCACCTTGCAGCCGAAGGCCGGTATCCGCCGCATGGCGCAGCCAACGGGCAAGAGCAGGACGGTCCGGCATCAGGAAGGCGGTATGGAACAAGCCCGCCTCACGCGCGGTGGATTTGCGGGCGGCAGGGTCCGCGCGCAGCTCAACCAGCGGACGGCCAGCAATGCCCAGGCGGCGCAGACCGGGGGCAGACATGATCTCATCCAGGCCCATCGCCTCACGGTAGAAGGCAGCCATGCCGGCAAGGTCATGCACGGTCAGGGCGATGAATGACACCTCAACCGGGGCCGAGGCAGAGGATGGAGGTGGAGCGATCATGGGATGACCTTCTTGGAGCAACGAAATCTGGGTTCTGAAATTCTTATTCCAAACATGCGTCGGGAGGGGGTCGCAAGTAAGGCATCTGGCGGCACAGTCAGTCTATCGGAATCAAGCACGTTGACAGAAAGCGGCAGGACGAAAGGCATCTTATGCGTTGAAAGTCGTTGACTTGAACGCTCCACGCTTTCAATTGGCGCGGCCCCATCCCCGCGCGGTTCGTGCGGTGCAGGATGGCACGGCTTGCTGACGCTGCTGCCACGGTGGAGTCCTGTCACAGTGACCGGCCAGCATACCATATCGAACGGACGCGCAGGCAGGGTGCCACCGGTTGACCGCAAACGGTGCCGAGCGTAATCCCGTTGGGAACCGATGGAGAGAGCGCGTGGCCATTCACCTACACAAGACCGACCTTCCCGATGGGCTGACCCTTGGCCCGGTGGTGGCGATTGATACCGAAACCATGGGCCTTGACCCGCGCCGTGACCGGTTGTGCGTCGTGCAGCTGTCGGACGGGTCGGGCGACGCGCATCTGGTGCAGATCGCGAAAGGCCAGACCCGCGCCCCGAACCTTGAGGCGCTGCTGGCCGACCCTGCCGTGCTGAAGCTGTTTCACTACGGCCGTTTTGACATTGCCATGCTGAAGCAGGCGTTTGGGGTGACGACGGCTCCGGTCTGGTGCACCAAGATCGCCGCAAAACTGGTGCGGACATTCACGGATCGGCACGGGCTGAAATACCTTCTCGCCGATCTGGTCAGCGTTGATGTCTCCAAGCAGCAGCAGACCAGCGACTGGGGGTCGGAGGTGCTGACGGATGCGCAGAAGGAATACGCGGCATCCGACGTCCTTTACCTGCACGCCCTGAAGCGTGAGCTTGAGGCGCGGCTGTCGCGAGAAGGGCGACTGGAACTGGCGCAGCGCTGCTTTGACTTTTTGCCCACCCGGGCCGAGCTTGACCTTCTGGGCTGGGACGAGACGCATGACATCTACACCCACTAACGCCATGGGCACCAAACCCACGGGCACTGACCCGCTGGAAACCGGCCGCCGCGTGATCCGGCGTGAGGCGGGGGCGCTGGACGCTTTGGCCGATGCGCTGGGGGAAACCTTCTCAAAGGCCGTCAGCCTGCTGATGGCGGCCAAGGGGCGGGTCATCGTCTCGGGCATGGGGAAATCGGGGCATATCGCGCGCAAGATCGCCGCGACCTTTGCCAGCACCGGCACACCCGCGCATTTCGTTCATCCGGCAGAGGCCAGCCATGGTGACCTTGGCATGGTGGCCGAGGGTGATGTGCTGATCGTGCTGTCCAATTCCGGTGAGACGCCGGAACTGGCTGATCTTCTGGCCCATGCCAAGCGCTTTGCCATCCCGCTGATCGGGGTGGCGGGGCGGTCGGGGTCCACCCTGATGCGGCAGGCGGATGTGGCGATTCTGCTGCCCGAGGTGCCCGAGGCCTGTGAGACGGGCATCGTTCCCACCACATCGACCACGATGACCCTGGCCCTTGGCGATGCGCTGGCGATTGCGCTGATGGAGCATCGCGCCTTTACCCCCGACCATTTCCGCATGTTTCACCCCGGCGGCAAGCTGGGCGCGCGTCTGTTGCGCGTCCGTGATCTGATGCACCAGAACCCGCCGCTGGTACCAGAAGCGCTGGACATGGGGCAGGTGCTGCTGGCCATCACGCGCAGCGGCTTTGGCGTGGTGGGGGTGACCGATGCCACCGGCGATCTGGCCGGGATCATCACCGACGGTGACCTTCGGCGGCATCTGGACGGCCTGATGTCCCACTCCGCCGGTGAGGTGATGACCCGCAACCCCCGCACCATCGGAACCGAGGCGCTGGCGGGTGAGGCGCTGGCCGTGATGAACGCGCGCAAGATCACCTGTCTTCTGGTCACCGAAGGCCCCAAGGCGATCGGCATCCTGCATGTGCATGATTGTTTGCGCGCGGGCGTGGTGTAAGCCATGGCAATCGACCGGCATACCAGGGTTGTGGGGTGGTTGAAGGTGACCCTGCCGCTTCTGGCGCTGGCGATCCTGGCTACCCTGTTCCTGCTTGCGGACCGGATCGACCCCGAAGCCGCCCTGCCCTATGCCGAGGTGGACGTCGAAGGGCTGGCCCGCGAACCCCGGATGACCGCGCCCACCTATGCCGGCACCACCAGCGATGGAGCGGCCTTGACCCTGTCTGCCGATGAGGCGCGCCCTGCGACCGATAGCACCCAGGCAGGGGCGCTGGGCCTGCGCCTGCAACTGGACACACCGGATGGTGCGTCCACACGGCTGACTGCCGCCACCGCGGTGATGAGCCCGGACACGCAGGAAATCCTGCTGGCGGGCGGGGTGGTGGTCACGACCAGCACCGGTTACCGCGTTGAGACGGCGGAGCTTGCCGCGAAGATGGACCGGTCCGGCCTGCAGTCGCAGACCCCGGTCACCGCAACCGGCCCTGCAGGTGACCTTTCCGCAGGCGGAATGACCCTTGGTCAGGACAATCGTACCCCCGGACAGGCCCCCGGAAGCTATCTTCTGGTTTTCAATGGCGGTGTGCGGCTGGTATACCAACCCGGTGGCCAAGGCCCATGAGGTTTGACGAAATGGCATTGAAGCAACGGCTTTTGACCGTCACCCTCAGCGTGACGCTGCTGGCAACGCCCATCCTGGCGCAACAGGCAACCATCGCTTTCGGCGATCTGGCGCAGGACACCAGCCAACCGGTTGAGGTGACCGCCGATCAGCTGGCCGTCAACAATGCCGATGGGACTGCGGTGTTCAGCGGCAACGTAAAGGTTGTGCAAGGCGACATGACCCTCAGCGCGGGGGAGGTGCAGGTCAAGTACGGCTCAACTCCCGGTGAGATTGACCAGTTGGTCGCCAGTGGCGGGGTCAACGTCACCAACCTTGGCGATGCGGCCAGCGCGGATGGCGCGGTCTACACCATCGACAGCGGCGTGATCGTCATGTCCGGCAATGTGGCGCTGACGCAGGGGCCGTCTTCGATGCGGGGGCAAGAGCTGACGATCAACCTGACGGATGGCACCGGCATCATGTCGGGCCGTGTCACCACAACCTTCGTGCCGGGCGGCAACTGATGGCGGTCAAGTCCGAGACGGGCAAGCCAGATCTTACCGTGACGCCGGGGGAAGGCGGGCTTCAGGTTCGGTCCTTGCGCAAAAGCTACAAGAAACGCCCGGTGATCCGCGATGTCAGCATGCACTTGCACCGGGGCGAGGTGGTGGCGCTTCTGGGCCCTAACGGGTCTGGCAAGACGACGTGTTTCTATTCCATCGCCGGGCTGGTGACGCCGGAAGGCGGGCAGGTGCTGATCGACGGCAAGGATGTGACTGCCTTGCCGATGTACCGCCGTGCGCGGCTGGGCATCGGCTATCTGCCGCAGGAAGTCAGCATCTTCCGGGGCCTTTCAGTCGAAGACAATATCCTTGCCGTGCTGGAAATCGCGGAACCTGACCGTCACAAGCGGCGTGAACGGCTTGAAGAACTGTTGTCCGAATTTTCGATCACCTACCTGCGCCGCACGCCCGCCCTTGCCCTGTCCGGCGGCGAACGGCGCCGGGTCGAGATTGCCCGCTGTCTGGCGGCCAACCCGAAATACCTGCTGCTGGACGAACCCTTTGCCGGCGTGGACCCCATCGCCGTGGGGGAAATCCGCCATCTGGTGCAGGATCTGAAAAGCCGGGGGATCGGGGTTCTGATCACCGACCACAACGTCCGCGAGACGCTGGACATCGTCGACCGGGCCTACATCCTGCATGATGGCAAGGTGTTGATGAGCGGCACGACGGATGAGGTCGTGCGCGACGAAACCGTGCGCCGCGTCTATCTGGGCGAGAACTTCCGCATCATCTAGGCGGCTGGCGCGCGGGTTGCAATCGACTCGGTTGACAAGGGGGCATGGGCTGGCGCCAAATACCCTTGATGCGTGTGTCACATGCCCCTTATCCGATCCGTTTCGCCGCGAAAGCCGTGGGCAAAGTCTGCGTGACGCAACGTTCCTTCCACCATTTCCAGAAGGGGTTGGACGTTCCGGAATGACCCGGCTCGCCCGGCCAAACGGCAAGAGGAGAGGCCATGCGCTATCAGATCAGCGGGAAACAGATCGACGTCGGTGAGGCCTTGCAAACCCATGTGAAGGCCGAGATGGGTGAGGTGATTGAGAAATACGCCCAGCGCCCGACCGAATGTGTGGTGGTGTTTTCCCGTGTGGCGCATGAGTTTGTCTGTGAAGCGACGATTCACCTGTCTACCGGACTGTCGGCCCAGGCCAAGGGTCACGCGGCCGAGATCTATGCCGCCTTCGAATCCTGCCGCGAAAAGATGGACAAGCAGTTGCGCCGCTACAAGCGCCGCATCCGCAACCACCACAGCCACCGCGCAACGCCGGTTGAATTCGGCGGCGGCTCCTCATATATCCTCGCCTCGTCCGAGGAGATCGAGGATGTAGAGCCCGATACGCTTCAGCCCATCGTGATTGCCGAAATGGAGACGAAGATTCCTTCGATTACCGTCGGCGAAGCGGTGATGCAACTGGAGCTTGCCGGGCAGCGCATGCTGGTGTTTCGGAACGAAGGCCATGGGGGCGTGAATGTCGTGTACCGTCGGGAAGACGGAAACATCGGCTGGATCGACCCTCGCAACAGCAAGTAGCGCCCAAGCGCGCGGGAACACGTCTGCCTATGGAACTTTCCAAGCTACTCTCGCCGGGTGCCGTGCGTGTCGTCGGGCAGTTTACCTCAAAAAAGCGCCTGTTTCAGGAGTTGGGTGAAATCGCCGCGCAGGCCTATGGGCTGACTTCGGCGGTCGCCATCGACAGCCTGCAAGAGCGTGAGACGTTGGGGCCAACCGGTGTGGGGCATGGCATTGCCCTGCCCCATGCGCGGCTTGAGGATCTGAAGGGCATCGTTGGTGTGTTCCTGCGGCTGGAAAAGCCGCTGGACTATGACAGCGTGGACCGTCAGCCCGTGGATCTGGTGTTTGCGCTGTTTGCACCCAAGGACTCCGGGGTGGACCATCTGAAGGCGCTGGCGCTGGTCAGCCGCACGATGCGTGACCCTGGGGTCGTGACGAAGCTGCGGTCCAATTCGGACCCGGCCAAGCTGCATGCGATTCTGACGGAAAGCCGGGCACCACAGGCGGCCTAAGCGGCTGTTTCCGGCGGTCAGCCCTGCCAGGGACCAAATCCGAAACCAATGTAGTCGCGGGCATAGGCCTGCTCGGCGGCCTCATCCAGGCTGGCGTCATGGATCGCGGCAAGCGCCTTCGCCGCCGGGTCAGACCAGACAGGTGTGGTTGGCATCACCCCAACTTCTGCCGCAAGAAAGGCCAGCCCTTCGGCAAGGCGGTCTTCGCGGATCACAAGGTCCAGCGGCTGAAAACCGGCAAAGCCCTGCAAAATTGCGGTCTGGCTGGCCCAGTTCGGGTCAACCCGCTGGCCGGTCTGGCCCGACGTGGCAAGCCGGACGTAGTGCAGAAAGACCAGAAAGGCCGCGCGCTCCGCCTGCGCATCAGCGAAGGGCTGTCCGGGATCGGGCAATTCAGCCTTGTAAGCGCGGATCAGGATGCGGCGGTGGTCGGCCAGCTGCCCTGACACGATCTTTTCCCGAAACGCTACATGCGCCCGCAAAAGCGGATGCCGGACCACGGTAAAGCTGCGATGTCCGGGGTTCCTGCGTTTCCACTGGCGGAGCGTCTTCTGTTCAAACCCCTCAACCAGGCCGCCAAAGCCCGCCAGCCAGCCTTGCACGCCCGGAGGGCCGGAGCGGACGGGGAAATAAAGAAGTGGTGCCTTTGCTGCCGCAACCGCCGTGGGAATCGCGGCCGGACGGCGGGGTTCAAAGTTGGGCGTGCGGTTCAGGGCGAAAACGTCGATCCCAGGCAGTGCGTCGGCCAGGGCCTGCGGGTTCTCCAGCTTTGCCTCAACCGGCTCGGGGTTCTGCTTTTTCAGCGTATCATCCAGCGCCTTCAGCCGCCCCTCAACCCCCAGAAACGCCGCGAGCCCATTCAGAACCTCGACCGAGGCGAGGTCTTCATAGTCCAGATAAAACGCCGTCTGCCCGCTGGTTTGCAGCCCGGTCAGAAGCTGCAGTTGAAACGCCTGCAAGGTGGCAAGGTGGGCGTGAAACTCAGCCGCGTCAAAGCTGGCCTTGGCGGATTTCAGGCGCTTGGCATCGGTCAGCTTCCATTGGCCGGTGGCGCGAGCGATCTTCCAGCTGACATAGCTTTCCAGCGGGTTGCGGGTCAGGATGATCTTGGCGCAGGCCGGGTCTGCCATCACCAGATCCAGCACGCGGGGATCATGGTCGTGGAAATAGCGAAAGCCGGACAGACCTTCGGTTTCAGCCCGCAGCTTGCGCAGCAGGGGTTTGGGGTTCGCCTCACGGTCGGCAAGGGTGATGCCGAACAACTCCACCTGGTCTTTCTTGCCGATGAAATGGGGATTGAACACCTCACCATAGCTGACCACGCCGGGCAGCGCGTTCAGGTTCGCCTCAAGAAAATTCGAACCGGTGCGCATTTCGGCGAAAAGGACAAAGCTGTGGAAGGCCGCTGGCATGGGTTACTTTGCCAGCTGCGAGCGTGCCATGCCACGGTCAGTCGCGGGCTGGCCCGTTGTGGCGGGAACATCGCCCATCAGCACAGGTTGCATGCCCTGATTGCGCAGCTCCTGCAAAAATGCGCTGAAGCCGGTCAGGTCAACCATGCGCGGCAGTTCGGTCATCCGGTGCGGGGCGCGGGGATTCAGCTCATCAACGATTTTCTGCAAAGGCTCAACCGGGTCTTCGACAAGGTCGGCCAGCGTCCAGACATTGAGGCGGGCCTCGGTTTCCGGGGCATTCAGCAGCGCGATGAAATCAGCCTCGATCTTCTGGAGGCGGGACGCTTCGGCCCGAATCTCGGCGAAGGGGCGGCCGGATTGCCAAAGCGGGATCACAAACGCGCCCGAGACGATGGTGATATTGGCGTTCGGATCACCGGCCAGAAACGGCGTGATGTCTTGCGCGTCACCCGGTCCGAACTGAAAACACTGCCGTTCCCCCCGGCTGTTCCAGATCAGGTTGGTCAGAAAGCTGCGCGGATTGTAGTCTCGCAACGGCGCGCTGTCGGAAAGACCACCCCTGAACACCCGTTCATCCCCGGCGAACTGGACGCGATCGGGGGCGAAAAGATGGCCATGCACCCGCGCTTCGGCGACGCGGGCCAGCCACGGGGTGAAATCGGGGAACAGATCGGCAAAACCTTCAAACACGCCATAGGGCGCGGCGCACCGATCGGCTCCACTGGCCTTGGTGGGAAAACGGCTTTGCATGTAAAGACCGGGCCGGCCTTTCACGCGCCGTTCCACTGCCTTGGCGAACAGGCGGTCGATCTTGCCGGGCGTCGGCTCAAGCCGGTGGGCAGTATCGGCGTTGGGCGACAGGTAGGTGTCGTAAAGCACATCGGCCTGCGGCCAGATCTTGCGGGCGACAAACGCATCCGCCCGGCGCAAAAGGTGCAGGTGATCGTCGTAAAACACATGCGGGCGACCCTGAAAATCGAACTTTGACAGAGTGAGTGACCGGCTTTCAACGCGGGTCGACACCTGGCGGACCAAGGTCTGGAAATAGCTTTCGTCCGGAATCCAGACACGGCGGAAATAGCGGTCATGCCGCGCACGGTCAGGATGTGACAGGATCGCCTGTAGCGAGGCGCGGGTCAGGCACCACCATTGGCTGCCAAGATGCGGCACGATGCCGTCGGGAATCCGACGTGACACGCCAAGACTGCGTTGCAGGGCCACGTAGGCATCAAACATCCGTCGCTGCATTTTCCACGAGAACGGAAAGCGCAGGGTAAAGCGTTCCTTGTTCAGCCCGCCGACCGTCCAGCCGACATCGGCGGTGGTGACGCTTTCGATGAAATCGGTCTGAGGGTTTGCGGAAAGATGCGCTTGCAATTCAGGCACCGGGCGGATCGGCAGGCATGACCCGGAGGCAAGGTAGACATGCCCGACCTGAGGAAATTCCTGCAGCATCAGTGTGGCTGCGGTGATCGAAGCCTGCACAAGGCTGAATGTCCCCCAGTCGCAGGCAATGCGGGCAGAGAACCGAACACCCGGCAGATCGGCCAGCGCGGCGACCAGCCGCGCACGCTCGGCCTCGGCGACGCGGCGGTCAAGGTGGATGACGACCGGGCAGCCGTGCGTGGCCCAATGCCGGGCAACCTGCGCCGCGCGGTGCAAGGCGGTGTGGCACAGCATGACGATGCCGACAGTCACGCCCAGTTTCCCTTCGACATCAGCCCCAGAATTTCCAGCTGCCGCCAGTTGATATACTTCTCGCTCCAATTGCACCACAGATCGCGTTCGTGGGCGATGCCTTCGCGGTAGGCGCGGTATTCGTGGCTTTGGGCATAGTGCTGGCCACGCCGCAATTCTTCCTCGGCCTTCAGCGCAAAGGTGTCGAGGAATTTGGCATGCAACAGGCAGCCTGAGGGCTTTTCACCGCCCGCCGTCTCATACGTCAGGTTGAGGCCGCGCGGCAGCATCATGTGGGTGGAACTGACATAGGCGTAAGACGGGTCCCACTTGACCAGCGGGACCTTGTTCATCGCCGGGGCTTTTTTCGGACGGTCGCCAAAGAAGACGCGGGCGCGGGGGCCGCCCTGAATCCACAGGTTACTGAAGGTGGGGTTGCGGTTGATCGTGTAGTTGCCGCTGTCAAAATACTGGGCAATGTCAAAGGGGTTCTGGCCTTCCCGATAGGGCTGCTCGTGCATCGCCCCCTTGGGGTACATGTCTAGGATCATCGATGAAAAGCTGCGCGTGGCGGCGCTGTCCAGCCAATCGGTCAGGGCACGCAGGGGCCGGGTCTCGCAGAACGGATAGACCAGAAACTCATCGACATCGACAGTCAGGCACCAGCGCCCGGCCCCATGACGCCGCAGCAGGTGCATCACCCAGTCCATGCCGAACCGGGACTGCTTATAGCCGGCGTCGGTGGACCACAGCGACACATCCGGCTGATCGGCCAGAAACTCGCGCGTACCATCGGTCGATCCGTTGTCGACGATCAAGAAATGATCAACGCCCAGCCTGCGGTAATACTCAAGGAAATAGGTCAGGCGCGCACGTTCGTTGCGCATGGTGGAAAACAACAGGATCGGCTGCGACCGCACCCCGGCCAAGCGGTTGACGACAGACGTCAATTGCTTGCGACGGCGATAGGCCCGGACCAGAAGATACTGGCGCCGCAGCCGCAAGCGAAAGATCGACGTCAGGCCCATGCTGCCCACCGCATCATATCCATCCCCCGCGCGACATCAGGCCCAGCGCCTCCATCTGCCGCCAGCCGGTATAGCGGGTCGAGGCGGGGCACCATAGCGTCGGATCGTCGGACAGCCGGTCATAATAAGCCGCATACTGCGCGCCATCGGCGAAATGTTCACCGCGGGCCTTTTCCTCGGCCGAACGGTCTATGATTTCGGGCAGGAACTTGGTGTGCAGAATGACGCCGGACGTTACCTCGCCACCGTCGGTGTCGTAGACGCGGTTCAGGTGTGGCGGCAGCACGGCGTGCGTTGAATTGACATAGGCATAGCGCCAGTGCCAGCGCACCAGCGGCGTCTTGTTCAGTGTCGGCGCACGGCGCGGTGTCTGGCCAAAGAACGCCCGCGCCCGCGCGCCGCCTTGCATCCAAAGGTTGCCCATCCTGGGCTGAACCTGCACCTGATAATTGCCTGCGTCGAAAAACGGCAGATGGTCGACCGGGTTGTCACCCGCTGCGTGCGCCGACGTCGACACTGGCCCGTTGGGATACAAGTCTACCGTCAAGGCACCGAACGACTGCCGCCCCTGCCGGTCAAGCCAGTGGGTCAAGGCTGGCAAAGGCCGGGTCTGCCAGTATGGGTAGATCAGCACCTCATCCGCGTCGAGCGTCAGGCACCAGTGCCCATGCCCGTACCGCAGCATCAGCCAGGTCAGCCAGTCCATCCCAAAGCGTGCGGCCTTATAGCTGGCCGCGGTCTGCCAGACCGAGACATCTGGCTGATCGCGCAACAAGGCCAGTGTGTCATCAATGCTGTGGTTGTCCACGATCAGGAAGTGGCGCACCCCAAGGCGACGGTTGTGGGCCAGAAGGTAAGGCAGACGCAGCCCCTCATTGCGCAGGCACAGAAAGCACAGGATATCACCGGGGCCAACTGCATCGGTGCGGTCGGCAACGACGGTCAGTTGCCCCCGGCGTCGGATGGCCCGAGCCAGCAAAAGCTGACGCCGAAGACGCAGGCGAAACGCCAGAACCATCGCGCGCAGACCCCCGGCGGGGTCAGGCAAGGTGCCGATGGGAAAGGCGCTGGGCGGCCCCCCGGAATGTGCCGCACCCGGGTCCAAGGTCTATTGCGCCACTTTCTGCATGGCCATTAGCTCATGCAGAAACTCCTCAAACTCGACGCCGAACTCGGGGCGCGACAGGCCGAAAGCGACGGTGGCCTGCAGGAAACCGATCTTTGAGCCGCAGTCATAGCGCTGCCCGCGAAACCGCAAGCCAAAGACCCCTGACGGCGACCCGGCCTCTTCGGCGATGGCGTCGGTCAGCTGAATCTCACCCCCCGCGCCCTGTTTCATGCGGTTGAGGTTGGTCAGCACCTTGGGCGTCAGGATATAGCGGCCAATGACAGCCAGGTTCGACGGCGCTTCTTCCGGTTTTGGCTTTTCGACCATGCCCTTGACACGGACGATCGACCCCATGTCCTCAGCAACGTCCAGCACCCCGTAGGACGAGGTGCGCGACGGCGTCACCTCCATCGCGGCGACCATGCAGCCGCCGGTTTCGGCATGGGCTTCCACCATCTGAAGCAGGCAGGGGCGTTCGGCGGCAATCACGTCATCGGGCAAAAGCACGGCAAAGGGTTCATCCCCGATCAGCCGCCGCGCGCACCAGACGGCGTGTCCCAGACCCAGAGGCCGGTTCTGCCGCAGGTAGGCAATCGCGCCGCTGTCCATGTTGGTGTCCTTGAGAACCTCAAGCAGGTCCGTCTTGCCCTTGCGGCGCAGTTCCGATTCAAGTTCCGGCGCATGGTCAAAGTAATCTTCCAACGCGGATTTCCCGCGCGAGGTGACGAAGATGAATTCCTTGATGCCCGCGGCCCGCGCCTCATCAATCGCATATTGAATCAGCGGGCGGTCCACCAACGTCATGATCTCTTTCGGGATCGACTTTGTCGCGGGCAGAAACCGCGTCCCAAGGCCTGCCACGGGGAAAACGGCCTTGGTGATCTTCTTGGTCTTCATAGTCGATCCGTTTCTGCGTGCATGACGGCCACTCCAGCAGCCTGCATCATAGTTGCCACCGCTCTAATCACAAATGAATCTGACCGTAACCGGGCAGGGGCGCGGCAACATTAACAAATTGCACGGCAGAACTTTGGTATGCGTGCAAAAAGTTTCCCCTTGGGCAACAGTGTGGGGGATTACGCGGCTATTGCAACGGAATTCAGGCGCTCGCCAGCATCGCCTCGATCACCGGAACATCCGACGGGTTGTTCAACTCCCAGAACTGCCGACCTTGGGAGTCGACTTCAACGCAAAGAACCGGGCGGCCCTGTTCCAGAAAGCGCAACTGCTCCAGCCCTTCCAGCGTCTCAAGCGGACCGGTGGGCCAGGTTGGATAGGCAGCAAGGGCAGCCGGGCGGTAGGCGTAGACGCCGACATGGTGAAAAACCGGCGTGGGCGCATCGGCGGCATAGTCCTGTCCGGTGTAGGGGATGACCTCCTTGGAGAAATAGAGCGCCCTTCCCCCGGCGCCGAAAACCGCAGTGGTGCCGCCCACACGCCCCGCGCGGCGATCGGCCAGAAAACCAGCCACCGCCCGGCCATCGCAGCGCAGGACCGGGGTGGCGATGTCGGCGTTTGGGTTGGAAACCAAGCCCTTGACCAGATCTTCGACAAACCAGGCGGGGGTCAGGGGGGCGTCTCCTTGCAGGTTCACGATGACGTCGAAACCGGGCAGAAGCACCGCCACTTCGGCGCAACGTTCCGTGCCGTTTCGGGCATTGGACGAGGTCATCACCACCTCGGCCCCGAAATCCGTGGCATGATCGGCAATGCGGGCGTCATCAGTGGCAACGACCACGCGGTCGATGCCACGGACAGCGATAGCTGCCTCCCAACTGCGGCGGATCAGCGTCTTTGCGCCATCCGGCCCGCGCAAGGTGACAAGCGGTTTGCCGGGATAGCGGGTGCTGGCATAGCGGGCGGGAATCGCGATCAGCGTTTTCATTTCAGCGTGACCCCGGGGGCGTAGGCGATGAAGAACGGATTGTCCCAGCCCGGCTTGCCATAGGCGAGGGGGGTATGGTCATCAAACCGCACCACATGCCCACCCGCCCCGCGCAATACCGCGTCGCCTGCCGCCGTGTCCCATTCCATCGTGCGGCCAAGGCGAGGGTACAGGTCCGCCTCGCCCGTCGCCACAAGGCAGAACTTCAGGCTTGACCCGGCCGAGGTCATGTCACGCACGGCGTAGCGGCTGATATAGTCATCGGTTGCCTGATCGCGGTGGGATTTGGACGCAACGACCATCAGCGCGGCATTGTCGGGGTGTGACACCCGCAACGGCAGCAAGGGGCCGGGAGCGGTCTTGCCAAATTCTCCGGTTTCTTCCACGGCGCTGCCATCGGCCAGCGTGTAGAACAGCCGCCGCTTCGCCGGGGCATAAACCACCCCTGCCACGGGGATGCCGCCGTCAACATAGGCGATGTTTACCGTGAAATCGCCGCGACGCTGGACGAACTCCTTGGTGCCGTCCAGAGGATCGACGATCAGAAAGCTGCTGGCTTTCAGGGTGTGGCTGTCGGCCTGTTCTTCGGTGATCAGCGGCACGTCGGGGAAGGCCGCCCGCAACCCGGCCGAGATGACGGCGTCGGCGGCTTCGTCCGCCTCGGTCACCGGACTTGCGTCACCTTTGGCGCGCACCTCAAAGTCGGGGCCGGTGTAGACGGCCATGATGCGATCCCCTGCCTCCAGCGCAAGACGCCGCATAAGGGGCACAAGTGTTGCAAGGTCTGGGCGGGCAAGGTCCATCATGTTTCCTGTCGGGGCCAAGGCAATTGAACATATCTTCGCGCGCCCTTATCCTGCGCTGCTAACGGAACGGCAAGTTTTCCGTGCCTAGGGTGCCAAGCCCAGCGAGGTTAAGCAGATGTTCCGCTATCAGCAGCGCAATCGTTCCAGCTTCGGCACCGCGTTCCAGACGATGGAGCTGGTGTTTCACGTTGCAGTCCGCAATCTGCGCAAAACCAACGGCAATGCGGTATTGGGGCTGACCCTCTCCATCTTGCAGGCACTGCTGATGGTCGTGATGATGTATTTTCTGTTTTCGTTCCTTGGCTTGCGGCGCATCGCAATCCGGGGCGACTTCATGATGTATGTCATGTCTGGCGTCTTCATGTTCATGACCCATGTGAAGGCCATCGGGGCGGTATCGGGAGCGGATGGCCCCACGTCGCAAATGATGATGCACGCCCCGATGAACCCCATCATCTCGATCCTTGGGGCGGCCTTGGGGTCGCTGTATCAGCAGGTGCTGGCGGCGACCGTGATCTTGTTCAGCTATCACGCCCTGATCACGCCAATCACCATCGACGAGCCCGTGGGCCTTCTGGGCATGTTCCTTTTGTCCTGGCTGACCGGGGTTGGCATCGGCATGGTGCTTTTGTCAGCAAGACCCTGGCAGCCCGAATTTGTGGGGATCCTGACCACCATCATCATGCGGATCAACATGATCGCTTCGGGCAAGATGCTGGTGGCCAACAACGCCAAGCCGGAAATGCGGGCAATGTTCGACTGGAACCCGCTGTTTCACACGATTGATCAGGGGCGGGGCTTCATGTTCCTGAACTATCAGCCGCGCTATACGTCAATCGAGTATCCGGTTTACGTGATGCTGGGATGCCTTGTCGTCGGCCTGATGGCCGAATTCTTTACCCGGCAATACGCATCGGCAAGCTGGGGAAAGGGCCGATGATCCGGTTTTTCGGACTGGCGGTCCTTTTGTCACTTGGCCCCAGCGCCTTGCGGGCCGAGATGGCTGAGACGGTGTATCCGGCCCTTCATGCCGTGGTCGACGTGGCCGCGGACGATGTGCTGAACATTCGCGCCGCGCCCGATTCCTTGGCAGAAATCATCGGCGCGCTTGTCCCGGACCAGACGGGGGTTGAGGTGATCCGCGTCAACAAAGGCTGGGCGCAGGTGAACACCGGCGACGCAACAGGCTATGTCTCGCAGCGGTATCTGGCGCGGGAAGGCGGATCGGATTGGTATGCCCTCACGCAGCCGCTGTCTTGTTTCGGGACCGAACCGTTCTGGTCGCTATCGCTGAACGCAGACACGGGTACCGCATTGTTCACCACGCCGGACACGGCCAAGCCGCGGCAAGACGCGCTTGGCCAGACCTGGCCGGGCGCACCCTGGGCACCGACCGCTGCGATTGACCTTCCCGACGGCCTGGCCGTGTTGCGCCCGGCTGATTGCAGCGACGGCATGTCCGATCTGGGCTACGGCATCGCCATCGACCTGTTCCTGCGGTCGGGCGACCGGCAACGGCTTTCCGGCTGCTGCACGCTGGCGCCGGGCTAAGGCGGCTGGCTTGACGGTGTCACCGAAAAGATTCATGGAAGATTCGCGACAGACTTTGCGCGCCAACCGTTGCAGGGGCTATGGCACCCCCCTATATACGGCTGGCACGACGATGGGCCGCCAGACCTGTCGCCTCAACATGGCGGGGATGCCGATAGAAACGGGTCCCCTCCGGAACATCGCCTGAAGTAAAGGGATACGCACATGGCCAAAGTCATCGGTATTGACCTCGGGACGACGAACTCTTGCGTTGCCATCATGGATGGTTCGCAACCCCGCGTCATCGAGAACTCGGAAGGCGCGCGCACGACGCCCTCCATCGTCGGTTTCACCGACAGTGAGCGTCTGGTTGGACAGGCTGCCAAACGGCAGGCCGTCACCAACGCCTCCAACACGATCTTTGCGGTCAAGCGCCTGATCGGGCGCCGGTTTGATGATCCGGTGATCCTCAAAGACCAGAAGAACATGCCCTATACCATCGTGAATGGTGGCAACGGCGACGCTTGGGTTCAGGCCCGGGGTGAGAAGTATTCGCCGTCACAGGTTTCGGCCTTCATCCTGCAGAAGATGAAGGAAACGGCAGAAAGCTACCTTGGTGAAACCGTCACCCAGGCCGTTATCACGGTGCCCGCCTATTTCAACGATGCCCAGCGCCAGGCCACCAAGGATGCAGGCAAGATCGCGGGCCTTGAGGTGCTGCGCATCATCAACGAACCGACCGCGGCGGCGCTGGCTTACGGCCTTGACAAGAAAGAGACCAAGACGATCGCGGTCTATGACCTTGGCGGCGGCACGTTCGACATCACCATTCTGGAAATCGACGACGGGTTGTTCGAAGTGAAGTCCACCAACGGGGACACGTTCCTTGGCGGTGAAGATTTTGACATGCGCATCGTCAACTACCTGGCCGACGAGTTCAAGAAAGAGCATGGCGTCGATCTGTCGAACGACAAGATGGCCCTGCAGCGCCTGAAGGAAGCGGCGGAAAAGGCGAAGATCGAACTGTCGTCTTCCAGCCAGACCGAAATCAACCAGCCCTTCATCAGCATGGACCGCAATACCGGCCAGCCGCTGCACCTGGTGATGAAACTGACCCGCGCCAAGCTGGAAGGCCTTGTCGAAGACCTGATCAAGAAGTCGATCAAGCCCTGCATCGCCGCGCTGAAGGATGCCGGCCTTTCCAAGGACGACATTGATGAGGTTGTTCTGGTCGGCGGCATGACCCGCATGCCCCGCGTGATCGAGGAAGTGACCAAGTATTTCGGCAAGGAACCCCACAAGGGCGTGAACCCTGACGAGGTCGTGGCGCTTGGCGCGGCCATTCAGGCCGGCGTTCTGCAAGGTGACGTCAAGGACGTGGTTCTCTTGGACGTAACCCCACTTTCGCTGGGGATTGAGACGCTGGGTGGCGTTTTCACCCGCCTGATCGACCGCAACACCACGATCCCGACGAAGAAGTCCCAGGTCTTCTCCACCGCCGAAGACAACCAGAACGCGGTGACGATCCGCTGTTTCCAGGGCGAGCGTGAGATGGCCGCCGACAACAAGATGCTGGGCCAGTTCAACCTGGAACAGATCCCGCCCGCCCCGCGTGGCGTGCCGCAGATCGAGGTGACCTTTGACATCGACGCCAACGGCATCGTGTCAGTGAAAGCCAAGGACAAGGGCACCAACAAGGAACAGGCGATCACGATCCAGGCCTCGGGCGGCTTGTCCGATGACGAGATTGACAAGATGGTCCGCGACGCCGAGGCGAACGCCGAAGCCGACAAGGAACGCCGTGAACTGGTTGAGACGCGGAACCAGGGCGAATCGCTCCTGCACTCGACCCGGAAATCGCTGAGCGATCATGGTGACAAGGTCGATCCGTCCACGGTTGAGGCGATCGAACTGGCGATGCAGCCGTTGGAAGAGGCGCTGAAAGGCGAAGATACCGGCAAGATCCGCAGCGGCATCCAGAATCTGACCGAAGCTGCGATGAAGCTGGGCGAGGCGATCTACAAGGCCAGCCAGTCCGAAGCCAGCAGCGGCGAGGATGAACCGCGCCCGGTGGACGATGATGACATTGTCGATGCCGATTTCGAAGATCTGGGCAACAACAAGCGGAAGTAACGCCGCGTGAACGGGAACAGGGGGCGGTCTGGCAACGGGCCGCCCCCCTCCGGTTCAGTTTGGGGATTTTGCCGTGGCAAAGCGCGATTATTACGACGTCCTCGGGGCCACCAAGGGTGCTTCGGCTGAAGAGCTGAAAAAGGCCTATCGCCAGAAGGCGAAGGAATTGCACCCGGACCGCAATTCAGACAACCCAACGGCCGAAGCTCAGTTCAAGGAAGTGAACGAGGCGTATGAGGTTCTGAAAGACGAACAGAAAAAGGCGGCCTATGACCGTTTTGGCCATCAGGCGTTTGAAGGTGGCATGGGCGGTGGCCCGCGCCCCGGGCAGGGTTACGGCCAGCAAGGTGATTTCGCCAGCGCGTTTTCGGATGTCTTCGAGGACCTGTTCGGCGATTTCATGGGCGGTCGCGGCGGGGGCGGCGGTGGGGGTCGGTCTCGGGCGCAGCGCGGATCAGACCTGCGCTATAACCTGCGGGTCAGCCTGGAGGAGGCTTTCAGCGGCATCCAGAAAACAATTTCGGTGCCAACCTCGCTGACCTGTGAGGTGTGCAGCGGGTCCGGGGCCGAAGGCGGCGCAGAGCCGGTTGGCTGCCCGACCTGTGGCGGCATGGGCAAGGTCCGGGCGCAGCAGGGTTTCTTTACGGTTGAGCGTACCTGCCCCACATGCAACGGCATGGGCCAGATCATCAAGAACCCGTGCAAGAATTGTGGTGGCCATGGCCGGGTGCAAAAGGAACGCACGCTGTCGGTCAACATCCCGCAGGGCGTGGAAACCGGCACCCGCATCCGCCTTGCCAGTGAGGGTGAGGCGGGCCTGCGCGGCGGACCGCAGGGCGACCTTTACATCTTCATCGAGGTGAAGGAACACGCGATCTTCCAGCGCGACGGCGTGCATCTTTTCTGCCGGGTCCCGGTCTCCATGCCGACGGCGGCTTTGGGCGGGGAGGTTGAGGTGCCAACGATCGACGGTGGCAAGGCCCGGGTCAAGGTGCCTGCAGGCGCGCAGACCGGCAAGCAGATGCGGTTGCGGATGAAGGGCATGCCAGCCCTGCGCAGCAGCAGCACGGGCGACATGGTGATCGAACTGGCGGTGGAAACGCCCGTCAACCTGACCAGCCGCCAGCGTGAGCTGTTGCGTGAGTTTGAGGATCTGTCGGAAGAGAACAACCCCGAAGGCCAGTCATTCTTTTCCAAGGTCAAAGGGTTCTGGGACGGGATGAAGGGCTAGGCAACCCGCTTCAGGCACTTCGTGCATTCATCGGTAAAGCGAGGAGTGCACGAAGTGCTCGACGAGCGGGTCGAGCAAACCGTTGTTAACCAAATCTCAACCATGCCGGCGGCAAACTGACCGGCATGGCACAATCCTTCCGTGAACCCTTTCTGCCCTTGATCCCCGCAGCGGATGCGTCGGACGAAGCTGCGCCAGAGCCGCTGACCGGCCGGCTGCCATCCTATATTGCCGACCACCGCCAGCGCCTGCGCGACCGCTTCACCCAAGGCGGCGGCCAGGCCTTGCCAGACTATGAACTGCTGGAGCTGGTCCTGTTCCGCGCGATACCCCGGCAGGATGTCAAACCCCTCGCCCGGCTGCTTTTGGACACGTTCGGTGATTTCAACCGGGTCATCAGCGCCTCACCCGCGCGGTTGCAGATGATCAAGGGTGCCGGTCCCGCCGTGGTGCTGGAGCTGAAACTGGTGGAAGCCGCTGCCCAGCGTCTGACGCGCGCGCGGGTGATCCAGAAGCCCCTCTTGTCCAGTTGGGACTCGCTGCTGGACTATTGCCACACCACGATGGCGCACCGCGAAACCGAACAGTTCCGCCTGTTGTTCCTTGACCGCAAGAACGTGCTGATCGCCGATGAAGAACAGGCCAAGGGCACGGTGGACCATGTGCCCGTCTACCCGCGCGAAATCGTGAAACGCGCGCTTGAGCTGAACGCGAGCGCACTGATTCTGGTCCATAATCACCCTTCGGGCGACCCCACGCCATCCGACGCCGATCTGTCGATGACCCGTCAGGTGCAGGACGCCTGCAGCGCGCTGGGGCTGGTCCTGCATGACCACCTGATCATTGGCAAATCGCGAGAGTTGAGCTTTCGCGCACAAGGCTACCTGTAGGTCGCGCTAAAGCGGGTCGACCTCAGTAACAGGGCCGGTGAAATCCGGCACCAGCCACAGTTCCACCCGGCGGTTGAGATCGCGGCCGATGGCAGTTTCATCGCAGGCCATGGGCAGTGCCTCGCCAAAGCCGTCGATGGTTGGCAGGGCAGCGGGGCCAAGGTCGGGTGCGATGGCGGCCAATTCCTGCGCCACGCGGGCGGCACGCTCGACCGACAGTGCCAGATTTGCCTCGGCAGCACCCGACCCGTCAGAAAACCCAGCCAACACCATGCGTTCATTGCGAAACTGGCCGGCAGCGATCAGCTGGGCAAGGTCGGTCAGGTTGTCGCGCGACTGCGCGTCAAGGGTGGAAGATCCATCCTCAAACCGGAAGGTCAGCGACAGCCGGTCTGCGCCATCCATCAAACCCACAAGACGTTTGAGGTCAGCGAGCGTGACGTCCTCTCCCGCGCCCTGGATGGCGTTGATCAGGCGCAGACCATCGGCGGTCATCGGGTGGCGCGTGGCGGACCGGTCAATATAGCCGTTGGCTGCGATCACGGTCTGCGCGGCGGGGGTGCGCAGGAAATCCAGAAACTCCCGTGTCATCAAGGGCAGACGGCGCGGCGCGGCCAAAAGGACAACTGGCAGGGCAAGGGGGTAGTCTTCGGCCTTCACGGCCAAAGGCGTGGGGAGCAGCGGAAAACCACAGCTGTCGGTCAGTGGAATTCGCCGCGCCGGCGCGATAAAGGACCGCCCGGTGATGGCAATGGCCCAGGGGTCCTGCGACACGGCCTTTGCCAGATCCTTCTGGTCAGGATGCAACACCGCCGCCGCAATGGCTGTTCCCAGCCGGTCAGACAGGGCACGCTGCATTGCCACGTCGGGCTGCAAGGCGTGCAGGACGATGGGCATGTCCGGACCGCCGATGGCGGACCAGTTCGCCACCTCACCCGCCAGCACCTTGGCAAGGTTCAGGGTGGAAATCTCGGGCGTGGGGTTGTCCGGCGCGACGATGGCCACAAGCGCATCCATCGCGACACTATGGGTGCCAAAGCCGGGTTCCGGCTGAAACGCCAGCTTCAGATCAGCGCTGCCGTCCTGCAGGGCGGCAGTTGCAGCTTCCGGCGGCAGAGGTTGAAAGCTGACGTCGGCAAGGTCCTTGCCGCTTTCCGGATCACGGATCGTCGCAGTGAACCCGTCGCCCCGGCCAGGCTGGTAGATCAGCCCCCGCTGCACGGCAAAAGCCTGAAACAATGCGGGAAGCAGGGCAAAACCCGGGTCATCGGCCCCAACCAATCGGATCACGGCCTTCGGGGCCTCAAGATCCGGGCAAGCGGGGCCTTCGCAGATAACACCCTGGCCATCGACGGTCAGCAGGCCATAGGATGTCTTGATCCGATAAAAGGCGCCGTCATAGCCCTGCAGAGAGCCCGTCAGCACAATGCCACCCTCGCGGGCAACAAGGGTCACGTCCTGCGCGATGGCTGGATTACACCAAGTCAAGGCGGCAAGACTTGCCGCCACCACCGCCTTAACCCACATTCCCGGCCCTTATCTAGGAGCGGCGAGTGTCAGGTCCCGGAGAAGATTCTTCAACACCAGAATGTCGCCCGACGTGCCACAAAGCGGCACGGCAACCGCGACCTTGGTCAGCGTGACCTTGCCCCCGCGCGCCAGAAGGGTTTCCACCGGCAGGGTGCGGCCGCAGGTGTCCGGGGTGATCTTTACCTCAACAGTCAGGTTTGCGGCGGTATCGGCGGCAGGATAACTGTACACCTGCGCCAGAAGGGGTTGCGCGACGGTGCCCAGTCCCAAAGGCTGGATGCTGCGGCCCGGCAGGTCGGCGCTGCGGCCATAGCTGCCCACATAGACCTGGCCATCAGCTTCGGCCCGCAAGTCAAACTGGGCCGGATGCGGCATCTGGACCGCAAAACGGATATGGTCGGTCGCGTCAGGCACGGCGACCTTTGCCAGCGCGATCTGCGCGCTGTCGAAATAGGCAGCAACCAGCGCCTCAGGCTCCAGCGCGGGAAGCTGCAGACGCAAAACGCCGTCCGGGTTGGTCTGCGCCGTAAAGGACAATCCGGCGTGACGGATGACGACCCGTTCCCCCAGATTGCAAGGCGCGGTCAAAGTCAGGTCAATCATGCCAAGCGGCGCTGCAACAAGATCCAGCGTTGGAACGCAGCCCACGGCGGCAGGATCATTCATTGACGCCGCAACCGGGGTAATACCGCGCAGATCGGTCAGAAGATCGACCTCGGACATGGCGGAAGCATCGGCAGAGGCCGCGCCCACAGCAACGTTGTCTGATGGTGGACGCAGCGTTTCGGCCACCTGACCCGCCGCAAATGCGACGCCCAGGACCGCAACAACACGCATTGCCCGCTTACGGAGGTTCATCGACGCTACCCAACACTCGAATCACATTTTCGAGTGTTAAAGGCAAAACCGGGCAGCGCAGTGGCAGATTTCGGAAATGACTCTCAGTTCTGCCGCAAATTTGACATAGATTCCCCAGCTGCGCGGGGGGTCAGGCGGCCAAGAAGCTGGCCGCCTTCGTTCTGAACGGCTCAGGCCAGCCGACCATGGCAGTGCTTGAACTTCTCACCCGAACCGCAGGGGCACAGATCGTTGCGCGCAGGGCTGCCCCATGTGGCGGGGTCTGCCTCATCAAACCCGGCAAGGGCCGGGGTGCGCTCAAGCACAGGAACCGCAACCGGCGCAGCTGCGGGCGCAACGACCGGGGTCGCGGCGGGCTGCTGGGCGGCGATCATCTGCCGCATCATCGCGTCCTGTTCTTCCTTGCTGACAGGACGGATGCGCGCAAGTTGCTGCGTCACCTGTTCGCGAAGCGAGTTCAGGAGGGTTTCGAACAGCTGGAACGCCTCGGTCTTGTATTCGTTCAGCGGGTCACGCTGGGCATAACCGCGGAAGTTGACAACCGACCGCAGGTGTTCCAGCCGCAGAAGATGTTCGCGCCACTTGCCATCAATGGCCTGCAACAGGACCTGCTTTTCGATGTTGTCCATCGCAGTGGCGCCAAAGGCGGCAGCCTTGTCCGCCATCAGCTTGTCCGACGCTTCGATGATCCGCTCAAGGACGATGCCTTGATCGACACCTTCTTCGGCGGCCCAGTCGGCGATGGGCAGGTCAAGACCCACCATTTCGCGGCAAGCCATGGCAAGACCGTCTGCATCCCATTTGTCGGGATAGCTTTTCGGCGGCATGTTCAGATCGACAAGGTCCTCCACCAGCTGGTGGCGCATGTCAGTGGCTACCTCTGACACGCGGTCAGCGCGCATGATCTCCATCCGCTGGCTGAAGATCGCCTTGCGCTGGTCGTTCATCACATCGTCGAACTTCAGCAATTGTTTGCGGATATCGAAGTTGCGGCCTTCGACCTTGGCTTGCGCCTTTTCCAGGCTTTTGTTGACCCAGGGGTGCACGATGGCCTCACCCTCGACCATGCCAAGCGTGGTCAGGATCTTGTCCAGCCGTTCCGACCCGAAAATGCGCATCAGGTCATCTTCCAGCGACAGGAAGAAAGCTGATCGCCCCGGGTCACCCTGACGGCCCGAACGGCCGCGCAGCTGGTTGTCGATCCGGCGGGATTCGTGGCGTTCGGTGGCCAGGACGAACAAGCCGCCGGCGGCCTTCACCGCCTCTTCCTCACCCAGATGTTCCGCCTCGATCCGGGCGCGGATGGCGACGTGATCACCCTCAGGCTCGGCGGCAATAGCTTCCATGATCTTGAATTCGACATTGCCGCCCAGTTTGATGTCGGTGCCGCGACCGGCCATGTTGGTGGCAATGGTCACCGCGCCCAGCTTGCCCGCATCGGCGACGATCTTGGCTTCCTGTTCATGCTGGCGGGCGTTCAGCACGTTGTGCGTGATGTCCGCGGCCTTCAGCATGGCCGAAAGCTGTTCCGACTTTTCAATCGAGGTGGTGCCGACAAGGATCGGCTGACCCTTGGCATGCGCCTCTTGAATCGACTTCAGGATGCCGTCGTATTTTTCCCGCGCGGTGCGGTAAACCTGATCATGTTCGTCAATCCGCTGCACGGGGCGGTTCGTCGGAACCTCAACCACGCCCAGACCGTAGATTTCAGCAAATTCCTCAGCCTCGGTCGAAGCGGTGCCGGTCATGCCGCCCAGTTTTTCGTAAAGTCGGAAGTAGTTCTGGAAAGTGACGCTGGCGTAGGTCACGTTTTCGGGCTTGATCGCCACGCCTTCCTTCGCCTCGATCGCCTGGTGCAAGCCATCCGACAGGCGGCGGCCTTTCATCATGCGGCCGGTGAATTCGTCGACCAGCATCACCTCGCCGTTCATGACGACGTATTGCTGGTCTTTCACGAACAGCTTGTGCGCCCGCAGCGCCTGATTGACGTGGTGGACGATGCTGGTGCTTTCGGTGGCGTAAAGGCTTTGACCTTCGGGCAGGATGCCGGCTTTGGTCAGAATATCCTCAATCGCTTCGTTGCCTTCTTCGGTGAAGGTCACGTTGCGGGCCTTTTCGTCGAGCTTGTAGTGTTCCGGCAAAAGCTGCGGCATCACCGCGTCCACCGCCTGATACAGCGTGCTGCGGTCCTGGCTGGGGCCGGAGATGATGAGGGGCGTCCGCGCCTCGTCGATCAGGATGCTGTCCACCTCATCGACGATGGCAAAGTAGTGACCGCGCTGGGCCATATCCTCGATGGACGAGGCCATGTTGTCGCGCAGATAGTCGAACCCAAGCTCATTGTTGGTGGCATAGGTGATGTCTGCGCGGTAGGCGGCGCGCTTTTCTTCATCCGGCTGTTGGGAATAGACGACGCCAGTGGTCAGCCCCAACTGGGCATACACCTTGCCCATCCAGTCGCTGTCGCGCTTGGCCAGATAGTCGTTCACGGTCACGACATGCACGCCCCTGCCGGTCAGCGCGTTCAGGTAAGCGGCGAAGGTGGCGACAAGGGTCTTGCCCTCGCCCGTCTTCATTTCGCTGATGTTGCCCTGATGCAGGAAAATCCCACCCTTCAGCTGCACATCGAAGGCACGAAGGCCAAGCGCGCGCTTTGCCGCCTCACGGCAGTTGGCGAACGCCTCGGGCAGCACGGCCTCAAGGCTTTCGCCACCCGTCTGCACACGCTTTTGCAGATCGCGCGTGCGGGCGATGATCTCATCGTCCGTCAGTTTCTGAAACTCGGGCTCCAGCGCGTTGATCTGCGCCACCAGCGGACGGACGGACTTCACCTTGCGGTCGTTCGGGCTGCCGAACACCTTCCGCGTGAGTGCACCAATTCCCAGCATGTTTTCTCCGTGGGGCTGCGTTCCTGACAGCAACGTGTGGCTCTCGGACTTGCCCGCCCCCAACGCCTTCCATAGAAGAACCAAGAAGAAGGCCGGACGGCCCCGCCTCACGCGACTGTCGCGATGTAAGGGGTCGCCCGGGTATAGTCAACGTGGCACGCCCCGGCAGCCCGATCAGGAGACAGTGAAATGATGAAACATACGGGAAAACACGCTGGGCTTTGGTCCGCCATCGCCCTGATTACCGCCCTTGCCACCCCCGTATGGGCTGAAGGTGAAACCGCAGCCACTGTGATTGCAACCGTGAACGGCACGACCATCACGCTGGGCGAAATGATCGCCCTGCGCGAAAGCCTACCGGAACAGTATCAATCGCTGCCGGATGACGTGCTGTTCAAGGGCATCCTTGACCAGCTGGTTCAGCAGGAACTCTTGCGCCAGTCGGTGACCACCATGTCGACGCGCCACACCGCAACGCTGGAGAACGATACCCGTGGTTATGTGTCCGGTGTCGCGATCGAAGCCGTGGTGCTTAGCGCCGTCACGGATGAGGCGCTGCAGGCCGCCTATGATGCCCGCTTCAAGGATGCCGCCCCGCAGACCGAATATAATGCCTCACATATCCTGGTTGAAACGGTTGAGGCGGCCGAAGCCCTGAAGGCAGAACTGGCCGCCGGCGCCGATTTTGCCGAGCTGGCCAAAGCCAATTCCATCGACACCGGGTCAGGCGCAAATGGCGGTGATCTGGGTTGGTTCGGGCCCGGCGTGATGGTCAAACCGTTCGAAGATGCCGTTTTGACCGCCAAGGTTGGCGAGGTCACCGGGCCAGTCCAGTCAGACTTTGGCCAACACCTGATCCTCGTCAAGGAAACGCGCGCAGCCGAAAACCCGCCGCTGGACCAGATTCGCGACGAACTTGCCGCCGAGATTGAAAACGCCGCTATCATGGCTCGCGTGGAAGAGCTGACCAAAGCCGGTACCGTCACCCGCGACGGCGAAGCGCTTGATCCGGCGATCTTGAAGAACACGGCGCTGATCGACTGAACCGCAGGCACATAGGGGGCCAAGATGACCAAGACCAATTGGAAGGCCGAGGCCAAGGCGCTGAAAAAGAAAGTCCGGAAGCTGAAGGACAATCTGACCGCTGCCGCAGGCCCCATGGTCGAAGCCGTGGGCGATGCCGTCAGTGACGCCGTTGCCGCCGCGAAAAAGGCGTTGAAGCCGGTGTCGCCGCTGGCCCCCGCCAGTTTTCCCGCCCTGCCCACCATCCGCGGTGTCGAATTCGCCGCGGTCGAGGCGGGGGTGCGCTATCAGAACCGCAAGGACGTGATGCTGGTACGCCTGGCCCCCGGCACGGCCATGGCGGGAGTCTTCACCCGGTCGACCACCCGGTCGGCCTGTGTGAGGGATTGCCAGACCAAGCTTGCCCTGAAGTCAGAAACGGCCAAAGCAGGAATGGCGGGCGCGGCGATCATCGTGAACTCCGGCAACTCCAACGCCTTCACCGGCAAGATCGGAGATGAGGCGGTGGCGGCTGTCACCTCTGCCGTGGCGGAAGCTTTGGCCATCCCGGCGGTGCGGGTTTTCTCGTCCTCAACGGGCGTGATTGGCGAACCGCTGCCCTTCGCCAAGATCACCGCCAAGGTTCCCGATCTGGTGGCAGCCCTGCGCGAAGACGCCATTGAAATGGCCGCCCATGCGATGATGACGACCGACACCTTCCCGAAAGGCTCTGGCGCCACCGTGCAGGGCGATGGCGGCGCAATCCACATCGCCGGCATCGCCAAGGGATCGGGCATGATCGCGCCCGACATGGCGACGATGCTGGTCTACATCTTCACCGACGCAAAGATTGCGCCGGCGACGTTGCAAAAGCTTTTGTCTCGCAACGTGGATGCCACGTTCAATTCCATCACGGTGGACAGCGACACCTCCACCTCTGACACGCTTCTTCTGGCCGCCACCGGCCAGTCCGACGCGGCTGAAGTAAAGGGACCAGTCCTGAAGGCGTTCGAGGCCGCGCTGAAGGTCGTGATGCACGACCTTGCGCTGCAAGTGGTGCGCGACGGCGAAGGGGCCACCAAACTGGTCGAAGTGCGGGTGACCGGTGCGACCACTGACGCCGATGCCGCCAAAGCGGCCTTTGCCATCGCAAACTCACCCTTGGTGAAAACCGCGATTGCTGGCCAGGATCCGAACTGGGGCCGCATCGTCGCCGCCATCGGCAAATCCGGTGCAGAGGCAGACCGCGACCGGCTCAGCATCCGGTTCGGCGATATCCTGGTGGCGGAAAAGGGCTGGCGCAACCCGGACTACACGGAACAGGACGGTGCCGATTACATGCTTCAGCCAGAACTTCTGATCCAGGTCGACCTCGGCCTTGGTCGCGCCGAACGCTCGGTCTGGACCTGCGACCTCACCTCGCGCTACGTCGAGATCAACGCCGATTACCGCTCCTGACCTGACCTTTCGTCAGCGTCTTCCTTTCTGCAAAAGTATCCCGCGGGGGTCCGGGGGGTGTGAAACCCCCCGGGGCGTCAACAAAGGCAGCGCCATGAAGATCATCCTCGTCTCTGCCGTCGCCCTGATTGATCCCGATGGCCGCGTGCTTCTTGCGCAGCGGCCAGAAGGCAAGTCATTGGCGGGCCTGTGGGAATTTCCCGGCGGTAAGGTCGAACCGGGTGAGACGCCAGAAGCCGCCCTGATCCGTGAGCTGAAGGAAGAGCTGGACATCGACACCTGGTCCAGTTGCCTTGCCCCGCTGACCTTCGCCAGCCACAGTTACCCGGACTTCCACCTTCTGATGCCGCTGTTTGCCTGCCGCCGCTGGCAAGGCACCCCGCGTCCGACCGAAGGCCAGACGCTGGCCTGGGTCAAACCGGACCGCTTGCGTGACTACCCGATGCCGCCCGCTGACCTGCCGCTGATCCCGATCCTGCGCGACTGGCTGTAGGTGTGATGACGGCTTGCCCGTCAAGGTTGCATGCGCCATATTTCTGACACGGTCTTCGGGGGAATCACATGCTTCGCACGATAACAGTCGGTAGCAGTCTGCTGGTGCAGGGCGTTGAGGTTGGCACCTCGTCAGACGGCAAGCTGATGGTAAAGGTTGGCGACAAGGTTTTTGTCGGTCGCCCGGTGCCGCGACATACACTTGCGCGTTCCTGACTGCCAGTCCAGGCCGCCATTCATTCCACTGAAATCGCGTCAGTTACCGGGTGATCCATGATGAACCACCCGGCAAACCGGTTCGGGCTCAGGCCAGCGTGCGCTGAACCTCTTCGCGCTCGAAGATCTCGATCACGTCGCCGGGACGGATATCTTCGTAGCGCTCGAAGGCCATGCCACATTCCTGACCGGACTGGACTTCCTTCACTTCGTCCTTGAAGCGCTTCAGCGTCTTCAGCGTGCCTTCGTGGATCACCACGCTGTCGCGCAGCAGACGCACGCCAGCCGAACGCCGCGCAACGCCTTCCGTAACAAGGCAACCGGCAACCTGGCCGACACCCGTGACCTTGAAAACTTCCTTGATCGTCGCATAACCGATAAATGTCTCGCGCACTTCGGCTTTCAACAGGCCCGAGGCGGCGGCTTTGATGTCATCCACCAGATCGTAGATGATCGAGTAATAGCGGATCTCGACCCCCTTCTGGTTGGCCGACTGGCGGGCGCTGGCATTGGCACGCACGTTGAAGCCGATGATCGGGGCCTTGCTTGCTTCGGCCAGACCAACATCCGTATCGGTAATGGCACCAACGCCCGAATGAAGCACGCGAACGCGCACCTCATCATTGCCGATCTTTTCCATCGCCTGAACGATGGCTTCGGCAGAACCCTGCACGTCGGCCTTGATCAGGATCGGAAGTTCCGCGACGGTCAGGTCAGCTTTGGCCTTGGCCATCAGCTGTTCCAGCGTCGTTGCAGCACCAGCCGCCGCGCGTTTGTCCTTCGCGGCCTTCTCACGATAGTCGGCAATCTCGCGCGCTTGCGCTTCGGTTTCGACCACGTTCAGCGTGTCACCCGCGGACGGAGTGCCCGACAAACCCAGCACTTCGACCGGAACCGACGGGCCGGCTTCGGCAACGGTTTCGCCCTGATCGTTGATCAGCGCGCGCACTTTGCCCCACTGTTCGCCGACGACAAAGATATCGCCTTTGCGCAGGGTGCCATTCTGCACCAGGACCGTCGCAACCGGGCCACGGCCCACGTCAAGCTTGGCCTCAATCACGGCACCGCTGGCCGCCCGTTTCGGGTTGGCGCGCAGTTCCAGAAGTTCGGCTTGCAGGGCGATGGCTTCCAGCAAGGTATCAAGGCCCAGACCGGTCTTGGCTGAAACCTCGACGTCCTGCACGTCACCAGACATCGCTTCGACAACAATTTCGTGCTGCAGCAGATCCGTGCGCACCTTTTGCGGATTGGCATCGTACTTGTCGACCTTGTTGATCGCCACGATCATCGGCACCTTGGCCGCTTTCGCGTGGGCAATCGCCTCGATCGTCTGCGGCATCACGGCATCGTCCGCCGCGACGACCAGAATCACGATATCCGTCACCTGCGCCCCGCGTGAGCGCATGGAGGTGAACGCCGCGTGACCGGGGGTGTCAAGGAAGGTGATCTTGGCACCGGCATCGGTCTGCACCTGATAGGCGCCAATGTGCTGAGTGATGCCACCGGCTTCGCCCGAGACGACATTGGCCTTGCGGATCGCATCCAGAAGGCTGGTCTTGCCATGGTCGACGTGGCCCATGATCGTGACAATCGGCGGCCGCGGCAGCAGATTGTCGTCGGTGTCTTTCACCTGGTCGATTACCTGCTCCACGTCGGCATCCGACACACGAATGGCCTTGTGGCCAAACTCTTCGATCACAAGTTCGGCGGTGTCTGCGTCGATGGCCTGGTTCATCGTCACCATCATGCCCATTTTCATGAGCGATTTGACCACGTCAGCGGCGCGTTCGGCCATCCGGTTGGCAAGTTCGCTGACCACGATGGTTTCCGGCAGTTGCACATCGCGCACCTGCTTTTCAGCCTTCTGACCCAGACCAAGCGCCTTGGCGCGGGCCTTTTCCTGTTTGCGCTTCATCGCGGCAAGGCTGCGGGTGCGACCACCTTCACCTGCCAGCGCATCGTTCAGGGTCAACTTGCCCGTGCGGCGTGCGTCATCCGCCGTGGTGCGCTTGGCGCCACGGTCGCGTTCGGCATCACGTTCACGTTCGGTCTTGCGCGGGGCAAGGCCCGGCTTGGCCGATGCCGGGCCACGCGGATCACCCCCGGGGGTGGCCGGCGACGGCGACGCCTTGGAAGGTGCCGCTTCGGCCGCCGCAGGGGCAGGCGTGGCAGATCGGGGGCGGGTGCCCAGAACATCAGCGCGGCGGGCTTCGGCTGCGGCCACACGGGCGGCAGCGTCGGCCTTGGCGACGCGATCTTCCTCTTCGGCCTTGGCGCGCAACGCCTCGACACGTTCGCGGTCTTCGCGTTCTTTCGTTTCAATCTCTTCGCGGCGACGGGCGCGGTCTTCTTCGCGTACACGGTCGTCCTCGGCGCGGCGGACCGCGTCTTCGGCCTCACGCGCCTTGGCGGCGCGGAGGGCGGCCATGCGGCGGTCCATCTCGGCGTCAGAAATACCGGCGGGGCGCTTGGACGGATCACCGTAGTTGGTCGGCGTGGCCGGTTGGCCCGTGCCGGGGGTGCCCGGCTTGGGGGCGGCGGTGGGGACCACCACGCGCTTTCGTTTGGTTTCGACCACAACGCTCTTGGTCCGTCCGTGGCTGAAGCTTTGCTTCACCTGTCCGGAACGGGGGGCGCCCCCGAGGCCAAGAGGTTTCTTGCCGTCTGTATCGCTCATGCGTCTTACGTATCCTTCATGGCGGTATCACCGCCGTCATGCCCACCAGCCCGTAGGCCGGCCAGCCTTGCCGCTTCCTCTACAACACGCGTTCTGAGTCCACCAGCGGCAAGCGCGGCGTGTATCGCACGATCCCGCCCGAATGCCAAACCGATTTCCTCAGCCGTCAGCACGCCGATAAAGCCATGCTTGCCTTCCGGCGCATGCAGCTTGGTTTTCCCGCGTTCCGACCCGTCACTGGCTTGGATCAGCGTTGCCGCCGAGCCCTTTGCCAGCCAGTCCTTGACCTTCTCATACCCCATCACCGCATCGCCTGCCTTGCGGGCCAGACTAAGCGTGTCGATCACCCGGCGCCGGATCAGATGTTCCACCAGTTCGGGCAGATTGTCTGGCACTTTCACCGCCTGGCGGGCCGCGCGTGAGAACAGGTTTTTCTTGGCCGCCAGTGCCAGGGCCGCCTTGTCAGCGGCGACATAGATGCCCCGACCCGGCAGCTTGCCCATGATATCAGGCACAACCATGCCATCAGGGCCAACGCAAAAGCGGATCAATCCCGCTTTTGGTTGGCTTTCCCCGGTCGCAATACACTTGCGTTCCGGTTCGTCCTGATCTTTTTCCCGGCCGCCGCGCGTCATGCGCTTCTGGTTTCCGAGGTCTGGGGTCAGACCTCGGCCTCCTCGTCTTCGACCGCAACTTCGGCGGGCTGTTCCAGATCGGCGGGGTCCACCCAGCCCAGCATGACGCGGGCGGTCATGATCAGGTGCTGCGCTTCCTCCAGCGTCATGTCGAACTTTTCAAGCACGCCTTCGTCCTTCTTGCGCGCGCCGTTTTCGGTGGTCCAACCGCCAGCCAGCTCCCAGTCGGCGCAGGTGGCGAAGTCTTCCAGCGTCTTGATGCCGTCACCACCCAGCGCCTCAAGCATCTGGGGGGTCAGCCCTTCAAAGCCGACAAGGCTGTCTTCGACACCCAGGGCGCGGGCGTTTTCCATCGCCTTGGTGTTGGCGGCTTCCAGATAGTCACGCGCACGGGCCTGAAGTTCGCCGGCGGTGCCTTCATCAAAGCCGTCGATCGACAGCAGTTCGTCCAGATCGACGTAAGCCACTTCTTCCAGGTTGGTGAACCCTTCCGAGACCAGCAACTGCGCCATCATCTCATCGACGTCGAGCGTGTCCATGAACAGCTTGGTGCGTTCGGCGAATTCGGCCTGACGGCGCGAGGATTCCTCGGTCTCGGTCATGATGTCGATATCAAGGCCGGTCAGCTGCGACGCAAGCCGGACGTTCTGGCCACGGCGGCCGATGGCCAGCGACAGCTGTTCATCCGGCACCACGACTTCGATCTTGCCAGCCTCTTCGTCGATCACGACCTTGGACACTTCGGCAGGCTGCAGCGCGTTCACCAGGAACGTCGCCTGATCCTGATTCCACGGAATGATGTCGATCTTTTCGCCTTGGAGTTCGTTCACCACGGCCTGCACACGGCTGCCGCGCATACCGACGCAGGCACCGACCGGGTCGATGGAGTTGTCGTAGCTGATCACAGCGATCTTGGCGCGCGAGCCCGGATCACGGGCAACGGCCTTGATCTCGATGATGCCATCGTAGATTTCCGGCACTTCCATCTTGAACAGCTCGGCCATGAATTGCGGGTCGGTCCGCGACAGGAAGACCTGCGGGCCGCGCGCTTCGCGGCGCACGTCCTTGATGAAGCAGCGGATGCGGTCGCCGATGCGGTAGGCTTCGCGGCCGATCTTTTCGTTCCGGCGCAGGATGCCTTCGCCACGGCCGATGTCGACGATGACGTTGCCGTATTCCTCACGCTTGACGGCACCGTTGATGATGGTGCCCTTGCGGTCCTTGAATTCTTCGAACTGACGGTCACGTTCCGCCTCGCGGACCTTTTGCAGGATCACCTGCTTGGCCGATTGCGCGGCGATGCGGCCCAGATCGACCGGGGGCACTTCGTCAATGATCTCATCGCCCAGCTGCGGGTCGGCCAGCCAGGTTTTCGCCTGTTTGGCGGTGACCTGTGCATGGTGGTTTTCCACGGCGTCATCTTCCACCACGGTGCGGACGCGGGTGAACGAGGCGCGGCCGGTTTTCCGGTCGATCTTCACGCGGATATCCATCTCCGCGCCGTAGCGCGACTTGGCGGCGCGGGCGAGGCTGTCTTCCATCGCCTGGATGACCAGCTCCGGCTCGATCATCTTTTCCCGTGCGACGGCTTCGGCGGTCTGCAGAAGCTCCAGCTGGTTGGCCGATGTGATTGCCATGGATCGTTTCTCCCGCGTTAGTGTTTGGTTTCCGGGGTGGGATCTGCATCCTCGTCCCTGTCGCTGTCTGGCCCGTCAAGGCCGTCAATTTCCTCGATCTCGTCAAACTCGCCCTCGGCGGGTTCGGAAACCTTCTTCTGCCGCAGCATTTCGCTGATCAGCTCATCCGTCAGGATCAGCTTGGCATCGGACAGCCAGTCGAATTTCAGGCCGATGGTGACCTCTTCGCCAGCTTCCTCAATGGTGATCAGAACCTCATCCCCCTCAACCCCGGCCAGCGCGCCCTTGAAGCGGCGGCGGCCGTCGATCAGTTCCGAGGTTTCAACCCGGGCTTCCCAGCCCTTCCACATCTCAAAATCCTTCAGGCGGGTCAGCGGCCGGTCAATCCCGGGCGAGGAGACTTCGAGAACATAGTTTTCTTCAACCGGGTCTTCCACGTCCAGCACGGCGGAAACGGCAGTGGAGATGTCGCCACACTCGTCCACACCGATGCCGCCATCCGGCCGGTCCGCCATGATCTGCAACACGCGGGTCTTGCCACCCATCAGCCGCACACGCACCAGTTCAAACCCCAGCCCTTCGATGGCGGGGGTGATGATATCGGCCAGGCGACGGTCGATGGCGGACTTTGCGATCAGGTCGGACATGCATATTCCAGAAACAAGAAAGCAGGCCCAGAGGCCCGCCCGTGACGATCGGTAGCTTCGGGTGTGGACCCCGAAACCGCTGTTGAAAGGGCGTATACGGAAGTGGGGACGAGTCTGCAAGGGGCAGCGCACACCGACCGCTCATCAAGCACGTTCTGCACTCTTCGCACCCCGTCCCAAGCGAGGAGTGCACGAAGTGCTCGACGAGCGGCCCGTTACACCCGGCAGAACACCATCACCAGACCCCGGTCGTCCTTGTGCGGATGGTCTGCGCCCGCGTAAATCGGGATATCATGCCAGACGACCGGGGTGATCTTGCCCAGCGCCACCAGCCGCGCGAGGGCAGAGCCGAAGCCCGCCCCGTCCAGCACCGGACCGATGGTGCCGCAGACAAAGACAGCGCCCGGGCGGGTGATGCGCAGAAGTTCGGGGAAGCATTCCGGCCCGACATGGCCGTGGGTGAAGGTGCCGCAGCTGATGATCGCGTCATAGCTGGCGTCGGGAATGTCCAGCGCTCGGGTCAGGTCATCCAGCAAGAGGTGGCGATACAGACCCTTGGGTCGGGCGATGTCCAGCATCTCGGGCGTAATATCCAGCGCATCGACGGTCAGTCCGCGCAGGTGTTCGGCCACCAGCCCGGTTCCAGCGCCAATGTCCAGAATCGCGGCCCCCGGTGCGATTTCGGCCCGCAGGATCTGCGCAATCTCACGCGGGGCGATATAGCCCCAGGCAGCGCCGAACCCGTCATCATAGGTCTGCGCCCAGTCGCCGTACATCTGGCGCGCTTCGGCAGGGGTGCTGATCTGATAGGCTTTGTCGAGGTCATAGGGGTCACGATCGTCGGGGCGGTCGGTCATGCGGGCTCTCCCTTGGTGTGGGCCAGCAATGCCTAACCAGGGTCACAAACGCGTGACAGCTGAGACGATCCCGGAACCGATCCCGCCGCTTCACATTTACCAATGTATCGCTGCGCCAAGATTGCCCCCGCTCTCTCAAGCTGCAATAATCCGGGACGCAAGCCGAAGGAGAGAACGCCCTGATGCCCCGTCGGCGAGGATCATGCAGCACCGGGCCGATGTCTGGTCTGGTCGGGCTGTGGTTGATGGCTCTGCCAGCCCTGGCGTTGGACAAGCTGCAAATTCAGGTGCAGGGCGGGGATGAAGCCGTGGTTGACGCGGTTGAGTCTGCTTCGCTGCTGCTTTCCTTGAAGGCTCAAGACCAGACCGCAGCGCAGGATTTGCTGGCCGCCGCCCGCGCCGATTATGCCCGGATTCTGGCCGCACTTTATGGCAAGGGTTACTACTCTGGCGTGATCCGGATTCAGATCGACGGGCGCGAAGCCGCGAACATTCCCGCGCTTGGTGCCCCGAATGCCATCTCACAGATTCTTGTCACGGTGGATCCCGGGCCTGCGTTCCGCTTTGGCGGCACAAGCATTGCACCGCTTGCGCCGGAAACCGTGCTTCCTGAACCGTTCCGTACCGGCAGCATTGCAGAAAGCGGTCTTGTGGGTGAGGCAGTCGATGTGTCGCTTCTGGCCTGGCGCGAGGTGGGGCATGCCAAGGCTCAGGTCGCGGCCGAAGCGGTGGCAGCTGACCATGCCCGCGCGATCCTTGATGTGGATGTGGGTATCACCCCCGGCCCCCGCCTGCGCTTTGGTCCCTTGGCGATTGAGGGCGAACAAAGGGTGCGCGAACGGCGGATCGAAAAGATTGCCGGTCTGCCAACGGGTGAGGTCTTCAGCGAAACCGACCTGCGCCGCGCCGAAGACCGCCTGCGCCGGACTGGCATCTTCAGTTCTGTGACCCTGGTTGAAGATGACGCGATCACCGCGCCCGACCTTGTGGGGATCACCGCCACAGTGGTGGAACAAAAACCCCGCCGCTATTCGTTTGGGGCCGAAGTTGCCAGCCTGGATGGTGTGTCGCTGACCGGATCCTGGCTGCATCGCAACCTGCTGGGCGGGGGTGAGCGGTTGAAGGTCGATGGAGCGGTGACGAACATCGGGTCCGGGCAAAGCGGGGTCGACTACTCGTTCGGCGTCGCTCTGGACCGTCCTGCCACGCTGACCCCAGACACGACAGCCGGGCTTGTCTTCACCTATGCCCATCTGGATGAGATCGACTATTCCGCCGACACTGTAGATTTCGGTCTGGCCTTTTCGCACATCTTTTCCGAGCGGCTGACGGCGCGGGCCGGAATTACATATTCCTATCAGGATGGTGAGGATCCGGGCGGGTCGTTCCGGTTTCGTAACCTGTCGCTGCCCCTTGGCGTGACCTGGGACCGCCGCGACAATGACCGCAACCCGACCGGCGGCTTCTATCTGGATGCAACGCTGAAACCTTTCCTTGGCTTTGGCACCACCGGATCCGGCATCCGCGGCACCGTGGACGCCCGGGCCTATCGCAGCATCGGCGAAGCGGGGCGCTTTGTCATTGCGGTGCGCGGACAGGCGGGTGCGATTGTCGGACCATCTTTGCTGGAAACGCCGCGCGATCAGCTGTTCTTTTCCGGCGGGGGCGGCACGGTCCGGGGGCAACCCTATCGGTCCTTGGGTATTCCCGTGACCCGGGAGCTGGGGCCTGAGTTTCTGATCGGCGGGCAGTATTTCCTTGGCGGATCGCTGGAACTGCGCGCCAAGGTTACTGAACGGATCGGCGTGGTAGGCTTTGTGGATGCGGGCAGCATCGGGCTTGATGGGTTTCTGGACGATTTTTCTGAACCTCATGCCGGGGCTGGACTTGGTCTGCGCTATGACACCGGCTTTGGCCCGATCCGCCTTGACGTGGCCGCCCCGATCAGCGGCACCACCGGTGACGGGGTGCAGGTCTACATCGGTCTGGGGCAGGCGTTTTGATGCGGCGGGCCCTTGTCCTTATGGCGGCGCTTGGTGGAACCGCTGCCTTGGTTCACGCCCCCGCCTTCGCCCAGACCGAAGAGGCGGATCGCGACTATCTGACCGCTTTTCTTGAAGACAATCTGTCGGGTGCCGGGCGGCAGGTCACCATTTCCGGGTTCAGCGGGGCGCTCTCCTCCCGCGCGATGATTGAACGGCTGACGATTGCCGATGATGATGGGATCTGGCTGACGATCACCGGCGTCACGCTGGACTGGAGTCGGTCATCCCTGTTGTCGGGCGCGCTGGAGGTCAGCGAGCTTTCCGCCGAGACAATCGTGATGGAGCGGGTTCCCTATGCCGGTGAGGCCAGCATGCCCTCGCCCGAAGCCAGCGGTTTCAGCCTGCCCGACCTGCCGGTATCCATCTCCATCGACAGCATCGCCGCCGCCGAGATCACTTTGGGTGAGGCGGTTCTGGGCCAAGCCATCACCGGCAGTCTTGCGGCAAACATGCAACTGGCCGACGGCACCGGCAGCGCCACGCTGGACCTGATCCGCAGCGATGCGGGGCCAGAGGGGCAGATCACGCTGGATGCCAGCTATGACAATGCCACCGGGCAACTTGCAGTCGATCTGAACGCCACTGAAGGCGAAGGCGGGATCGTGGCAGAGGTTCTTGACCTGCCCGGAGCGCCCTCGGCGACGCTGACGCTGCTGGGCGCGGGGCCGATCGACAACTTCGCCGCCGACATCCGGCTTGCCACCGGGGGAGAAGACAGACTGGCCGGAACCATAACCCTGACCGGTGGCGCTGTCGCCGGTTACCGCCTGCAGGCGGAAGTTGCCGGCAACCTTGCCCCGCTGCTGGCCCCCGACATGGTGGAATTCTTCGGCACCGACATCGGTCTGGTCCTGGATGCCACGCGGTCGGCCATTGGCGCGGTGACGCTGGACCAATTCGACTTGCGCGCGCGGTCACTGACGCTGGCCGGGCAAGGGCGGATCGCGGCCGATGGCCTGCCCGAGATGATTGCGGTGTCAGGAACGCTGGCCTCGCCAGATGGTGCTCCGCTTTTACTTCCCTTCGCCGACACTGAGACGCGGATTGACAGTGGAACCTTCAGTCTGTCGCTGAACGATACCGGTGACGCCGGGTGGAAGGGCGCACTCTCTGTACTGGGGCTGGCGCGGGCCGACATTGCGGTCGACACGCTTGAACTAAGCGGATCAGGCCGTATCGGTCGTACCCCGGCGGGCAACAGCGTTGGCGGCACGTTGACCTTGCTTGCCGATGGGTTGGCCCCCAGTGAACCCGGCCTTGCGGCGGCGCTTGGCCAGGCGCTGACCGGGGGCCTGCGGTTTCATTTCCTGGAGGACAGCGGCGCAGTCAGCCTGTCCGACTTGCGCCTTGCGGGCGAAGACTTTTCAGCAAGCGGCAATCTGCGGATCGGCGGGTTGGAAAGCGGCTTTCTTACCACCGGCAAGGTGGAAGTGGTCGCCGAAGACCTGTCTCGGTTTTCCGCCCTTGCCGGGCGGCCCCTGGCCGGGCGTGGCACCGTGCGGCTGGACGGGTCAGTCGGCGGGTTATCCGGCTTTCTGGACGGCATTGCCGAGGTTGACGGTCAGGGCCTCAGTGTCGGCATCAAGCCGGTTGACGACCTTCTGGCAGGCGAAAGCAGCGTGGTCCTGTCCATCCTGCGGAATGAAGAGGGCACCACCCTGCGCGCACTGGATGTGACCGCAGGGCCGTTGACGGCCGTGGGGTCTGGCACCATCACGTCAGCCGGGGCCAGCCTGACGGGCGATATTACCCTGACCGACATGGCCGCCCTTGGGCCAGGCTATGGCGGGTCGGCCATTCTGAATGCCCAGTTTGACGGAACGCCTGCCGAAGGCCGGATCACGCTGTCCGGCGCTGCGTCGTCGCTACAGGTTGGCAACGCGCAAGCCAACCGCCTGCTGGCCGGGGCCAGCGACCTGTCGGCCGAGATGACGCTGGTTGATGGCGTGCTTCGCATCACGGATGCGCGGCTGGCAAACCCGCAACTGACGATCACCGCAACGGGTGAAGTCAGCGACACCTTGCGGACCGTGGCGGTTGAGGCGCGGCTGGCCAACCTTGGCCTTTTGATCCCCGACCTGCAGGGCCCACTGACCCTGACCGGTGACGCCACCGAAGAAACTGATGGCTATAATCTGGACCTCGCAATCCGTGGCCCGGGTCAGATTGACGGCCGGGTCGATGGCCGGATCGCGCGGGACTTCGGGTCCGCCGATCTGGCGATCAACGGCACCGGGCAGGCCGGGTTGGCCAACATCTTCCTGACACCCCGGTCGCTGGACGGGCCGCTGCGTTATGACCTGCGGCTGAATGGGCCGCTACGACTGACATCGCTTTCCGGGCGCGTCACGCTGGCCAATGGCCGGCTTAGCGACCCCAACCTGGGCTTTGCGCTGCAGGGGATCGAGGCGATGGTCGATCTGCAAGGCGGTCAGGCGCGGGTGTCGGCAACCTCAGGCCTCTCGTCGGGTGGGCGGCTGCGGGTGGACGGGCCGATCAACCTAAACCAGCCACTTGCGGCAGACCTGTCCATCAGCCTTGATGGGCTGCGGCTGTTTGACCCCAACCTTTATGAAGCAGTCATAAACGGCAGCCTCGCCGTGAACGGCCCGCTGTCAGGCGGGGCCGTGATCAGTGGTGCGCTGTCCGTAGCCAGTGCCGAAGTGCGGGTGCCTGAATCGGGCTTTGACACGGCAGGGGCGCTGTTGAACCTGGTCCACGTCAACGAACCGGCCGATGTACGGGGCACGCGTGACCGGGCCGGCTTGCTTGACGGCGGGTCTGCGTCCGGGCGCGCAGCAGGTGACGGCGGCGCGGCGTTCGGGCTTGACCTGACGGTATCCGCCCCCCGCATTTTTCTGCGTGGGCGCGGCATAGATGCCGAGCTTGGCGGCCAACTGCGCCTTCTGGGCACCACGGCAGCCATCGTGCCCTCTGGCAGCTTCAGCCTGATTCGCGGGCGCTTGGACATTCTGGGCAAACGGCTGGTCTTGTCCGAAGCCGACCTGACGCTTGAAGGCAGTTTCGTGCCCACCTTGCAGATTGCCGCCAGCACGGAAAGTGATGGGGTCATCAGTTCCGTCAGAATTGCAGGGCCCGCGAATGAACCGGTGGTCAGCTTCACCTCAAACCCCGACCTGCCGCAGGAAGAAGTGCTGGCCCGGTTACTGTTCGGGCGGGCCTTGGACACCATCTCGCCCTTGCAGGCAGCGCAACTGGCCAATGCAGTAGCAGTCCTGGCCGGGCGCGGGGGCGAAGGGCTGGTCAATCGGTTGCGGCGGGGCTTTGGTCTGGATGACCTTGACGTCGCGACTGCCGATGACGGGTCAACCGCGCTGACCGCTGGCAAATACATCGCCGAGAACGTTTATACCGAGGTCGAGATTGAACAGGGCGGCAAGACCAGCGTGAACCTGAACCTCGACCTGCGAAAAGGGGTGACGGTCAAGGCGGGAGTCGATGGGGATGGAGAAACCGGTATCGGCATCTTCATCGAAAACGACTACTGACAGCCCCACGCGCAGCCAAAAGCCGTGCGTGGCCATGGCCCACTGGGTCTGAGCATGTTCAGTCGGGGTGTGACATTTCGTGGCCGCGCGACGGGGCCAGCGGATTTTGCGTCAGGAAACGGGCCGCGCAGTGGGCAAGACCAGCGCCTTACCCACGCTCATCGCCGTCGTGCGATCAGGGGTGGTTAGTCCACCACGCGTTCAAAATCGATGAACCCAAGCCCGCCGCTGGCCAGTTGCCGCGACTTGCGGATCATCGGGCCTTCAAACCAGAAGCTGTTGCTGATGGACCCCTGCTGTCGCCCGCAGGTTTCCGTAAACTTCTCGACACGGTGTGTGCGCTGGAAAATCTGGATCTCTTCCGTGCCCGCAGCCGTCACCGTACACTCATACGTCCGCCGGGTGCTGCGGTCATCCTCACCAAGGAAGTAGTAAATCCGCTGGTGCGTTCCGCCTGCGGTGCGCAGCGCAGCAGCGGACGGCGCCTGCGCCGACATCAGGTCAGGCCCAAGACCGCGCGTCTGGATCAGAACCCCTTCGCGCTGGGTGAAGGTCGTTCCGTCGGTTGTGCCCCAGGTGACAGTGCTGCCCTTGACATCGGTGATGGTCAAAAGCGCATCGGCTGACCGCACGGGAATGACCGCACGCAGGATCGGCATGCCGAACTTTTCGATGTCGGCGCGCGTGACCGGGGCGGCGGCCTTTGCGGGCGCACGGCTTGCCTTCGCACGGCCCAGCGTCGCCTTGGCGACACTGCTGACTGCCAGCACAAGGGGCGACGCCTCAGGTTTGCTGCTGCCACAGGCTGCCAAGGCAGCCATCAGGCAGACGGCGGCAGCCGCGCGTACACCCATCCTCAACGCCACACCCTGCCCCATTCGGGATCCAGCGCGTCGGTGTGGTAATCACGGATCGTGTCGTACAGACGACCATCCACTTCCAGCCGGGCACCGCCATCCCCTGTCGAAGGCCGCAGGGTTGCGCCAAAGGTGTTCTTCGACTGGTTGCCCAGCGCCCAGTTCAACGGCACGGAAAAGCGAACGCCCTTGTCAAAAGCCCCGTTGCCGAACTCAGCCGCGCTCACGTCTGTCACGGTTGCAAAGGCACCGACGCGCCAGCCGTTGACGAAAACCCGGTCAATCGAAACTGTGGCCCCGGTATCACCGGCCAGATAGCGGCCCACATCCAGCTGCCCGACATAGCCATTGCCAAAGTCGTAATAGGCCGAAACGTGACCGGTGACGATGTCATAGTCATACTCGTTAAAGCCTAGCCCGCCATCTGTGTCACGCTGCTTGGTGTAATTCACTTCGGCCCCAAGGGCGAGTTGGCTGTCCACCGGTTTCCAAAGCACCTCGCCCGAGACGCCGGCATGCATACGTTCAAGGTAACCCACCGTAACCCGGGAATAGACGTCTGCTGCGGGGCGGGCATACCAGGCCAGGGTCAGCGACTGCAGCGCCGGGTCGCCGAACTTGGCATAGCGGCCACCATCGGTGCGTACCGGCTGCAAGACGGAGCCGGAAGGGTTTCCACTGCGATCAATGTTGCCGATCACGCGACCGTAGATCGACCCGGCCAGGACCAGACCGGGCTGAATGTCATAGGAAGCCGACAGCCGAAGCCCAAGGTCCCCCTTCAGCGGTTCGGTCATGCGGAACGCGGGCCTCAGGCTCCATGAAAAGCGGGGATACAGGCCGTCGCCGCCAAGGGCGTTCGAAGGCACCGGACCGGCATCCGTGATGGACACGCGTTGGCGCAGAAGGGTTGCGTTGTCGGCGGCAAATTCAAGCTGTTCAAGGTCGGTGCGGCGGATCGTGACCTTGGAGGCACCGATGCCTTTGACGACGGGCACAATCTCGAACACCTCAACCGACGCGGGCATGACATGGCTAAGGGCACGGGCCGTCCGGCCAATGGCCTGCGCGCCCGCATCAATGCGGTTGTTGCGGATGCGGATCTGGACGGTCGAGGCGGTATAGGCAAGATCTTCAATGACGATCCCATCCACCGCCAGACGCTTGGCAAGGTTCTTGCGCAAAAGCGGCCCGGCGTCAGCCTGGGTGACCCAGCCGCCATCATAAGCATCGGGGTCCAACGTGCGTGTGGGCCGCGAATTCACCGCGACAGGAGCGGCCCCCATCACCCCACCGGTTGCACGGTTTTTCGGGTCAAGGATCAAATGAAAGACCAGGCCGACCTCACTCCCATACATGGAGTAAACGCCGAACCGGGCATTGGCGCCCTTTTGGTATTCAAAACCAAAGTTGAACGGGCTGTCGCGGTCGATCTGGCCGCGGATGTCACTTTCCTCAACATACGCGTCTGACGAATATTCGCCCTTGAACGTCCAGGTGTCGGTAAGCTTCACCTCAACCCCGGCGAAAGGGGCGGCATCGCCACGGAACCACTGATCAACGTTGGGCTTGCCGAAATCGCTTGAGGTCAGCGCAGGGCGGTCGCCGAACGGCTGGCCGATCGCCCCATCTGTGCCGAGGCGGCCCCAGCCAAGCCCGGCAGTCACCTTGACCCGGTCGCCAAACCCCTTGGTCGCGGCGATGTATTCAGAGGAGAACCGGCCCTCACTTGCGAAGTCGATCAGGCCGATCGTCAGCGACGGAATATAATTGCTTTCCTTCAGCAACTGGTAACGCAGGTCAAATCCGCGATCGAGCAACTTGGAGTCACCGGGTATCACATTGTCCCAGTCGCGCCAGGTAAGGAATCGGAACGAACCCGACAGGCGTTCAGAGAACTGAAAGCTGATCGTGGCACGGGTGGTCGGCCCAAGCAGCGCCGTGGTGAAACTGAAGGTTGCATCATCCTGCGCCTCGCCCGAGGGCAGATCGATCAAGCCCGTCGAGCCGTTTACGTTCAACGAGGGGATCATCTCCGCATGGGCGGGGGCACCGCTTGCAACAGAAAGGACCGCAAGCGCGGCAAGCAGACGACGGGGCATATACAACATGATGTCCGGTACCTAAGGTCTCAAACTCAGTCTATGCGAAGAACCGCAAGGCAGGGCAAGACCTATCATCCAAAACGATATTCAAACTGCGCAACCGCTGACCTTTGGCCACAGTTTTCGCAGCCTGATCACAGGAACTTTATCGGTCGGGCGCGTTGACCGGTCAGGGGCCGGCTTCTTCCAGCTTGATCCGCAACTCTCGCAGCACCGGCAAAAGCGCACGCACGCGGTCTGCGCCCAAGGACTGCACCACCTCGGCAATCAGGGGCACCACGCTGGCCACCGCCGAATCGCGCGCCGCCCGGCCCGACGGGCTGATTGCCACAAATTTCTGCCGTGCATCCTCCCAATCGGGGCGGATGTGGACGTGACCGGCCCATTCCAGCCGGTTCAGCGTATTCGACATCGCCCCGCGCGTGACATGAAACGACTTGGCCAACTGCGCCGGGGTGCGTTCGTCATTGATCCGGGCAAGGTGGTTCAGGACCGAGAAATGCGAAATCTCCATCCCCTTGGGCAAGACCTTGGAGATACGGTTGCGTGCCAGCTGGTCGGCCATGAAAAGCTCACCAAACAGGGCAACCGCCGTGTCGTCGGTCTTGTCCGCAAAGGGTTTTTCGGCGGTCATGGCCCGTCAAAGCCCCGGTCATGGGTCAGCGACGGCACCCGGTGCCGCGCCTCGGCCACGCAGGAAAGGTCAAGGTCAACAAGCGTGACACCCGGGTCAGTTCCTGCATCGGCCAGAACCTCGCCCCAGGGGGCAACGGCCAGCGAATGGCCATGGGTCCGGCGCCCCTTGCCATGGGCTTCGGCGTGAAACCCGGTTTGCGCCGGGGCAAGCACGAAGCATCCGGTTTCAATTGCCCGGGCGCGCAACAACACCTCCCAATGCGCTGCGCCGGTGATGTGGTTGAAGGCGGCTGGCACAGTCAGAATCCCGGCCCCCGCCTGCGCCAGACGGCGATAGAGGGCTGGAAACCGCAGGTCATAGCACACCGTCATCCCGATCCTGGCAAATGGCGTTTCCGCCACAACTGCCGATGTGCCAGGACGATACCCCTCACTCTCGCGGTAAACCTCGGTGGCCGAGACGTTCACGTCAAACATGTGAATCTTGTCATAGCGCGCCATCACGGCGCCATCCGGCCCGATCAGGAAGCTGCGATTGGCAAACCGGCCGTCCACGTCGCCGGTCAGCAGCCCAAGCGACCCGATCAGCAGCCAGACGCCCGCCACCTCCGCCACATCCCGCAGGGCGGCAAGGGTTGGGTCGTCCCCTTCATGACGGAAAACCTCGCGCTGGTGCGCACGGCTGGAACTTAGCCCGTTGGTCAGCTCTGGCGTCAGGATGAATCCGGCCCCAGATGCCGCCGCCTGCCGGACATAGGCAACCGTCGCAGCAAGGTTGGCCGCCGGATCATCGGTCACCGACAACTGGACCAGCGCGGCCCGCATCATCCAGCCAGAAGCGGGTCAAGCTTGCCCGCATGGTCCAGCGCGTGCAGGTCATCCGACCCGCCGACATGGGTGCTGCCGATAAAGATCTGCGGCACCGTCCGGCGACCCGCCGCCCGCTGCATCATCGTTGCGCGCAAGGATGAGTCACGGCTGACGTCAATCTCGGTATACGCCACGCCCTTGCGGTCCAGCAGGCGCTTGGCAGCGTGGCAATAGGGGCAGAATGGAGTGGTATAAATCTCGACAGGGCGCATGAGGAACCTCTTTGCGCCAAGACTACAGGGATTCACGCATCCTTCGCAACGCGCGCCAGCGACAGCACCGATACCGATCGCGCACCTGCCACAAAAAGCGCCTCCGTCGCCGCCGCAAAGGTCGCGCCCGAAGTCATGACGTCATCCACCAGCAAGATATCATGGTCCTCGATCAGCACTGCCCGGCGCGGCGGCACCGAAAACGCCCCGATCAGGTTGGCGAAACGGCCATCCCGCGTGCGACCCTCTTGCGTGCCGGTGGACCTGTGACGGATCAGCGCATCCGGGCAATGGTTCAGCCCTGCCGAGGCCGCGACGATCTTCGACAACAGCGCCGCCTGATTGTACTTGCGGCGGATCAACCGGAACCAGTGCAGCGGCACCGGCACCAGCAGCATTCCCGGTCGCAACATGGGCCGCGCCGCCTTCAGCATCCACGCGGCCGCAGGCCGGGCAAGGTCCATCCGGTCGCCATGTTTCAGCGCCAGCACCAGACTGCGTGCGTTGTCGCGGTAAAGCAGCGCTGACCGCCCCTGACCCCAGGGCCGCGCGATGGTCATGCAGTCGTCGCAGATCACCCGCTCACCCGTATCCGACCCTGGCAAGGGCACGCCACATTGGTCGCAGACAAGGCCGCCAATGAACGGCGTGTCGCGCCAGCACTCGCTGCACAGGCCAAAATCGCTGGTCACCGGTGCTGCACAACTGATGCATTGCGGCGGATACAGCACATGCAGCGCGGCTTGCATTCCCATGTCCGCCCCCTAATGTCCCGGCGATGACCGCACCGCCCCCCTTGACCGACCGGCGCGCCCTGCTGCGCCAGCGCGCCCGCGCCCGTAGCTTGGCCCGCCATGACAGCGCGCTGTTCCTGCACCGCGCCGCCCTTGCCGACATTCAGGAAAGACTGACCGAGGTTAACAGAACCTTTACAACGCCCGCCATAGTGACCGGATTTCCCGAAATCTGGGCAGAAATCCCCAACGCGCAGCTGGTGGGCGATGATGAGATGCTGGCGCTTTCTCCCGGCACGCATGATCTGGTAATCCATGCCATGGGCCTGCACTGGGCCGATGATCCCCTGGGCCAGCTGGTGCAATGCCGCCACGCCCTGCGCCCCGATGGCCTGTTCATCGCCGTTCTGCCGGGGGGTCGGACGCTGAACGAACTGCGCTCCTCGCTGGCCGAGGCGGAGGCGCTGGTGACCGGCGGCCTTTCCCCCCGCGTGTTGCCGATGGCCGAGATCCGCGATCTTGGCGGCCTGATGCAGCGGGCGGGTTTTGCCCTGCCGGTGGCGGACAGCTTTACCCAGACGGTGCACTACTCCAGCTTCGCCAGTCTTTGCGCCGACCTGCGCGCGATGGGCGAAGGCAACGCGCTCGCCGCCCGCCTGCGCCGCTTCAGCAGCCGCGCGGTGATGGCCGCAGCCGAGGCGGTTTATGCTGCAAGTTTCGCGACACCCGAGGGCCATCTGCGCGCGACCTTTGACCTCGTGTTCCTGACCGGCTGGGCCCCGCATGACAGCCAGCAAAAGCCCCTGCGCCCGGGGTCTGCCAAGACACGACTGGCCGATGTCCTTGGCGTTCGGCAAGAACCTTTGCCCAAGGGCGGTTGACCCGCCCGCCATAGCCTATATGTCCCCGCAATAATCTCCTCGGAAAGAAGCCAAATGCTGGACGCAAAACCCATGCCATCCGTCGAAGGCCTGATCACCCCGGGTGAAGGCCGGCTGGCCCACGCACCCGCCACGCATCCGCCCGTCCGCAAGGCGAAGATCGGGGTGCTTCTTGCCAACCTTGGCACGCCGGACAGCTATGACTACTGGTCTATGCGGCGCTATCTGAATGAGTTTCTGTCCGACAAGCGCGTCGTCGACTACTCCAGCTGGCTGTGGCAACCGCTGTTGCAACTGGTAATCTTGACCAAACGCCCGTTTTCATCCGGCGCGAATTACAAGCTGATCTGGAACCATGACCTTAACGAAAGCCCGCTGCTGACGATCACCAAGGCGCAGACTTCCGCCATTGGCCAGACCATCGCTGCCCGCCACGGGGCCGAGGTCATGGTCGATTTCTGCATGCGTTATGGCAATCCATCGACCGAAACGAAAGTACGGGCGATGGTTGAGGCGGGGTGTGAAAAGATCCTGTTCTTCCCGCTTTACCCCCACTACGCAGGGGCCACCTCGGCCACCGCGAATGACCAGTTTTTCCGCGCCCTGATGAAGGAAAAGCGTCAGCCGTCCGTGCGCACCGTGCCGGAGTATTTTGAGCATCCGGCCTATATCGACGCCCTCGCCCAGTCGGTCACGGCGGCCTATGCCAAGCTGGACCACACGCCCGATGTGCTGGTGGCAAGCTACCATGGCATGCCAAAGCGCTATCTGATGGAGGGTGACCCCTATCACTGCCAGTGCCAGAAAACCTCACGCCTGTTGCGCGAACGGCTGGGCTGGCAGAAGGGATCAATCGACACCACCTTCCAGTCGGTTTTCGGTCCGGAAGAATGGTTGAAGCCTTACACCGTGGAATATGTGGCCGAACTGGCCAAAGCGGGTAAAAAGCGCATTGCCGTGATGGCGCCCGCCTTCAGCGCCGACTGCATCGAGACGCTGGAAGAAATCAACGGCGAGATCCGTGAGGCGTTCGAACATGCCGGCGGCGAAAGTTTCACCTACATCCCCTGCCTGAATGACGATGTCGCCCATATCAAAGCGCTAGTCACCGTGATCGAAGAGAACTTGGCCGGCTGGCTGCCAAGGCTGGGCTAAGCCGCAAGCCCTTCGAACCGCAAGCATTTGATTCAAAATGTGCTTGCTCTTTTTCCAAGTACTCCACGGGTGGTCTGGAGGGTGTGAAACCCTCCAGTCCGCGCCCCGTGCAGGGCGTCAGATCAGGATCACCTGGGTGCCGACCTTCGCCATTTCGAACAGCTCTTCAATGTGTTCGTTGTAAAGCCCGACACAGCCGTTCGATGATTTCCGGCCGATCTTGCGGGTGTCGTGGGTGCCGTGGATACGGTAGTACGTCCAGGACAGATACAGCGCGCGGGTGCCCAGCGGGTTATCCTTGGCGCCACCTTCGACGACATCCGGCCATTCGGGATTGCGCTCTTTCATCGCCGGCGTCGGACGCCAGCTTGGGTTCACGACCTTTTGCACAACCTCGGTCCGGCCCCGGCGGGTCAGGTCTTCGGTCAAAGGCACCGATGTCGGATAAAGCCGATAGATCGACTGGTCCTCAGACCAGTAGTGCAATGCACGCGAGGTGACGTCCACCAGGATGGCCCCGTTGCGGGTGTTGTCGAAGTGGTCCTGCCACTGCAGCATACGGAAGCTGGACGCGTTGTTGCGCACGCTGGACGACGCGGGGGCCTGAAACTCGGTGCTGTCTTCCAGCGCGAACGCCGGCAGAGCCGCCAGACCGGCAACTCCAACTGCGCCACCAAGCACTGCGCGCCGAGAAATCGGGTCCTGTGCCATCAGAATACTCCTGCTTCGTTATATTTCAGCCGGGCTATAGTCCTTTCGCGCGGAAACGGCAAATCAAAGTGGTGTCAGCCTTTGCCGATGGGCAAGAAGCCCGTTTGAACCCGCCGCGCGCTTTCGCTATGGAGGGATCAACAGCCGCGGGATGTGGCACGGATTGGTGGATGCAATGGACAGACGACTTTTTCTGCTGATGGGCGCTGGCCTGACGCTGGCGGCCTGCACGCCCACCACGCCGACGCTGGGCGCGGATGGTCGGCCCTTGCCTCGGGTCTATACGATCAAACCGGGGGATGAACGGGTTGTGTCGTTCCGGCTGCTTGATTCGGTAAACACACTGCGAGCCGCGCGGTCTTTGTCGCCGTTGGCTTTTGATTCCAGCCTGAACGCCGCCGCCGCCACCCATGCGCGCGACATGGCGGTGCAGAACCGGCCATGGCATTTCGGATCGGACGGGTCGTCGCCCCTGCTCCGGGTGCAGCGCAGCGGTTATACCGGACGGCTGGTGGGCGAGTTGATCTCGGAAACCTATGAAACCGAGCTTGAGACGCTGTCGACCTGGATGGCCCAGCCCGACACCCGCGCTATCATCATGGACCCGGCGGCGCGGCTGATGGGCTTTGCCTGGTTTCAGGAAACCAGCGGCAAGATCTGGTGGACGATGGTGACCGGGGCCTGATCTGGTCTTTGGGTCTTGCCCGTTCAGGGCATGATGAAGATCGGGGTGCCCGGTTCAACCATGGAATAGATGACCTCCATCTCCTTGTCCGAAACGGCGACGCAACCCCAGGTCCAGTCGCGGCGCGTCACCGGCTTTTTCGGCCCGCCGTGAACAACGATCGCACCGCCGGGCTCTTTGCCTGCGGCTTCGGCAAAGGCGATGTCGGCGGCGTTCGGGTAGGAAATCCCCAGGGACAGATGGTAATCCGAGTTGGGGTTCTTGTGGGTGATGTAGTAGGCACCTTCCGGCGTCTTGCCGTCGCCTTCGAACTGCTTGTGCCCCGTCGGTGCAAAGCCCAGCGCGATGTCGAACGACTCCAACACACGATCGTTGTGAATCAACAACATCTTGCGGTCTGTCTTGTAGACGTGGACCTGCGTCACTTCAGGGCCGTTATAGCGCCGGAGTTTGGAGTTGCCGCAGGCTGTCAGGGCCAGCGCCATCACCAGGATGACCAACAGTCTGAAAAGCCGCATGCCTGCCCAAGCCCCTTTTTTCCTAAGCATTACAGGAAACTGCGCGGGCTGCCTAGCCTTGGTGGCGCGCGGCGGCGTTCACGGATATGTCAGGCGGGGCGGCTGAAGCGCGCGGCGAGTTCGACATGAGTAGACCAGCGGAACTGGTCGATCACTTGCACCCAATCCAGCCGGTAGCCCCCGGCCAGCAAGGTCTTTGCATCGCGGGCAAAGGTGACGGGGTTGCAGGACACCGCCGCGATCACCGGGATGCCCGACTGCGCCAGCGCGGCGATCTGCGCCTCGGCCCCGGCGCGGGGTGGGTCAATCACGGCGGCGCTGAAAGACTTCAGGTCTTCCACGTCCAATGGGCGGCGGAATAGATCCCGCGTCTCAACCGTGATGCGGCGCAGGTTCTGGGTGTGGCGCACGGCGGTTTCCAGCGCGTCCGTCATGGCCCGGTCGCCCTCGACAGCGTGAACCTCGGACACTTCGGCCAAGGGCAAGGCAAACGTGCCGATGCCGCTGAACAGGTCTACTACGCGCTTTTGCACGCCAATTGCACTGCGGATGGCAGCCAAAATCGCTGCCTCACCCTGCGGTGTGGCTTGCAGGAACGCCCCCGGCGGCGGGATGACGGTCGCACTGCCAACGCTTTGCGCCGGGCGGTCACGCAGGGCAATCGCCTCACCGTTCCAGGTCAGCCGGGAAAAGCCATGCGCCTCAACCGTGCGGGCCAGATCAAGCTGCAACGCTGAGTCGAGCGCCTTGCCACCCGTGACCACCACATCGGGGCCGCCCTTGGTAACGGTGATCTGCAGCGCCAGCTCTGCTGTGCGCGACCCACCAAGGATGACCAGCGCCTGCAGGCCCGGAAAGGCGGCAATCAGCGCGGGGTGCAGAAGCTGGCATTCGGGGATCTCGGCGATGGTGTCGGACGCGCGGGCATGAAAACCAACCAGTGCGCCGGATTTGGTGCGCCGCGCCGAAAGCGTGGCCCGGCGGCGACTGTTCGGGGGCGAAGTGTGCATTGGCAGGAAGGTGGCAGACAGGCCCTGCCCCGACAGAGCGGTTTCGACGACATGCTGCTTCCACCCAGCAACAAAGCTGTCGGACGCGTGCTGCAACTGGCAGCCGCCACAAGCGCGGGCGTGGCGGCAAGGTGGTTTCACCCGGTCGATGGAGGGCGTGATGATCTTGGGGTTCAACAGCCGATCACCGTCCGCCGTGCCTTCGACGGTCTCACCGGGCAGGACGCATGCGACGAAGATCGGACCCTCGGCGATGCCATCGCCGTGGTGGCCGAGACGTTCGATGGTGACGATCACTCCGCCGCTTCCTGGTCATCTTCGGTGCCAATGAAGCCGCCGGATTGCCGCTTCCAATAGCGCGCGTAAAGCCCGTCCTTCGCCAGCAGGTCGTCATGGCTGCCGGTTTCCACAATGCGGCCCCGGTCAAGCACGATGATCCGGTCCATCTCGGCGATGGTCGAAAGCCGGTGGGCGATGGCAAGGACGGTCTTGCCGATCATCACGCGGGACAGGGCCTCTTGAATCGACGCCTCAACTTCACTGTCCAGCGCACTTGTCGCCTCATCCAGCACCAGGATTGGTGCGTCTTTCAGGAACGCGCGGGCAAGCGCGATGCGTTGGCGCTGGCCGCCGGACAACTTGACCCCACGTTCACCAAGAAAGGCATCATAACCCTTGCGGTTCTGGTGATCGGCCATGCCTTCGATGAACTCATCCGCCTCTGCGGCTTTGGCGGCGGCAGTGATTTCGGCCTCTGACGCCTCCGGCCGGCCATAGGCAATGTTGTCGCGGGCCGACCGGTTGAACATCGCGGTTTCCTGCGTGACCATGCCGATCTGACGGCGCAGGCTTTCCTGTGTGACGTGGCGCAGGTCATGACCATCAACGGAAATCGCGCCGTCCTCAGGATCGTAAAGCCGCAGAAGCAGCGAGACGAGCGACGACTTCCCCGCACCCGAAGCGCCCACGATGCCCAGCTTTTCCCCCGCACGGATAGTCAGGTTCACATCCTGAACCCCACCGCGTTCCCGGCCATAAGCGAACGTGACGTTGTCAAAACGGATTTCACCCTTCACGCGTGGCAGGGCTTGCGCGTCTGGCGTGTCGGTCAACGTGTGAGGGGCCGAAAGCGTGCGCATCCCATCCTCAACTTCACCGACGCTTGTGTAGATGCTCATCAACGTAAAGCTGACCCAGCCCGACATCTGCGCAATGCGCATGGCGATGGCCCCGGCCGCTGCAATCTCACCCGCGGTGGCCTGGCCCTGTTGCCACAGAAGCACCGTGCCACCGATCAACAGAACCGGCAGCACACCCGCCAGCAACATAAGCGAAAAGCGGAACCAGGTTGAGATGACGCCAAATTCAAGCGAACGGTCGCGGAACACCTCCATCGCGTCGAGGGCGACACGATCCTCAAACGCAGCGTGGGCAAACAGCTTGACCGTCTTGATGTTGGTAATCGTGTCCACGACCTGCCCTGACACCATTGCCCGGCTAGACGCGCGCGCGGCAGAGTTCTTGCGGATCATCGGCATGAAGTAGCGGATCAGCAGAATGTAGGCGACCAGCCAGACAAGAAGCGCCCCGGCGACGCGGAGGTCGACAAGGATAAGGAACGCCACCGACCCAATGACTGACGCCAGCGCAAAGCAGACGGTGTTGATGACTTCGGTCGCGACATCCGTGACTGCCCGCGCGGCCTGCATCTGCTTTTGCGCAATTCGACCGGCAAAGTCGTTGTCGAAGAAGGTGACGGCTTGCCCAAGCGTCCAGCGGTGCAGACGGCTAAGAACAAGCGGCATCACGTTCGGGCCGATGACAATGCTGTTTGACGCAGAGGAGATGGCGAAGGCCAGGGGGCGCAGGATCAGGTAGAAGGCGACAAACCAGGCCATCAGCGACCAGTGGTCACTGAAAAAGTTGGTCGGACTGGTGGTGACCGCAGCATCGACGACCCAGCCAAGGATCAGCGCAGAGACAACCTCGGTCACGCCGGCGGCCGAAGACAGCACGCCGGCAAGCAGCAGCATCGGCCAGGACCCGGCCAGACACCAGCGCATGAAGGCGCCCAAGCTTTGCGGCGGGTTGCCTTCCGCGGGCCGGAAGGCGTCAATCGCATCGCCAAGACGGATCAGGGAGCTCACTCTGCCGCGTCCTCTTCCAGACCGATGAACCCGCCGGATTGACGCGCCCAGAACCGTGCATATAGCCCGTTCTGCCGCAAAAGCACGGCATGTGGGCCATCTTCCGCGACCTGACCATCTTCCAGAACCACGATCCGGTCCATGGCGGCGATGGTAGACAACCGGTGCGCAATGGCGATCACGGTCTTCCCCGCCATCACCCCGTAAAGCGCCTGCTGAATGGCGGCCTCGGCCTCGGAATCGAGTGCGGAGGTCGCCTCATCCAGAATGAGGATTGGCGCGTCCTTGAGGATAACGCGCGCAAGGGCGACACGTTGCCTTTGCCCACCGGAAAGTTTCACCCCACGTTCGCCGACGTGCGCGTCATAGCCGCGGCGGCCCTGTGGGTCTTCCAACATCAGTATGAAATCATGCGCCTCGGCCTTCTTCGCGGCGGCAATCATCATCTCTTCGGTCGCATCGGGCCGACCATACAGGACGTTGTCCCGAACCGACCGGTGAAGAAGGCTGCTGTCTTGCTGAACCATGCCGATCTGCTGGCGCAGGCTGTCCTGCGTGACGTCGGCGATGTTCTGGCCGTCGATCAGGATCGCGCCGGATTCGGTATCATAAAACCGCAGGATCAGCTTCACGAGGGTCGATTTCCCAGCGCCCGAGCGACCGACGACGCCAATCTTTTCCCCCGGCCGGATTGTCAGGCTGACGTTGCGCAACCCGCCAAAGCCGCGCCCGTAGTGGTGGCTGACGTCGCGCAGTTCCAGCATCCCGGCGGCAAAGGACAACGGCTTGGCAGAGGGTTTGTCCACCAGCGTGATGGGTTGGGCAATCGTCTCCATCCCCTCGGCAAGGGTGCCAAGGTTCTGGACCAGATTGGTTGACGCCCACATGATCCAATAGGTCATCGAGTTGATGCGCAGCACCAGCGCCACAGCGGCGGCAACCACACCGATGGTGGCACTGCCCTGCACCCAAAACCACATCGCCAGCCCGCCGACGCTCATGATCATCAGGCCGTTCAGCAGGGTCAGCGCCACGTCCATCTTGGTGACAATGCGCATTTCCGTCTGAAAGGTCTTGCGGGCAGTTTCGATCGCGTCTTTGGCGTAGTTCAGTTCGGACTCCTTGTGGGCGAACAGCTTGACCGAATGGATGTTGGCATAGCTGTCCACCACACGCCCCGTCACTGCGCTGCGCGCTTCACTTGACGCTTGCGAGGCCGGCCCCGCGCGGCGGATCGTCCAGCGCATCAGGGCGATATAACCGGCAACCCAGAGCAGGAGAGGCACCATCAACCGGGGGTCAGCCTCAAACAGCATCAACAGTGCGCCGATAAAGGTCGCGGCGGCGAAGGCGGCCATGTCGAAGACCTGAAAGACGGCGTCCCCGGCGGCAGGCGGGGCCTGCATGATCCGGTTGGCAATCCGCCCTGCGAAATCGCTTTCAAACCAGCCGACGGGTTGGCGCAGCACATGCCGGTGCGCACGCCAGCGCATCATCGTACCGAAGTTCGTCAGGATGGTGTTGTGCAAAAGACCAACCGACCCGCCCGCGACCAAGGGCCGAAGAAACAGGATCACACAGGTGACAATGACCAGCTCCACCCAGTGCGCCGACAGGAAATCGGCGGGGGTCTGGCCGGACATCAGGTCAACCAGCCGGCCGAGATACCAGATCATGCCGACGTCCAGCACCGCGTTGCCCACGGAAAACAGCGCGGTCACAGCGAAAACGCCTTTGAACGGGCGCACATAGTCCTTCAGAAACGGCCAAAGCCGGGTGGGCGGGGCGTCCTGTTCAGCATAGGGCTGATAGGGATCGACAAGGTTTTCAAAGAAACGGAACATGTGGGGATACCCGGAGGAAGTGGCAGCGATGGGGGTGAAGCGGTGCCTGCAAGCGACCGCCACGACGGGACCGGTCAACTCAGGTGAGTCGAGGCGAAATCCCGATGTCCATGCTGGTCTCCTTTTTGGGTGACGGTGTCCTAGCGCACCCGGGGCAGATTGTCACGCCCCTTTCAGAAGGTCCTCACGGCTGAGTGTAAGGTTTGACGCAAGCCACTTCGCCTCGAGCACCTGAAGGCTTTCGCCCAGCGCCACGCCTTGCAGGGCTGGCATCAGGTCAGAGGCGGTAAGGGGAAAGGTGGCACCGGCACCTTGCGATACTTCAGCCCCCCAGCCAGTCGGGACCGGCGCACTGAGGGTGGCAGCGCGGGTCAGCACGGCATCGACCCCAAGCTTAGCGCCCAGTTTCCAGCCAAGGGCGGCGGGAGTGTGCAAGGTGCCGATCGCCTCACGCAGGGCGGCAAGGGCGCGCGCCTCTGGGCGCGAGAGGCGGAGGGAGACTGCCGGATCCTCGCCCCCCAGAACGGCAAGACGCCGAAGCCAGCTTGGCGCGGTATCGCCTTCCAGATGGACAAGCGGGGCCAGCGCGTGATGGTCTGCACCGGGCAGGATTTGCGCCAGAACCCCTGCGGCGGCCATAGCGGCCACGGCTGGCGCAGGGTCTGGCGCTGACAGCAGCTTTCGCATCTCAGCCCCGATGCGTTCCTTGGAAATCGTCTCTAACCCGGCAGAAAGTACCGCACAGGCGCCAAGGGCTTCGGGGTCCAGGCCCCCGGCTGGATCGCCGTAGGCAGCGTGAAAGCGGAAGAAGCGCAGGATGCGCAGGTAGTCCTCGCGAATCCGGGTCTCAGCGTCGCCGACAAAGCGGACATGGCGCGCTTGAAGGTCGGGCAGACCGTTCAGCGGGTCGATGACCATGCCCCTCGCATCGGCGTACAGGGCGTTCATCGTAAAATCGCGGCGGGCTGCGTCTTCCTTGATGTGGGTAGAGAAGGCGACCACCGCGCGGCGGCCATCGGTTTCAACATCGCGGCGGAAGGTGGTCACCTCATGCGGCTTACCCCCGGCGATGACGGTTACCGTTCCATGGTCAAATCCGGTGGGCACAACCTTGAAGCCGGCGTTTTCCGCAATGTTCGTGACGTTTTCCGGGGTTGCGTCGGTGGCCAGGTCAACATCCGCGACCGGTTCGCCCAGAAGCGCATTGCGCACGCAGCCGCCGACGAAAAGCGCGCGATACCCCGCGGCGTCCAACGTGGCGCAAAGGGATTGAGTGCCCGCATGCGTCAGCCAGTCGCCCGAAACCTTCATTGCCCCATCCGATCTGCCAGCCCCCGCAGAATACGCGCGGTGGCGCCCCAGATGTAATAGGGACCGTAGGGCACGGCATAGTAGCGCCGCCATTCCCCCATCCAGCGCCTGCGCTGGACGGAAAACATCGCCGGATCAAGAACGTGAGAGAGGGGGACAGTGAACACCTCTTCAACCTCGCCTACCTCAGGTGTCGGGGTGAAATTACCTTGGATCAGGCCCAGATGCGGGGTGATGGAAAAACCCGTGACTGTCTGATGCGGCGGCAGCGTGCCAAGGATGGTGACGCGGGCCGGATCAAGGCCGATCTCTTCACGCGATTCCCGCAGGGCGGCGGCCTTTGGCCCGGCATCGCCCGCATCCACCTTGCCACCGGGAAAGGCTATCTGGCCGGGGTGGTGCTTGAGGTGCGAAGACCGTTTGGTCAGGATCAGCCTTGCCCCATCCGGCTGCAGCCACACCGGCAACAGAACCGCCGCCGCGCGCAAGGGCGCGCCTGACGGGGGCTGCACTGCTGGGTTCAGGTCGAAATCAGAGGATGCCCCGGTCGGGCGGGACAATGCTTGCCGCAATCCCGCTTCAACCGGATCAGTCATTTTGCCGCTTCACCTTTGGCGATGGTGCCCTCAAACCCCAGTGTCTTCGGGTCCAATTCATAGTGTGCGCCGCAAAACTGGCAATCGGCAGTGACGATCCCCGCTTCGGTGGTCATCTTCGAGATGTCCTTCTGGCTGTAGATCGACATGGTGTTCACCACCTTGTCAGCCGAACAGGAACAGCCAAACCGGACCGGTTGGGCGTCAAACACGCGCGGACCTTCTTCATGAAACAGGCGCACCAGAAGGTCGGTCGGCGGTAGTGAGGGGCCGATCATCTCAAGTTCTTCCACGGTGTCCAGCAGCAGGTTCGCGCGGTTCCAGTCGTCCGATTCGGCGCCGCCCAGAATATCGGCGTGGGTCAAAAGCCCGCCTTCACCGCTGCCTTGATCGGCGGCCACACCGCCAACGGCGGGCATGTGTTGCAGCATCATGCCACCGGCACGCCAATGCGCGGAGCGGCCAGGTTCCATGCTGCGGCCGAACGCCACCTGAAAGCGGGTGGGAATCTGTTCGGACTGCGCAAAGTACGTCTCGGCGCAGGCAGAGAGCGACCCCCCGGCGATCGGCGTAAAGCCCTGATACGGGGTCATCCCTTCGCCTTGATCCAGCATGACAGCAAAATACCCATCGCCGATCTGGCTGAAGGGATTGTCAGTTTCTTCAAGCCGATCAGCGTCATAGCTGGCATAGGCGCGGATGCGGGCCGGTTCCCCGTCTTCGGTCGGACCGTAGTAGTCGGTAGCGATAAGCCGCGCCGCCCCCTTGCCACGCACTTGCAGTGACAGCTTCCAGCGGAGTTTCACCGCCTGGCCGATCAGCGCGGTCAGTAGCGCGGTCTCGGCAACCAGCGCCTCGATCACCGGGGGGTAATTGTGCTGTTTCAGCACCTGATCCAGCACCCCGTCCAGCCGCGCGACGCGGCCACGGATGCCCGAGGCGTCAAGTTGAAACGGCAGGACGGTATCGTCCCAGGCGATTTGCGAACCAATGGTCATGAAGGGTATCCTGATGCTGCCAGACTTGGCATATCGCGGCTATATAGTCACATCAACCGCAGGTCCAAGGGGGCACGATGATCAGGCGCTATGGCGAGGCACCCGAAACCGGGCGACGCTACACCCGCAGACCGGGGGTTTACGCAATCCTGCTGGACGGCGACCACATCCTTGCCACGCATCAGGCAAACCCGATTCCAGAGTTCCAGTTGCCAGGTGGCGGGATCGACCGCGGGGAACATCCGATCCCCGCATTGCACCGCGAGGTATATGAAGAAACCGGCTGGAAAATTGCCGTAACGCGGCGGCTGGGGGCGTTCCGGCGGTTCACCTACATGCCGGAATATGACCTTTGGGCGGAAAAGGTCTGCGCGGTCTACCTCGCGCGGCCCATCCTGCGCCTTGGCCCGCCGTCCGAAGCTGCGCATACGGCGGCCTGGCTGTCGGTGGCAGAGGCGCTTCAACGCCTGGGGAGTCCCGGTGACCGGGCGATGCTTGCACGGCTGTCACCCTAGCACGTCAAGAACGACGCCCGACACATCATCGGGAAACGAGTCGGTGCCGGCAAGGTTGGTCAGATCCCAAACCAGCGCCTCAAGCAGGTCACTGCCGGAAAGGTGGGCGGATTTCGTGAGGCTTTCGGTGAGACCCTCTTCGCCAAAGTCAGTGCCGTCGGGCAGCGGACATTCGGTAAATCCGTCCGACACCAGCACCACCCGATCGCCCGGGCCAAGCGCCACGTTGATACGGTCATAGGTGGCGTCGGGGATCAGGCCGATGGGCAAACCGCCGTTGCCCAGACGCACCACCTCACCGCCAGGGCGGACCAGCATGGGGTGGGGATGGCCCGCCTGCACCAGGCTAAGGATGCCGGTGCCCCGGTCCAGCACGGCGAAGACCATGGTGAAATACTGTTCGGCCTGAATCTCTTCCAGCATCAGGCGGTTGAAGCGTTCGGCCACGGCCTCGGGTGGCAAGAGGGATTGGCGACCGACAAGATCACGCCCGTAGGCGAGGTTCTGTTCGGGCGACGATCCGGTCAGGAACCCGGCCAGCCGCGCCGTCATCATCGCCGAGGCGACACCGTGCCCGGACACGTCAATGCTGTAGATCGCGATGCGCCTGTCATCGACCCGAAAGCTGCCGACCAGATCGCCCCCCACGCGGCCCGAATTGCGCAGCAACAGGGCCGCCTGTGACCAGCCATAGTCACGCACCCGGTCCCGGACCAGGGTCTGCTGCAACTTGCGCGCCTCGATAAGATCACGGTCAAGCGAATCATACAGCTTTTGCAGTTCCAGAAGCGTGCTGGCGATGACCTTGTTCTTGGCCAGCACCTCAGCCTGCATGGCAAGCATCCTCTCTCCGGCCCGCAACCGCGCGCGGAGTTCACTGCTGGCGACGGGCTTGGTCAGAAAGTCATCTGCCCCCGCCTCAAGCCCATCGGCGATTTCGGTCTTTTCGGACTTTGAGGTCAGAAGGACGAAATACCCATAGCTTTCGCGACCCAACTCTCGGAACGCGCGGCAAAATTCCAGACCGGTCATGCCGGGCATCATCCAGTCGCTGATGACGATGTCGACGTCAGCGCCACGGCACAAAGCCAAGGCCTGGGCCGCCGCTTCACATTCGGTGACCCGATACCCCCAGCGCCGAAGCTGCATGGTCAGGATGTGACGCTGTGCCCGGCTGTCATCGACAACAAGCACATGACGGGGTCTATCAGACCCCGCTGCTTGCTGTCCGTCTGACATGGTGCTGGAAAACACGTTCGCCCCTTCGCCTGATGCTTCACGACCGTGCCTTCCCCGGCTTAACACATCATGAAATCTAAAATTGTGCGCGCTTGCCTTGGCCTTGCCCGGTTCTGGACCTGCAAATGTTTTCGGTGGAGGCAAACCTTTACCCCAGAGTTGGACTGGGAGAATGCAGCCATGATTGACTGGAAACGGGTTGACGAACTGCGCGATGAAATCGGCACAGACGGTTTTGCCGAAGTCACCGACATGTTCCTGGATGAGGCGGATGAGGCCGTTCGCGTGCTGGTTGGCGGACTTGCCGCCGATGAGGTTGAGGGACAGCTGCATTTCCTGAAGGGCAGCGCGCTGAACCTTGGCCTCGCCGATCTGGCGGCGATCTGCCAGGACGGGGAACGCAAGGCCGCGGCCGGTTATGGCGCGCTGGTGAATGTGCGGCGGGTGGCGGCGATCTACCACTCCTCCCGCCAATTGCTGCTGGGGCGGCTGGGCGCGGAAGCGGCGGCTTAGATCAGAAACTCGGACAGGGCCTCATCCGATGTGATGTCCCGAAAGGCGAGGCCCGCCGCATCCATCCGATCGGTGAACTGACGAAAGCCGTCGGTCTGCTTGGTCTCGATTCCGATCAGGACGGACCCGAAGTTGCGGGCCGATTTTTTCAGGTATTCAAACCGGGTGATGTCATCCTCCGGGCCAAGCATGTTCAGGAATTCGCGCAGGGCACCGGGGCGCTGCGGCATGCGCAGGATGAAGTACTTCTTCAGGCCGGAATAGCGCTGGGCGCGTTCCTTCACCTCGGGCAAACGCTCAAAATCGAAGTTTCCGCCTGAGGTGACGCAGACCACGGTCTTGCCCCGGATCACCTCGGCCAGCTCGGGCAGCACATCGACGGCAAGCGCCCCTGCGGGTTCCAGCACGATGCCTTCGATGTTCAACATCTCCAGCATGGTGACGCAGATCCGGTCTTCGGGGGCCAGCAATACCTGATCGGGACGCACCCAATCCAGCATTGCAAAGTTGGCCGCCCCGATCCGCGCCACCGCCGCGCCATCGACAAAGCTGTTGACGCGCGGCAGCTTGACCGGCGCGCCTTCACGCAACGCGGCCATCAGACTGGCGCCGCCCAAGGGTTCGACAAAGCGGTAGTCGGTGGCCGGGGCCACCTCACGCAAGTATCCCGTAACGCCCGAGGACAACCCGCCCCCGCCCACCGGCAGAATCACCAGATCAGGCGCGCGACCCAACTGTTCCAGCATTTCCACCGCGACCGAGGCCTGACCTTCAATCACGTCAGGATCATCAAAGGGCGACAGGAAATGCGCGCCTTGTTCGGAGCAAAAGCCCTGGGCGGCGGCGAGGGTCTGGTCGAAATAATCACCCGTCAGCCGGATCGTCACCTGATCGCCGCCAAAGACGCGCGTCTTGTCGATCTTCTGCTGTGGGGTGGTTACCGGCATGAAGATGGTGCCCTGCACGCCAAAGTGGCGGCAGGCAAAGGCCACACCTTGCGCATGGTTCCCGGCACTGGCGCAGACAAAGGCCCCCTGCCCAGGGTTCAGCTTTCGCACCTTGCGCATGGCGTTGAAAGCGCCGCGCAGCTTATAGCTGCGCACGGGGCTAAGATCCTCACGCTTCAGCCAGATCTCCGCCCCATAGCGGGCGGACAAGTGGTCATTCCGCTGCAAGGGCGTTTCAGGAAACAGCGCGCGAAGGGCGGCTGTGGTGCTGCGGGCGGTATCGGAAAAGCGGGTCATGCGTTCCAGATGCCGCAACCGGGGCCATAAGGCAAGAAAAGCACGCTGATGGGCCCTCTGATGGGCCTGAGGCGCTTCTTGCCCTTGGCTCCGTTTCGCTTTAATCGCGAACCGAACCGCGGACGGAGCCAAGTGATGTTCAAGCCGAAAAAAGTTGTGCTGGCCTATTCGGGCGGCCTCGATACCTCGATCATCCTGAAATGGCTGCAAACCGAATATGGGTGTGAGGTGGTGACCTTCACCGCCGACCTTGGACAGGGTGAGGAGCTGGAGCCTGCGCGCGCCAAGGCCGTCCTGATGGGGATCGACCCGAAGAACATCCACATCGTCGATGTGCGCGAAGAGTTCGTACGCGACTTCGTGTTCCCGATGTTCCGGGCCAATGCGCTGTATGAGGGGCTGTATCTGTTGGGCACCTCGATTGCCCGGCCACTGATCAGCCAGCATCTGGTGCGGATCGCGCATGAAACCGGCGCGGATGCGGTGGCGCATGGGGCGACGGGCAAGGGCAATGACCAGGTCCGGTTCGAGCTTTCGGCGGCCGCGCTGGACCCTGCAATCAAAGTCATCGCACCGTGGCGGATCTGGGACCTGACCAGCCGCACCAAACTGCTGGAGTTTGCCGAGGCGAACCAGATCCCGATTGCCAAGGACAAACGTGGCGAAGCGCCGTTCAGCGTGGATGCAAACCTTCTGCACACCTCATCTGAGGGGCGGGTGCTTGAGAACCCGGGCGAAGAGTTCCCGAATTACGTCCTGCAACGCGTGGTGCCGGTGGAAGAGGCCCCGGATCAGGCGGAGATGGTCGAGATCACCTTTGAAGCGGGCGATGCGGTGGCGATCAACGGTGAGCGGTTAAGCCCGGCCACGATCCTGACCCGCCTGAACGAGATTGGCGGCAAGCATGGGGTTGGCATCCTTGATCTGGTGGAAAATCGCTTCGTTGGGATGAAGTCGCGCGGCGTCTATGAAACCCCCGGCGGGACAATCCTGATGGAGGCGCACCGGGGGATCGAACAGATCACCCTCGACGCGGGCGCTGGCCACCTGAAGGACAGCATCATGCCGCGCTATGCGGAGCTGATCTACAACGGCTTTTGGTTCAGCCCGGAACGTGAGGCGCTGCAGGCGCTGATCGACAAGACGCAAGAGCATGTGACCGGAACGGTGCGGGTCAAGCTGTACAAAGGGTCGGTCCGGACGGTGGCGCGCTGGTCGGACCATTCGCTGTATTCTGAAAAGCATGTGACGTTTGAAGATGACGCCGGCGCCTATGACCAGAAGGACGCCGAAGGCTTCATCCGCCTGAACGCCCTGCGACTGCGGCTGATCGCAACGCGCAACGCGCGGGTGGCGAAAAGCTGATCCTCAGGTCGAAAAGCGAATGACGGCGCTTCAGGGCATCGGGCGGACCAAACCGGTGGGTGCGCCGTCCCAAGTGCCGGTCAGGCTGTAAGCCTCGGTGACGTTGCTGTAGCGATAGGTGATGTCGCCGCTATGCCGTCCCGCCACAGAGAGGGTCAGGGTGATGCCGTCACGGTCATCGCCCGCATTCAGTTCATCCCCCTGCCCGGTGATCGCCAGTTCAGGCCAAAGCTGGCATGCGGCAAAGCTGTAGTCAGTACCGTCGTAGGTGGGGGTCGCGGTCAGCGTGCCGCCAAAATCACAGCCAAGGGTCAGCGCGTCACTACCGTCCCAGGTGGTCAACGGGATCATCTGGTAAAGTTCGATATCCACGGCGCGGGCGACGGTGGCGGGGTCGGCCATGTCATCGTCCGTGGTCAGGGTCAGAGGCGTGTAATCCGCGATCAGGTCCTGGACGCACAGCTGCTCGCGCGCTTCCGGAAGCGTGCCGTCAAACAGCATGGCCTGCACGATGGCATCCGGACATGCCAGCCCGCGGCCCCAGATCACATGCGGCCCACCCTGCATTACGACGGAGTAGGCGTTCCGGGCGGAATCCAGGATTGACCAGGTCATCGTCACCGGAGTGATCGGATCAGCATCGCTGTTCAGGATCAGCGTCGGCCAGTCGCCTCCGGCATATTGGGCGGGGCGGGTATCAGGGCCTTGATGCGGCCAGTAGGCACAGGCCAGACGCTCCATGTAATACGACCGCAGCAGACGCGGTGCGTCGGGAGAGAGAGCGCGGGCCTCATCAATGATCGCGTCGGCGCGGTCTTCGGGCGTGCCGGCACCGGAATCGTAATCGGTGCAGGTGATGGCGTAGAAGGCCGCGCCGAACCAGCCGGGGTCTTCCAGACCAGCCTCGGTTTCGGGGTCAAGGAACGCGTTCACATAGGCAAGCTGCAGCATCGGTCCCAGATTGTCGCGCCCGGCAGCGGCAAGCGCGCGCAGAAACTCGGCCCGACCCTCGGGGAAATAGAGCGCATAGAACGCGTTCAACTCCAACAGGGAAGCGGTAAAAGGGCGGCGGGTGCTGGTGCCATCAACCCGTGTAAAGGGGACCTGCACCGGAGCCTCTGCAAGCCTTCGGCCAAGGGCGTCATACACGCTGGCTGCATGGCCACCCATATCGGTGGCGCAGGCAGGATCCGCATCACATGCGGCAAGGGTCCGGGTCAGGATGCTTTCGGCGGCGCGGGTGTATGACGCGTAGAAACCTTCGGCATCAAGACCAAGATCCACGACGCCATCAAGGATCACCCCCCGCACGGCCTGCGGATAAAGCGTGGCATAGGCCTGCACGACCTGGGTGCCGTAGCTTTCACCATAAAGCCATACCTTCGGAGACCCGATCTTTTGACGGAACAGTTCAAAGTCGCGGATCGCCTGGTCAGAGTTCACCATCGGCAGAAGCTCTGGCGCGGCAAGTTCTGCCGTGCAGTCCGTGGCAAAGGCGCGGGCGGTGGCACGCGCAGTCTCTGGATCGGCAAGCGACACAGGGGCGGTGTCAAAACGGCCCAAAGCAACGGGGCAAGACAGGCCGTGGGTCGGCCCGATGCCACGCTGATCGACAAAGACGATGTCAATGTAGTCTGTCAGTTCAGAGTTGAAGGCGGATAGATAACTGTCGGCCGAAGCAAGCCCCGAAGCGCCCGGACCACCGACATAGAAGAACAGGATACCCCGGCTTTCAACCGCGGCAAAGGACAGCGCGAAGGTGATGTCGAGGGTTTTCCCGGGGTCATTGGCGCGGTGATCAAGCGGCACGGTGATCGTCGCACAGGACAGCGAGCTGAGGTCGCACGGTTCAAGGTCCAGACCCGAAATGGCGTCAATCAGCGCGGTTTCAGCAAGGGCTGGGGTGGACAGGAGGGCAAGGGCAAGCAATGGCGCGCGCATGGGGGTTCCATCATAGAGCGTGGGCGGCGAGGCGGTCATGCGCGACAAGTGCGGCATCGGCAAGGCGCTGATAATCATCGGGAAGGTCGGGAAGTGGGCCTTCGGGATATTCAAAACCGGTGGAGCGGTGGACAGCGTTGTACCAGTGCGCGGCCCAGACCCCGTCATAGGGCTTGGGGCCTTGTGGCCATGCCAGCATCGCGTCCGCAAAGGGAATGTTCAGCGCAGCGCACAGACTGACCAGCGCAGCGCGCGGGTTGGCACGGATGCTTTCGGCGGTGATCACCGGTGGGGCGGTGCCGGTCAGGTCCGCGACCTGATCGAACAGTTCGGCCTGTTGAAGAAAACCGATGTCGTGAAGCGTCGGCGATTCGCGCTTTTTGGCGTAGCTCGCGATGACGCGAGCGGGGTGGCGAAGGAGAAAGACGTTGGTAAGGCCTTTCAGGAACCCCCGGTCGAATTCGGGGACCATGTGCAGGGTCATGTGCTTTTGATACCAGATCGCTTTGCCATCCGGGTTCGGGCCGGTGCAACGGGCCGCGACCTCAGTGGGGTCGGTGGGCTGTGATGCGATCACCTCGGCGCGCATCGGGTGGTCGATGCCGGAGGATGCCAAGTAGGCGGCATAGAACGGCTCATCGCTGACCGCGCAATCGGGGCGGGCGGCGAAGGCGTACATCAGCGCGGTTGACAGGTTCCGGGGGCCGGACCACGTGGCGATGCGGGTCGGGGCGATTGTCATGGCAGCCGTTTCGCCGCCTGCGCATCAAGTGCGGCGTTGAGTTTTTCGGCGGGCCAGCGGGCGGCAAGACCATCATGCAGCAGCGCAGCCTGGGATTTTGGAGCCAGACCGCCCACCGGCGGATCAAGGTCAAGATTGGTGGGGAAGCTGTAGCCTTCAGCCGTGGCAGCAATGGCGTTAGCGACGTCCAAAGCCGTGAGGTCTAGCGACAGAAGCGCGGGGTACAGCGCTTTGCACATGGTGGTGCGGTTGATGGATTCCATCGCGCGTCCGTAGGCCGACGACACCTGAAAGAGGTTGACCATCCGCTTGACGTCTTTGGTGTAGTTCGTCCCCGCTGCATGGAAGAGGGCAGGAGAGAAGAACAGCATATCCCCCTTCCTTAATGGCAGCTGCACGGCATGGGCTTCGAAGTAGGCGCGGAAGTCGGGGTTTGACGTGGCAAGATAGCCGGCGAGGTACTTCTGGCTGTGGGGAAGGAGGAGGGTTGGACCAGCCTCGATCGTCGCATCGACATGAGCGATTGCGCCCTGAAGCGTCAGCATCGGGGAAAAAAGGTGAACGTGGGCGGGGAAGCGCGCCACCGCCTCGGCTGTCTGAAAGCCAAGGTGATAGTCGCGGTGGGGGCTTTGCGCCGCGCCACCGGGGTTCACCACGTTCAGCTGTGCGGTCATCTGGTAGCAAGGGCCAAGCCAGGACTGACTGACCAGCGCCAGAAAGGGGTTGGCGTAGTAGCGGGCAAAGTTGGCGGGGTCGGCCAGGCAGTGCTTTTCAAGGCTGTTCCAAAGCCGGTCATTCGCGCCGGGCTTGGCAAAATGGTCGCCGCCGCCGGTGCCTGCCCGGTTCTGCCGGTCGATCAGGTCGCGGAAGATGTCGGAGGCGCGGTCGATCATGGCAGTGTCGGGTTCGGCGCCGGACAGGACGATAACCCCCGGCCCATTCTGGAGTGCGTCTGCCCATTCAGCCATCAGCGTATCGGTGACATCCGGGTCTGACAGGTGTGCCAGAAGGGCCGGGCAGTCATAGACCAGCACGCCCTTTTCGACCTTTGCGGCAAGCGGGTAATCCGCCGGATCAATGGCGCTGTCACACAGGGCTGCCAGGTCGGCCACATTGCAATCATCCGCCCGCAGAAAGGTCCGGCGGGTCAGTTGAACGGAGCGGTCAGGTTTCTGCATCGCTCAGGCCCCTACCAGTGCTTTGTAAAGCGTGCGCAAGCGTTCGGTCAAAGGCCCCATCTGCCCGGTGCCGATCTGACGGCCGTCAATGCTGCCCACCGGCGTCTGCGCGCCAAAGGTGCCGGTCAGAAACGCCTCATCCGCGGAATAAGTCTCGACAAGCGAGAAGTTTTTTTCGCGGCAGGGGATGCCGTTGGCATGGCACAGGTCGATAACCTTCTGGCGCGTGATGCCGTTCATGCAATAGTCGCCGGTGGAGGTCCAAACCTCTCCGCGACGCACGATGAAGAAGTTGCAGGCATTGGTCGTGTTCACAAAGCCATGCACGTCCAGCATCAAAGCCTCATCCGCGCCGGCCTTTTGTGCGGCGATGCAGGCAAGGATGCAGTTCAGCTTGGAATGGCTGTTCAGTTTGGGGTCCTGCGTCATCGGCAAGCCGCGCAGATGGGGAACGGTGGCAAGGGTGATCGGCCGCGCGATCTTGGGGCGCGAGTGCTCCATGATGATGACCATGGTCGGGCCTTTCTGGGAAAGGCGCGGGTTCTGGAAGGGCCGGGTCTTGACCCCCCGCGTGACCATGAGGCGGCAATGCGCGTCGGTGGTCATCTGATTGGCGGCCTGCGTTTCCATGACGGCGTCAATGACCTGGGTCTTGGTGCGGGCGATGTCGAGGTCGATGGCCTTTGCAGCCTCGAACAGACGGTCAATATGCTCATCGATGAAGGACCATTTGCCGTTGTACAGGCGGATGCCTTCCCAGACGCCATCGCCCAGCATGAAGCCAGAGTCATAAACGCTGACCGTGGCCTGCGCCTTTTGCTTCAGCGCGCCATCGACCCAGATCAGGATCTGGTCGTTGCGCGCGTCCTCTTCGGCTTGGTGGGTAGAGACGTGGTCGTTCATATTGAAACATCCGGCGCTGATTTGTTTCAGGCTACGGTGGCGCGGGCAGAAGGCCAAGGGAAACCATCACTGTGGCGTGAGGTCACGTCAGGGTGAGTGGACGGGTCTTCCCGCGGGCCTCAGGATCCAGCGGAAATAGAGGAAGCGGATCATGTGGAAACTGGCGATAGCCCTTGGGTTGGGGATGACGGGACTGGGCCTGACCGGCCTTTCGGCAGGCGCGGCCATGGCCGAAACGCAGAAAGCCGTGGTGGCGGGCGGCTGCTTCTGGTGTGTCGAGTCAGACTTTGAAAAGGTGCCCGGCGTGATTGACGTGGTGTCGGGTTATACCGGCGGGGTGAAGTCGAACCCGACCTATGAGGACCACGAAGGACACTATGAGGCCGTGGAAATAACCTTTGACAGTGCGGTAATCAGCTATCCCGAGCTTGTTTCAAAATTCCTGCGCTCGGTCGACGTGACCGATGCCGGCGGGCAGTTCTGCGACCGTGGCGATGCCTACCGGACGGCGATCTTCGCGGCGGATGCCGACCAGAAGACAGCTGCAAAGGCCGCAGTGGCCGAGGCAGAGGCCGTCCTGGGCGTGTCCGTCGTGACCCCGGTGCTGGATGCCAAGCGGTTCTGGGTCGCCGAGGACTATCACCAGGATTACTACAAGGGCACCGGTATCATCCTGACGCGCGCCGGGCCGAAAAAGCAGTCCAACGCCTACAAATTCTATCGCGACTCGTGTGGCCGGGATGCACGGGTGAAAGCGGTCTGGGGCAATCAGGCGTTTTCGCACTGATCCAGCGGCGAGCGAGGGGTTTCACACCCCTCGCGCTCCCCGTGGGATATTTGGGGAAGAGAAAGCTCAATTTTAGTCAGGTTCTGGCGGCCTGCGCCTTCGGTCAGTCCTGCAGGCAGGTCTGCTTTTGCGTGCCAAGGCCTTCGATCCCGAGTTCCACCACATCTCCTGCCTTAAGATAGCGCGGAGGTTTCATGCCCATGCCAACCCCCGGCGGCGTGCCGGTCGAGATGATGTCACCGGGGTGCAGCGTAAAGAACTGGCTGAGGTAAGCGATGATATGCGCCACGCCGTAGACCATCGTGCGTGTTGAGCCGTTCTGCATGGTCTGGCCGTTCACCGTCAGCCACATGGCCATGTTCTGGGGGTCGGCCACCTCATCCGGGGTGACCAGCCAGGGGCCGGTCTGGCCGAAATTGTCGCAGGATTTGCCCTTGGTCCACTGGCCGGAGCGTTCGGTCTGGAAGGCGCGCTCAGAAACGTCGTTGATGACGCAGTACCCGGCGACATGGGTAAGCGCCTCAGCCTCGGTGACATATTTGGCGGGTTTGCCGATGACGACGCCAAGCTCAACCTCCCAGTCGGTTTTCTGGCTGGTGCGGGGGATCAGGATGGGATCGTTCGGGCCACAGATCGCCGAGGTGGCCTTCATGAAAATGATCGGCTCGGGCGGGACGGTGGCGCCGGATTCGGCGGCGTGGTCGGCATAGTTCAGGCCGATGCAGATGAACTTTCCGGTGCCGGCGACGCAAGCGCCAAGGCGGTCGGGCTGGACCACGGGCAAGGTCGCGGGGTCGATGGCCTTGAGACTGTCAAGGTTGGCAAGCACCGTGCCGGAAAGATCGGGGATGTGGGCGGAAAGGTCGCGTACCGTGCCATCATCGCCGAGAAGGCCGGGCTTTTCCTGGCCCTGCGGCCCGTAGCGGAGGAGTTTCATGCGTGTGTCCTTGTGACTGTCGCTGACATGTTAGCGAGACGGCAACGTCAGGCCAAGGGCGGAAGACCGGCAGATGCGCGAAGATCGGGCGTGCGGATGTCAAGCTCTTGCCCTGCGAGGGTGTTGGCGTTGGCCGTGCAAAGCCAGGCGATGGCGCGGGCGGGGTGATCGACCGGGGCAAGGGTGGCGCGCGGGATCTGGGAGACCGGGTTGATACCGGACGCACGGATGGCGACCTGCATGTCGGTATCCACCACCCCAGGAGCGAAGCCAAAGACGCGGATGCCTTGGGCGGCGTATTCAATATGTATCGAGCGGGTCAGCATGGCCAGGCCAGCCTTGCCGGCGCAATACGCGCTCCACCCTTCTTGCGGGCGATGGGCGGCGCCAGAGGAGACATTGACGATGGTGCCGCCGCCATTCGCAACCATGTGGGACAGAGCCAGTTGGGTGGCGTGGAAGGCGGCGGTCAGGTTGGTCTGAATGTTCAGTGCCCAATCTTCGACCGATACATCAAGGATGCGGCCGATCGGAGCGATCGTTGCGGCGTTGTTGATGACGATGTCGAAGGGCTGGTCAAACAGCGTCGTCATCGCAATGCGGTCGGTCATGTCGACAAGGTGGCCGATGGCACGCGTATCGCCAAGCGCGCGCTGGGCAGCGGCGATGTTGGCTGACGCGCGGGCGGTGAAGTGAACCGTCGCGCCTGCAGCGGCAAGGGTGTGGACGGTGGCGAGGCCGATGCCACGATTGCCGCCAGTCACAAGCGCCGTCTTGCCGTGTAGGGTCATGTCCGTTCCTGCTGTCGCGTTCATGGCCGGATGTAGCCAGAGGGGCGAGCAACTGTCCATGGCCGGGTTGCGGGCGAACGGAAGGCGGGCTGGGTCACACTGGTGGGGTGGTTCTTCTGGGTTGGCCCTGGAGGGTTTCACACCCCCAGACACTTTGTGGAGTATTTGTCAAAAAAGCAGGCGCAGTTTTGAGCAGGTTTTGGGGGGTTCAGCGGCGGCGAAGGTAGACATAATAGGCCCCGGCGCCGCCATGTTTCAGGTGTGCCTCGGTAACCTGCAGGACGGTTGGGCCAAGGGGTGACATGCGCAACCATTGCGGCACCTGATGACGCAATGCGCCCATCCGTTGGGGGATCGGACCATGATCGTCACGCCGCTTGCCCTTTCCCGTGATGACGAGCACCAGACGCAAGCCTGCGCCATGGGCGTTCAGGATGAAGCGGATCAGCTCGGGGTGCGCTTCGGCCAAGGTCATGCCGTGCAGGTCAATCCGGGCTTCGGGCGCAAGTTTGCCGCGTGTCATGCGACCGTGGGTCTTTGCGTCCATCTGCAAGGGTGCCTGACCCAGCGCCTGCGGCAGCGACGGCGCGAGGTCATGGCGTTCGGTCGCGCGGACCTTTTCGCCTAGGCTGAAGACCGGCAGGCGCGGCTTGGCATGCGCCATCGGCGGCGGTTCGGGGGCAGAAGCCTCAGCCGGTTTGTGGAAGATCGGATGATCGTGCAACGGGCGCGCGGTTCGGGCGACGCTGCGCCAGAGATCCTCTTCTTCAGGACGCAGGGTGCGGCGGCGGCGCATGGGGATCAGCCGCCTTCCAGCATAGCGAAGGCCCGGTCGATGGGCAGGAGGAGGACCATGCGGCCGGGGTCCTTGATGGTGCCGGCGGCATCACCGGCCCCGTCACCCGTGCCGTAAAAGATGTCAGCGCGTTGCAGGCCCTTGATCGCGCCGCCGGTGTCCTGCGCGATCATCAGGCTGCGAATCGGGCTGCGGCCGTCTTTTTCGATCCAGACTGGTGCGCCGAGGGGTGTGAACTTCGGGTCGATGGCAACCGAACGCATTGTGGTGATCGACCGGCCCATTGCGCCGATCGGGCCATCTTCTGGCGCAAGAGTGCCGATCTTGCGAAAGAAGACATAGGACGGGTTGGTGTGCAAAAGCTCGCGGCCCGGGCCGGGATTGCGCCGGACATAAGCGGCGATCTCCTGGGCCGAGACCTGGTCCATGGTGTGGCTGCCACGGCGGACCATTTCCTGCCCGATCGACCGATAGGCATGGCCATTCGCGCCGGCATAGCCCAGTCGGATCACCGTGCCGTCCGTCATGCGGATGCGGCCAGAGCCCTGAATTTGCAGGAAATAGGCATCAATCGGATCGTCCAGCCAGGCAATTTCCAGCCCCCTGCCAGCAAGGGCACCGTTGTCGATGGCGGCACGGCTGTGAAACACGGTGCCATCCCGAAGTTCGGGCGGACGCAGGTAAAGCGGATACTGGAAGCGGCCGTTGCGGGCGGAAGAGCCGTCAAGCTCGGGCTCGAAGTACCCGGTGAAAAGAGCGGGGGGATCGCCGACGATCACCGGCTTGAAGAACAGTTCAAAAAAGCTGCGCGCCGAGATGTCGTCTTGCGGAACATCGGACGCCACGGCGCAGATCGGACGCCACTCGGGCGCGTCGATCAGGTCGCAGGTGCGCAGAAAGGCTGACAGCGCCTCGGCATGATTGTCATCGCGCCAGCCATCGAGCGCCTCAAAATCGAGCATCTGGGCTGGCGCGGGCGTGGTGGCGGTCATCGCCACCAACACCGCAAGGATGCCAAACCGGGGGCGCATCCCAAAGCGGTCAGTCGCCGGTGGCAACAAGTTGCCAGTTCGGATCGTCGCTGCCCATGCGGCGCGCGAAGGTCCAGATGTCACGCTGGCGCTTGATCTCACGCGGGTTGCCTTCGACAACCTCACCCGCCTTGTTGCGCACGACATACGTCTGTTCGCCCACAAAGCGGACCGAGATTTCGGCCATCTTGGTGTCAGGGTTGAAGGTGGCATCCTGCAGGACCAGTTCCTTCATGCCGACAAAACTTGCATCAACCGTCAGGCCATCATGGTCGCGCGCAGTAATGGCTTCGGCAAAGCTGGCCTCCACGTCATCTGCCAGGAAAGGGCGGATTGACTCCAGGTCGCCGCGTTCAAAGGCCATCAGGATCATCTCATAGGCACCTTTGGCACCGTCAAGGAACGGCGTCACGATGAACGATGGTTCAGCCTGCTTCATCGCCAAAAGCGCACGGGCGGCATCCGACCCTTCGGCAACATGGTCGATAATGTCACGGTCAGCGCCGCCTTCGATCACCTCAAAATCGCGGCGGACGCGAGGGCGCACCTCATCCAGTGGGATCGGGGGTTTTTCAAAACCGTCACGGGTGCCGAGAACGGACCGCAGTTTGAGGATTAGAAAGATCGCGATCCCGGCAAGGACCAGGAGTTGGATCAGGGACCCGTTCATTTAAAACCTCTGACGGCTTGATGTTCCGATGGGCTTGCGCCCGCATAGTCTCTATGTAGGGTGGGGTGTGAACGAAGTCTACCGCAGGACGGCTGGAAAGCCGAAGGGATACGAAGATGTGGGTTTTTCTGGCCATTCTGTCTGTGCCGCTGATCGAGATCGGGCTGTTTGTCACTGTCGGCGGAGCGATCGGGCTTTGGCCAACCCTGGCCTGGATCATCCTGACGGCGGCATTAGGCATGCTGCTGCTGAAAGGCGTGGCGATGTATGGCGCCGTCACGCTAAGTCGTGACATGCAGGAATTGAGTGATCCATTGTCACCCATTGCCCACCGGGTGATGGTGGTGATGGCCGGGGGTCTTTTGATCCTGCCGGGCTTTTTCACCGATGCGATCGGGCTTTTGCTGATGATCCCGCCAGTGCGCACGGTCATCATCAAGTTGATTGGGATGCGACTAAGGTCATTTGCGCCCCGGCCCGCGCAATCGACGGTGATTGATGGCGAGTGGCAGGAAGCCCCGTCACAAACCATGCCGAAATCGGATAAGCCGGCGTCGGACCGGACACGGCATTGAGGGCGCGGGTTTGACCTGCTAAACACCCGGCAAATTCCTGAAGGAGTGTGCCAGATGGCCGAAGAAACCCAGGCAGGCAACGGTGCCGCCGCGACAACACCAACCCCGATCCGGATGCAGGTTCTGGCGCAATACGTGCGCGACCTGTCGTTTGAAAACATGGTGGTGCAAAAGGGCCTGTCCGGTTCTGAAGTGCAGCCTGACATTCAGGTGGCCGTCAGCCTTGATGCGCGCAAACGGTCCGTCGCAAATCAGTATGACGTTGTCACCAAGTTCAAGGTCACCTCACGCAACAAGGTGAATAATGAGACCCTGTTCCTGCTTGAGCTGGAATACGGCGGCACCTTCCTGATCGAAGGCGTGGCCGATGACCAGCTACACCCCTTCTTGCTGATCGAATGTCCCCGGATGCTGTTTCCCTATGTGCGGCGCATCATTTCGGACGTGACGCGCGACGGGGGTTTCCCGCCCTTGAACATTGATCAGGTGGATTTCATGGCGCTTTATCGGCAAGAACTGTCCCGCCGGGCGCAAACCCCGGCCGCTGTGCCGGCTGAAAAGGCCAACTGATCAGGGTCAACCCCGTTTCAACCAGATGGCCGCATCGCCCAGCTTTGCGACCATCATTTCATGCGCTGCTCTTTCCTCATCCGTCATCCGGGCGGAAAGCGGTGCAGGGCGCGGGCCGGGCCGCCAGACGGTTTCCGCCTGTCCGTTTGGCCGAGGGCGTGACGCCGCCCCGCCAAGGACAAGATCGGGCTGCCGTCCGCCGACAAGCTCCAGATAGACCTCGGCCAGAATCTCGCTGTCCAGAAGTGCGCCATGCTTTTCGCGCATGGAATTGTCGATGTTGAATCGACGGCACAGCGCATCCAGCGAAGCAGGAGAGCCGGGGAATTTCTGCCGCGCGATCATCAGCGTGTCGGTGGCACGGGCCATAGGCAGGGCTGGAAGACCGGCGCGGGAAAGCTCATGGTTCAGGAATTTCATGTCGAAGGCGGCGTTATGGATAACCAGCGGCGCGTCAGAGATAAACTCCAGGAAAGCGCGGCCGATGCTTGCGAAGACCGGCTTGTCGCGCAGGAAATCATCACCGAGGCCATGCACCTCAAACGCCTCTTTCGGCATGATGCGTTCGGGGTTGATGTACTGGTGATAGGTCCGGCCCGTGGGCAGGTGGTTCATCAGCTCAACCGCGCCGATTTCCACGATGCGGTGGCCTTCGGCGGGCTCAAAGCCGGTGGTTTCAGTATCAAGGACGATCTCACGCATTGTTGGCGATCTGCTTTCCTATGGCGGCCAGCACATCCTTGACCGCCGCGCGGGCGGGTTCAAGGGCGGTGGTCGGGATGATGTAGGTCGCCCGGGCGCGCTTTTCGGCGTCGGGCATCTGGCGGGACAGGATCAACTGAAACTCCGCCTCCGTCATGCCCCGCGCCAGAACGCGGGCGCGCTGCGTTTCCGCTGGGGCCGAGACGACGGCCACTGCGTCACATTCGGCGTTAATACCGGATTCGTACAGCAGCGGGATGTCCAGAAGGACGACGGGTGCTGCGGCGTGCGCGGCCAGAAAGGCGGCGCGGTCGGCGGCGACAAGGGGATGAACGGCGGTGTTCAGTCGGTCAAGCGCGGTGGGGTCGGCGGCGATGATTGTGCGCAGGGCGGGGCGATTCACGCTGCCATCAGGGTCCATTGCGGCGGGGAAGGCTTGCGCCACGGCAACGGCGGCGGGCTGGCCGGGGGCGTAAAGCCGGTGAACGGCGGCGTCGGCGTCCCAGACCGGAATGCCTATATCGGCGAACATCTGCGCCGTGGTCGATTTGCCCATGCCGATGGAGCCTGTCAGGCCAAGCCGAAACGTCATGCGGAAAGGACGGCCTTGCGCGTCGCTTCATCCACCTCGGGCCGGACGCCGAACCAGCGTTCAAAGCCGGGGGCGGCCTGATGCAGCAACATGCCAAGACCGTCAACGGTGGAGCAACCAATCGCCTCGGCCTCAATCAGCAGTTGGGTTCTAAGGGGGGTATAGACCAGATCAGTGACCAGCGCGCGGGGGTTCAGCCTGGCAAGGGATACGCGGAAATCCGGCTTGCCCGTCATGCCCAGCGATGTGGTGTTGACCACCGTCGCGGCATCGTCCAGCAGGTTGGCGGCCTGCACCCATTCATGCACATGCACCTTAGCCCCGAAATCAGACCGCAGCGCGTCCGCGCGGGGGCGGGTGCGGTTGGCAAGGCGGATTTCGGGCACCCCAACCTCGATCAACGCGGCGACCACGGCGCGGGCGGCACCACCTGCGCCCAAGACCACGGCAGGACCGGCCCCCGGTGCCCAGTGCGGCGCGTTCTGCCGCAGGTTGGCGATGAAACCGGACCCATCCGTGTTGTCGGCGTGAATCTTGCCGTCCTTGCGGAAGATCAGCGTATTCGCCGCCCCGATCAGCGCTGCACGGTCGGTGACGATGTCGGCGATCTGCAAAATCGCCTCTTTATGCGGGATCGTGACGTTCAGGCCGACGAATCCCAGGCGTGGCAGGGTGCGGATCATCTCACCCAGATCATTCGGCGCAATGTCGATGGGGATGTAATGCCCTTTTAGCCCATAGCGTTTCAGCCAGTACCCATGCAGCGCCGGGCTGCGGCTGTGGGCAATCGGGTGGCCAATGACGCCGGCAAGCGGGATGCGGGGATGGTCGGTCATCTGGCGATCATGCCCCGAGTTCCCATCCATGCCAACAGGGGCAACAGCGGTAGGCCAAGAATGGTAAAGTGGTCACCGGTGATGGCCGAGAAGAGGCGCACCCCCTCCTCCTCGATCTTGTAGCCCCCTACCGAGTGGCGGATGCTGTCCCAGTTCCGCGCCAGGTAGCTGTCGATATAGCTGTCGGACAGGTCATGCATGGTCAGCCGCGCCTCGGCCACATGGCGCCAGACGGGTTCGGCGTTTTCATAGGCGACGATGGCCGCGTGCAGCATATGTGTCCTGCCGCGCAGGCGGTGCAGGTGGGCGCGCGCTTCGTCCAGACTTGCGGGCTTTGAGAATACCCCGCCCTCAAACTCCAGCACCTGATCGCAGCCCAGCACCAGATCACCGGGGCGTTTGTCAGCAACCTTGCGGGCCTTCATCTCGGCCAGCGCGTCGGCGATGTCGCGCGGCTTGGCGCCTTCGGCAAGCAGGGCGTCCCGCGCGCTGGATTCATCAACGCGCGGAGCGACCGCCTCAACCTCTAACCCCGAGGCCTGAAGCAGGTGAAGCCGGGTTGGTGAGGTTGAGGCAAGGATAAAAGCCATTGGCAAGCCTGTGCATATCCGCGCTTTGTTCCGCGGGAGGAAAGTGGGGCGAAAGCGTCGACCGAGGCCGTGACGCAGTTTTCGGGCCGCGCCACGGCTGTTTGCCGACAGATATCCCGCTGTGCGTGGGCTTGTCACGGGGTTTGGGACAAATGTCTTATCCCTGGGGAGGAACGGCGGCTTAAATTTCTGGCTGATACGGTGCTACTGATCAGGCCCTTGATTTACCTACAGTATTCGTTCCACACTCAACGCCTCGCGAAACCGTCCTTGAACCATCCACAGCCCGTCGCCTGTGGGCGTTTCTGTGGGCCATCTGCCGCATCCCTTTCTGCACAGGCCCTACATCATCATCATTTCCTCTTTCAAATCTTCTTATTAGAAGAAAGCAGGGACAGCACAGGTTAGGCACATGATCGCGGAATGGCTGGCGGAGTGGTATCTGGTGACAAAGTCGCTGCATGTGATTGCCGTCATCACCTGGATGGCGGGGATCTTCTACTTGCCCCGCCTTTACGTCTACCACGCCGAGCAGGTGGAGACCGGAACCCGGACCGATGTGATGTTCCAGACGATGGAGCGGCGGCTGCTTCGCGGGATCATGAATCCGTCGCTGATCGCTACCTGGGTTTTCGGGCTTGCGCTGGTGATGACGCCCGGCATCGTTGACTGGTCGATGTTGTGGCCCTGGGTCAAGGCCGCAGCTGTTCTGGGTATGACGGGGTTCCATGGCTGGCTTGCGGTACGGCGCAAGGATTTTGCCAATGGCACCAACCAGAAAAGCGGGCGGCATTTCCGGCTGATGAACGAAGTGCCGACGGTGCTGATGGTGGTCATAGTCTTTGGCGTCATCGTGAAGTGGTAGGACGGGTCGCGTCGCTCGGACGTTGACTTGCGGCCATTTCCCGGTGTACAGCCCAGACAGCTAGACCGTCCGGTCAAAGCGCCCCCCGTGACAGCCCTGCGATAATCTGCCCAAAGCCGGGCGGATTGCGCCGCAAGCCATTTCCCCCAAGGACCGTCGATGACTGTTGATCGCTTGAACCTCTCTGACCTTAAAGCCAAGACCCCGGCCGATCTTCTGGCCATGGCCGAGGAGTGGGAGATTGAGAACGCCCCCAGCATGCGCAAGGGCGAGATGATGTTCTCGATCCTGAAAGAACATGCGGAAGAAGGCTGGGAGATTGGCGGCGATGGCGTGCTGGAGGTGCTTCAGGACGGGTTCGGTTTCCTGCGCAGCCCGTCTGCCAATTATCTGCCGGGGCCGGACGACATCTATGTTTCTCCCGACATCCTGCGGCAGTTCAGCTTGCGCACCGGTGACACAATCGAAGGCGTGATCGCGGCACCAAAGGACAGCGAGAAGTATTTCTGCATGACGAAGGTCACGCGGATCAACTTCGACGACCCGGAAAAAGCCCGTCACAAGGTGCATTTCGACAACCTGACGCCACTTTACCCCGATGAACGGCTGAAGATGGAGGTCGAAGATCCGACGATCAAGGACCGCTCGGCCCGGATCATTGACCTGGTGGCCCCCATCGGCAAAGGCCAGCGCGGGCTGATCGTGGCGCCGCCGCGGACCGGCAAGACGGTGCTGCTGCAGAACATCGCCAACTCCATCGCGCAGAACCATCCGGAGTGTTATCTGATCGTCCTTCTGATCGACGAACGGCCCGAGGAAGTCACCGACATGCAGCGCACGGTGAAGGGTGAGGTCGTTGCCTCGACCTTCGACGAACCGGCAACGCGGCACGTGGCAGTTGCGGAAATGGTGATCGAAAAGGCCAAGCGGCTGGTCGAACACAAGCGCGATGTGGTGATCCTTCTGGACAGCATCACCCGCCTGGGCCGGGCGTTCAACACCGTGGTGCCATCGTCCGGCAAGGTGCTGACCGGTGGTGTGGACGCCAACGCCCTGCAACGTCCGAAACGATTCTTCGGTGCGGCGCGAAATATCGAAGAGGGTGGGTCGCTGACCATTATCGCCACGGCGCTGATTGATACCGGCAGCCGGATGGATGAAGTGATCTTCGAAGAATTCAAGGGCACTGGTAACAGCGAGATCGTGCTGGACCGCAAGGTTGCCGACAAGCGCGTCTTCCCGGCGATGGACATCCTCAAGTCCGGCACCCGAAAAGAAGACCTGCTCGTCGACAAGACCGACCTGCAGAAGACCTACGTCTTGCGTCGCATCCTGAATCCGATGGGCACGACAGACGCGATCGAGTTCCTGATCGGCAAACTGAAGCAGACCAAGTCAAACTCGGACTTCTTTGATTCGATGAACACCTGACCCAGAGGCGGCGATGGATACGATCTATGCCACCGCCACGGCGCGGGGTCGTTCCGGGCTTGCCGTGGTGCGGATTTCGGGGCCAGAGGCGCTTGCTGCGGCCGGGGCCTTGTGTCCGCTCCTGCCAGAACCGCGCAAAGCCGGACTGCGGCGGTTGCGTTGGAACGGTGACCTACTGGACGAAGCGCTGGTCCTGACCTTTGCCAAGGGCGCTAGCTTTACGGGTGAGGCGGTCGTGGAACTGCACCTGCACGGCGGCGTGGCCGTAGTTGGCGCGGTCCTTCGTGCGCTGGCCGATCAGCCGGGCCTGCGATTGGCGGAGCCGGGCGAATTCACCCGCCGCGCACTTGAAAACGGTGTGCTGGATCTGACCCAGGTCGAAGGCCTTGCCGACTTGATCGACGCCGAAACCGAGGCACAGCGGCGGCAGGCGGTGCGGGTGCTGTCTGGCTCGGTCGGGCAGCGGGTCGAGGAATGGCGGCGCGATCTGATCCGCGCTGGGGCGCTGCTGGAGGCCACCATCGATTTCGCGGATGAGGACGTGCCGGTTGACGTCTTACCCGAGGTGCTGGGTCTGATTGACGGGCTGATGTCCGATCTGGGGCGCGAAGCGGTGGGGGTCGCCGCGGCTGAACGGATCCGTGACGGGTTTGAGGTGGCAATTGTCGGCGCGCCCAACGCCGGTAAATCCACCCTGCTGAACCGGCTGGCGGGGCGTGAGGCGGCGATAACCTCGGATATCGCGGGGACCACGCGCGATGTGATTGAGGTACGGATGGAGATAGAGGGGCTCGCTGTGACCTTTCTGGATACGGCGGGTCTGCGCGAGACCCGTGACGTGCTGGAACAGGCAGGAATTGACCGGGCCTTGGCGCGGGCCCAGGGCGCAGACCTCCGGTTGTTTCTTGGTGACGGTGCGACGCTGCCCGGTCTCGCTGTGCAAGCCGATGATTTGGTGGTGCGCGCCAAGGCAGACACAATATCTGGGTATGATGGGCTTGCGGTCTCTGGCCTGACGGGCGCGGGAGTGACCACCCTCCTTGCGCACATCGGCGAAACCCTGCAGGGCCGTGTCGCCTCGGCAGGCGCTTTGGTGCGCGAACGGCATCGGCTGGCGGTATCCGGGGCGCTGACCGCTCTGGCCGAAGCGCGGGCAGAGGTGCTAAGGGAGAACCAGCGAGTCGAGTTGGCAGCCGACCATCTGCGGCGGGCGGTCCGGGCACTTGATGCACTGGTCGGGCGGGTGGATGTGGATGACCTCCTCGGCGAGATTTTTGCAAGCTTCTGCATCGGCAAGTGAGGGGTGTTCCACGTGAAACACTACGATGTCATCGTGATTGGCGGCGGCCATGCCGGGACCGAAGCGGCAGCTGCCGCAGCGCGGATGGGGGCTGCCACGGCGTTGGTCACTCTGCGGGTTGAAGCGATTGGCGCAATGTCGTGCAATCCCGCGATCGGTGGCTTGGGAAAAGGCCACCTTGTGCGCGAGATTGACGCCCTTGATGGCGTCATGGGTCGAATGGCCGACCGCGCCGGTATTCAGTTTCGACTGTTGAACCGCCGCAAGGGTCCCGCCGTGCAAGGCCCGCGGGCGCAGATCGACCGCCGCCTGTACCGTCAGGCGATCCAGCGGGATCTGGCGCAGCAACAAGGGCTTACGATCATCGAAGGCGAGGTGGCAAGCATCAGGATGGACTCTGGCATTGTGCGCGGGATCCACCTTGCCTCGGGTGTTGCGCTGTCGGCAGGGAAAGTGGTTCTGACGGCAGGCACCTTCCTGAACGGAATCATTCACATCGGTGACCGGCGGATGCAGGGCGGCCGAATGGGCGATTCGCCATCCAGGCTTCTTGCAGCGCAACTCTCCGACCTTGCGCTGCCAATCGGGCGTCTGAAAACCGGAACACCGCCGCGTCTTGATGGACGGACGATCGACTGGGCACAGCTGGACATGCAGCCGGGAGATGATGAGCCAGCGGTGTTTTCTTTCCTGAACGCAGGGCCAGAAGCTCGGCAGATTGCTTGCGGGATTACCCACACGAATGGAGCTACCCACCAGATCGTGCGGGATAACCTCTCACATTCCGCTATGTATGGTGGACACATCGAAGGTGTTGGCCCGCGCTATTGCCCGTCTATCGAAGACAAGATCGTGCGCTTTGCCGACAAGGACAGCCATCAGGTGTTCCTGGAACCTGAGGGCCTGGACGATTACACGGTCTATCCGAACGGTCTGTCTACATCTCTGCCGGAAGATGTGCAGCACGCGTATATTCAGACGATTCGCGGGTTGGAGCAGACAGTAATCCTGCAGCCGGGTTATGCGATCGAATACGATTTCTTCGATCCGCGTGAGTTGCGTCGGACACTGGAGACCAAATCCGTCTCCGGGCTGTATTTTGCGGGGCAGATCAATGGAACAACAGGCTATGAGGAAGCTGCGGCACAAGGGCTTGTGGCCGGGCTTAACGCAGCGTCTGCTGCACTTGGCCAAGATGCAGTCGAATTCAGCCGGACGGAAAGCTACATCGGCGTGATGATCGATGATCTGACCAGCCGCGGCGTTACGGAGCCGTATCGGATGTTCACCTCACGCGCTGAATTTCGGCTTACAGTTCGCGCTGACAACGCGGATCAGCGGCTTACGCCGGTCGGGATCGTCGCTGGGTGTGTCGGCCCTGATCGAGCGAGGCTGTTTGCAGAAAAGCTTGATGTGCTTCACCGCGGAAGATCTGAACTGCAGATGGAAGTTCTGGGGTCGAAGGCCCTGAACGACACCGGCGTGGTGGTCAGCCGCGACGGCGGAAAACGCAATGCTTACGAAGCCTTGGCCTTGACCGGGGCAGACCTCGGCGCTTTGGGTGATGCGTTTCCAGTCTACCGGGGTATCGCACGGAACACGTTGATTCAGCTTCAAACCGAGGCAATCTATGACCAGTACAGCCATCGTCAGGCCAAGGAAGTTGCCGACCTGCAGCGCCAAGAGGGCCAGATGATTCCCGTGGATTTCAACTATGCAGTCCTGTCCGGCTTGTCGAATGAACTGAAGGCGAAGCTGTCGCGCGCACGGCCGGAGACGTTGCTCCACGCCTCTCGTCTCGAGGGCGTTACACCAGCCGCGCTATTGCTGGTTCTCGCCCACCTGCGCCGCCCCATCGCGCAGCGGCAGGCGGGCTGAGCGTGTCAGACACCGTGGTGGCGGGCCAAATTGTTTCACGTGAAACAATGCAAGGGCTACGGCAGCTCGAGGCACTGGTCCGGCGATGGAATCCAGCTATAAACCTTATCAGCAAGGCCAGTGTCGCGACGATCTGGGATCGGCATATCGTTGATTCAGCGCAGATATTTTCTCACTGCCCAGCGACGGCGCGGCGCTGGCTTGATATTGGTTCGGGTGCCGGCTTTCCCGGACTGGTGGTCGCACTTCTGGCAAAGGAGCACATGCCAGACCTTCGGATCACGCTTGTTGAGGCTGACGGAAGAAAGGCGACCTTCCTTCGCCAGGCGATAACCGCACTGGCGGTCAGCGCAGATGTGATCACTGACCGAGTCGAGGGCCTTCCGCCCCAACAGGCGGACGTTATTTCTGCAAGGGCGGTTGCAGCTTTGGTGGATTTGCTGCCGTACACCGTGCTGCACATCGCTTCGACGGGGGTCGCGCTGTTTCCCAAGGGCGCCCGGCACGCGGAAGAGGTGACAGCAGCCAGACGAGTATGGGATTTTGACGTCGAATCGCATGCCAGCGTGTCAGCGCCGGATGCCGCCATTCTGATTATCAGGAATATCGAACGTGCAAAGCAAAGCTGACCGGGTGCGAACCCATATCATGGCGCTGGCCAATCAGAAGGGTGGTGTGGGTAAAACCACGACGGCCATCAATCTTGCCGCCGGACTGGCAGAACTTGGTCATCGCGTGCTTTTGGTCGACATTGACCCACAAGGAAACTCCTCCACCGGGCTGGGTATTCGGCCGGAGAAACGCAAGAAGACAAGCTATGATTTGATTGTAGACGGGGCTGATCTACAAGATGTGGTGCTTCCAACCTCGCTCGAGCGTGTTTATATCATTCCGGCCAATGCCGACCTCTCTTCGGCAGACCTTGAGATCATGTCGAACGAGCGGCGCAGTTTCCTGCTGCATGATGCCTTGCGTCGGCCGGAGATGGATGCCTTTGCGTTCGACTACATCCTCATCGACTGCCCGCCGTCTCTTAGTCTGTTGACGGTCAATGCCATGGTTGCGTGTGATTCGGTCCTGGTGCCTCTGCAATGTGAGTTCTTCGCGCTTGAGGGTCTGTCGCAGCTTATGTTGACGATTCGAGACGTTCGTCGGTCTGCCAATCCCGGGCTGCGAATCGAAGGAGTGGTGCTGACGATGCATGACAGCCGCAACAAGCTTACAGCACAGGTCGAGGCGGACGCTCGCAGCAACATGGGCGATCTGGTGATGAAAACGACGATCCCGCGCAACGTTCGGATCAGCGAAGCGCCGTCGCACGCCTTGCCGGTTCTCAGTTATGACACGATGTCCAAAGGGGCCGCTGCCTACCGCGCGTTGGCGCGTGAAATTGCGGATCGACGGAAAACGTTTGTAATGTCAGGGGCTTGACGGATGAGTGGTAAGATCGAAAAGCGTGGCCTTGGCCGTGGTCTGTCGGCGCTGATGGCAGATGTGAACCTTGCCGGGCCAGATCAGGCGGGTGGTCGGCGGACGGAAACGATGCTGCCAATCGACAAGCTTGAGCCGAACCCCCAGCAACCCCGGCTGGATTTCAACGCGGATGAGCTTGAGAGTCTTGCCCAATCGATTCGGCAAAAGGGGGTCATCCAACCCCTCATCGTGCGGCGGAAGATGGGCCGCGATGTGTATGAGATTGTCGCGGGCGAACGCCGATGGCGCGCAGCGCAGCTGGCGCAGTTGCATGAAGTGCCAGTGGTGATTCGTGAGTTAGATGATAGCGATGTCCTTGAAATAGCTATCATTGAGAATATCCAGCGATCGGACTTGAGCGCGATTGAAGAGGCGCTTGGGTTTCGGCAGCTGATGACCCGATTCGGTCACACGCAGGAAAAGCTCGCCGAAGCCCTGAGCAAAAGTCGCAGTCACGTTGCCAACCTGTTGCGCCTGCTGACCCTGCCGACTGAAGTGCAAGACATGGTGCGCGACGGCAGTTTGTCCGCGGGCCATGCGCGCTCGTTGATCGGCAGTCCAAAGGCCACGGAGTTGGCCGGACAGATTGTCGCAAAAGGACTTTCGGTGCGCGAAACCGAGAAGCTGGTCAAGACACAGGCCGCGCTGAAGGGCCCGGATCGCAAGCCGGCCAGTGGCCCGACGAAGGACGCTGATACCCGTGCCCTCGAGGCGGACCTTTCGGCAAATCTTGGGATGGCGGTCAGGATAGAACACGCTCCGGGGGGTGGGGCAGGTCAGGTCACAATTCGATACGATAGCTTGGAAAGCCTCGACATATTGTGTCAGGTTCTTTCCAACCTACCAGATCGGCTTGCACGAGGGGATGATTAACCCGCGCTGCTGCGCCCCGCCAACAGGGCGCGCAAAATGGCGTTCAGCATCATCACGCCAGATTCCGTGGTATGAATCTGATCGCCGTTCTGTCTGAGAAGGCCAAGATCCACCAGTTCCGTCAAAGCAGTTTGCGGCAGTGGCACCCCTGAAAGGCTGGCGTAACGCGCAAGCGACGCCCCCTCTCTCAGACGAAGGGCGAACATCAGGTATTCGTTGGCGCGGTCTTCGGCGGGCAGCGTCTCAACGATCTCGGCAAGGCCGGGGGCCGCAAGGGTCTTGTCCAGCCATAGGGCCGGCATCCGTTCTGCCACGGTTGCGAATCGGTGATTCGCAAGGGTCAGGCGGCCATGTGCACCGGGACCGATTCCCGCATAGTCGCCCATGCGCCAGTAGATCAGATTATGCCGCGATTCGTCGCCTGGCCGCGCGTGATTCGACACCTCGTACGCGCGCATGCCGGCAGAAGTTGTGATTTCCTGCGTCAGTTCGAACATGTCAGCAGCAAGGTCTTCGGTTGGCAGTCCGCGCAGAAGGTTCCTGGCATGCATCTGCTCAAAGACGGTACCGTCTTCGACCGTCAACTGGTACAGCGATAGATGTGAGGTGCCAAGGTCAAGCGCGCGCGACAGTTCATCCCGCCAGTCAGCAAGGGTCTGGTCCTGACGGGCGTAGATCAGATCAAAGCTGATACGGTCAAAGGTGGCTTGGGCAACCCTGATGGCGGCAAGCGCCTCATCCACGCTGTGCATCCGACCAAGGCGGCGAAGGGCAGTTGGATCAAGCGATTGTATTCCCAAGGAAACCCGGTTCACGCCCGCCTTCGCATATCCGTCAAAGCGCGCAGCCTCAACTGACCCGGGGTTCGCTTCAAGTGTGATCTCAACGTCATTCGCCAGCGACCAGGTTGCGCGAACACGGTCCAGAATGCCCTGCACAAGCGCTGGGTCCATCAGGGAAGGTGTGCCGCCGCCGAAGAAAACGGTGTTCAACACCCGCCCGTTCGTCAGCGCGCCGATCCGGTCAATCTCGGTCTCAAACGCGGTCAGCCAGCTGGATTGATTGACCGTGGCCGAGACGTGGCTGTTGAAATCGCAATAGGGACATTTCGACTGGCAGAACGGCCAATGCAGGTAAAGGCCAAAGCCCGCGTGGCGCCAATCTTCGTAAGCCGGGGCTTCCATCAGGGAAAACAGGCCTGGACCAGCTTGGCGAAAGCATCGGCCCGGTGGGAAAGGCGGTTTTTCTCCCAGCGGTCCATTTCGCCGAAGGTGATGTTGTGGCCGTCAGGCATGAAGATCGGATCAAAGCCGTGACCCTGATCGCCACGGCCGGGCCAGACCAGACGGCCAGGGGAAACCCCTTCAAAGACAAGGTCCTGCCCGTCAGGCCAGGCGAGCACAAGGGTGCAGCGGAACTGCGCCAGGCGGGGCTCTGGGGCGAAGATCGCCTCCAACTCTCGCCAGACCCGCTCCATCCCTACGCCAAAATCGCGGCCCGTGGCGGTGGTGGCCCAATCTGCGGTGAAGACGCCCGGCGCGCCGCCAAGGGCATCAACCGACAGGCCGGAATCATCGGCCAGCGCCGCAAGACCGCTCGCCTTGGCGGCAGCGTGGGCTTTCAGGCGGGCGTTGCCGATGAAGGTGGTTTCGGTCTCCTCTGGCTCGGGCAGGCCAAGATCGGCGGCACCGACGACCGACACTGCGTAGGGGGCCAGCAGATCGGCAATCTCTTCCAGCTTGCCGCGATTGTGCGTGGCAACCAGCAGTCGATTTCCGATCACGCCCGGCATCTAAAGGCCCAAAGCCGCTTTCTGCGCGGCGACAAGGGCGGCATTGCCGATGCGGGCAAGGTCGAGAAGGTGGAGGAGTTCTTCTTGCGAAAACGCCGCACCCTCAGCCGACATCTGCACCTCGATCAGGCGGCCAGCGCCGGTCATCACGAAGTTGCCATCGGTGCCGGCGGCCGAATCTTCCAGATAGTCGAGGTCCAGCACCGGCTGCCCGGCGTAGACGCCGCAAGAAATGGCCGAAACATGGTCGAGGATCGGGTCGGTAACAATTGTGCCTGCCGCCAGCAGCTTTTTGACCGCCAACCGCAGCGCCACCCAACCGCCGGTGATCGACGCGCAGCGGGTGCCGCCGTCGGCCTGGATCACATCGCAGTCAATGACGATCTGCCGTTCGCCAAGAGCGTTCCGATCCACACCAGCACGCAGGGCGCGACCTATAAGCCGTTGAATTTCCTGCGTTCTACCGGATTGCTTGCCTGCCGCAGCCTCTCGCCGGGTACGGCTGTTCGTGGCGCGCGGCAGCATGCCGTATTCTGCGGTGACCCAGCCCTGTCCAGTGTTCTTCAGGAATGGTGGCGGTTTGTCTTCGATCGTGGCAGAACACAGGACGTGGGTTTCGCCCATCTTGATCAGGCAGGACCCTTCGGCATGTTTCATCACGCCGGTTTCGATTGAAACCGTCCGTAGATCGCTTAGTTTTCTGCCTGACGGACGCATTGCCGGACCTTTCGCTGGGATGCGGCCACTTACGCAACCCCAGACGTCGGATGCAACCCCGATTGATCCCAGCCTCAGGCCCGTTCCCCGCCCCATGACCCAGCAGCAACCCAACCTGACCGACATGAATGACCGCACCCGCGAAGTGTTTCGCCGGGTGGTTGAGGGGTATCTCACCTCGGGTGAGCCGGTTGGGTCGCGCACCCTGACCCGTAGCCTGTCCGAAAAGGTTTCGGCGGCGACAGTGCGCAACGTCATGCAGGATCTGGAGTACCTGGGCCTGTTGGACAGCCCCCATATCTCGGCCGGACGGATCCCCACGCAGGCCGGCTTGCGGATGTTCGTCGACAGCCTGCTGGAGGTGGGGACTGTAGCGCCCGAGGACCAGGAAAAGATTGATGCAACGCTGGGCACAAATGACAATGACGTGGCAACCTTGCTGGATGAGGTCGGGGCCGCCCTGTCGCTCATCACGCGCGGGGCCAGCGTGGTGCTGTCGCCCAAGCGGGAAGCTGCGATCCGGCATATCGAATTTGTCAGCCTGTCGTCAGACCGGGCCTTGGTGGTGCTGGTCTTTGCCGATGGCCAGGTTGAGAACCGCATTTTCACCCCGCCACCCGGGCAAACCCCGTCTTCGATGCGGGAAGCGGCGAATTTTCTGAACGCCCTCGCGGAAGGACTGACCCTGTCAGAACTGCGCCACCGGATCGTCGGAGAAATTGCGACGCGGCGGCAAGAGATCGATTCTCTGGCGCGCGAGATGGTGGAGGGGGGTCTGGCCCTGTGGGAAAACGCAGGCGAGGCGTCCGAGCGTCTGATCGTGCGCGGCCGGTCGAACCTGATCGACGGATCGGCGGATCAATCGGAAATCGAACGGATTCGCGTGCTTTTCGACGATCTTGAGCGCAAGCGCGACATCGCTGAGTTCCTGCATCTGACCGAAGCGGGTGAGGGCGTACGCATTTTTATCGGATCAGAGAACAAGCTTTTCTCACTTTCCGGTTCAAGTCTGGTCGTTTCTCCCTATATGAACTCTGATCGGAAAATCATCGGCGCGGTGGGCGTCATCGGTCCGACCCGGCTGAACTATGGCCGGATTGTTCCGATTGTGGATTATACCGCCCAACTGGTGGGCCGCCTTGTCTCGGACCGGGGCGGTTCGGACCGGGGCAAGGGCTGACAGAAAGACGAGGACATGACGATGTCGCAAGATGATACCGCTTCGCAGGACGTGAAGCTGGAAGAATTTGAAATGGACGCCGCTTTCGATGAGATGGAGGCGCTGCGCGCCGAGCGCGACGAGATGCGCGACAAGTTCATGCGCGTGCTGGCCGAGGCGGAAAACTCGCGCAAACGGGCTGAGCGTGACCGCAAGGAAGCCGAAATGTATGGCGGCACCCGGCTGGCGCGTGACCTTCTGCCGGTGCATGACAACCTGAGTCGGGCCTTGCAGGCGATTCCCGAAGAAAGCCGCGCCACATCCACCGCGCTGATCGAAGGGGTGGAACTTACCCTCCGTGAGCTGACCAATGTGATGACGCGGCACGGAATCACCATGATCTCGCCGGTGGTGGGTGACATGTTCGACCCGCAGTTGCATCAGGCGATGTACGAGGCACCGATGCCGGGCACCAAGGCCGGACAGATCATTCAGGTGATGACCGAAGGTTTCATGCTGCACGAGCGGCTGTTGCGGCCCGCGCAGGTGGGTGTTTCTTCTACCCCTGGCTGATTTGGCCCGACCCCCGGAGAGAGCTGTCTGCCCTCTCCGGACCTCACCCGAGGATATTTGGGGAAGAGAAAGCCAAATTTTAGTTAAATTTTAGCGGCCTGCTTGAGGTCGTAGATCAGCCGCAGCGCTTCCATGGGCGTAAGGTGATCCGGGTGGATGTCGCGCAGACGGGCTTCAAGGATGGATTCCTGCTTGACCGGCCGCGGGGCTTGCGGGGGCAGGGCACGGAAAAGCGGCAGATCATCGATCAGCGCCTTTTGGGATCCGCCCTCACGTTCCCCCTTCTCCAACGCTTCCAGCACCACCTTGGCGCGGTCGATGACCGAGGGCGGCAGACCAGCCAAGCGCGCGACCTGCACGCCGTAAGACCGGTCAGCGGCGCCCTTGCGCACCTCGTGCAGGAAGATCACGTCGCCCTCCCATTCCTTTACCGTGACCGTGGCGTTCTCAACCCCGGCCAGTTTGCCCGCCAGCGCCGTCATCTCATGATAATGCGTGGCGAAGAGCGCGCGGCAGCGGTTCACCTCATGCAGATGCTCCAGCGTGGCCCAGGCAATGGAAAGTCCGTCATAGGTGGCGGTTCCCCGGCCGATTTCATCCAGGATCACCAGCGCGCGGTCATCGGCCTGGTTCAGGATCGCGGCGGTTTCGACCATTTCCACCATGAAGGTTGACCGGCCCCGTGCCAGATCATCCGACGCGCCGACCCGGCTGAAAAGCTGGCTGACCAGCCCGATATGGGCGCTGGAGGCGGGGACATGGGCACCCGATTGCGCAAGGAGGGCGATCAGCGCGTTCTGGCGCAGGAAGGTGGATTTGCCCGCCATGTTCGGCCCGGTCAGCAGCCAGATGGCCGGGGTCGTTGCTTGCGCAAGATGGCAATCGTTGGCGACGAAGGGTGTGCCACCCTGCAGGCGCAGGGCGCGTTCCACCACGGGATGGCGGCCTCCGGTGATCTGGAACGCGCGGCTGTCGTCGATTTGCGGCTCACACCAGCCTTCATCTGCCGACAGGTCGGCGAAGGCGGCGGCAAGGTCGATCTCGGCCAGGGCGCGGGCGGCTTGGGCGATGGGGGCGGAACAGTCCAGAATCTGGGCCTTCAGGCCTGCATAGTGACGCTTTTCAATCTCAAGCGCGTGGTTGCCGGCATTCAGGATGCGGGTTTCCAGATCGCTGAGCGGAAGGGTCGTAAAGCGCACCTGACCGGCGGTGGTCTGGCGGTGGATGAAGGTTTCGGGCAGCGCGCGCATGCGGTCTTCATGGGTGGTCGTCACCTCGATGAAGTAGCCAAGGACGTTGTTATGCTTGATCTTCAAGCTTTGGATGCCGGTCTGCGCCACATATTCGGCCTGCATTCGCCCGATCACACCGCGCCCTTCGTCCCGCAGGGCGCGGGTGTCGTCAAGTTCGCCATCATGCCCCGGCGCGATAAAGCCACCGTCGCGGGCCAGCAGCGGGGGTTCGGCCACCAGCGCCTGCGTCAGCAGAGCGACGAGCGTGTCATGGCCGAAAAGGGCGGTTGCGGCGTCCGACAACAGCGGCGGGGCATTGGTCAGAAGAGTGGCGATTTGCGCGGCCTGCTCCAGCCCGGCGCGGATGGCGGTCAGATCGCGCGGGCCGTCGCGGTCAAGCGCCAGGCGTGACAAAGCGCGGTCGATGTCCGGCACCCGGCGCAGGGCGTGGCGCAACTGATCGCGCAAGGTTGGGGCCTCAAGCAGGTGGGCCAATGCGGCGTGCCGGTCGCGGATCACGCCGAGGTCAAGCGATGGCGCGGACAACCTGCGCTCCAGCAGCCGCGCGCCGCCCGCTGTGACGGTGCGGTCAACGGCGGCAAGGAGCGACCCGTCGCGCCCACCAGACAACGCCTGCGTCAGTTCCAGATTGCGGCGGGTGGCGGCGTCGATCTGCATGGTGCCGCCCAACGCCTCACGCACGGGGGGGCGCAGAAGGGGCATGCGGCCGCGTTGCGTCAGGTGAAGGTAGTCAATCAGCGCGCCCATCGCCGCAACTTCGGCCCGGTCGAAACTGCCGAACGCATCAAGTGAGGCGACGTTGAACAGCTGGCACAGTCGCTGGTCGGCATTGGCGCTATCAAAGCTGCCACGCGACAGGGGGGTGATGGAAACCCCGCTTTCCGCAATGTCAGAGCCGATTTCCCGTTCCCGCGCTTCACTGACCAGCAGTTCGCGGGGGGCGATGCGGGCCAGGTCGGGGCCAAGCCGGACCAATGAGGACGGCATCACCCGAAACTCACCCGTGGAAATATCGGCCCAGGCCAGCGCGCCGGTATCCCGCACCTCGGCGAAGGCCGCCAGAAAGTTGTGGCGGCGGGCCTCAAGCAAGGAATCTTCGGTCAGCGTGCCGGGGGTGACCAACCGCACCACATCGCGTTTGACCACGGATTTATAGCCGCGCTTCTTTGCCTCGGCAGGGTCTTCCAGCTGTTCGGCGATGGCGACGCGAAAACCCTTGCGGATCAGCGTCAGAAGATAGCCTTCGGCGGAATGGACCGGGACACCACACATGGCGATGGGTTCGCCCAGGTGGAAGCCGCGTTTCGTCAGCGCGATGTCGAGGGCGGCAGCAGCGGCCACCGCATCGTCAAAGAACATCTCGTAGAAATCGCCCATCCGGTAGAACAGCACGGCGCCGGGGTTCTGCGCCTTGATCTCCAGATACTGCGCCATCATCGGCGTCACGGCGTCGTCGGTCACGGCATCCCCCGGTTTCAGCCATGACCTTACACCGCAGCGGTGCGGTCTTTCAACGGGTAGGGGCGGGCGATGCCGCGATACCCCGTATCTTGCGGCTACAGAACGTAGCGAGAGATTTCGGCGGACCTTGCCAGCGCGCCGATGTTATCCTCGACGAAGGCCGCGTCCACCGTCATGGCGGTGCCTGACCGGTCGGGCGCGTTGAAGGACATTTCCTCAAACACCCGCTCCATTACGGTGTAAAGCCGCCGCGCGCCGATGTTCTCCACGCTGCGGTTCACGTCTGCGGCGATGCGGGCCAACGCCTCGATCCCGTCTGGGGTGAAGGTGACGGAGACCTGTTCCGTCGCCATCAATGCCGCATATTGCCGGGTCAAGGCATTGTCCGTCTCGGTCAGGATACGGACGAAATCGCCTTCGGTCAGGGGTTGCAATTCAACGCGGATCGGCAGGCGGCCCTGCAGTTCCGGCAAGAGGTCTGAGGGTTTGGCGATGTGGAAGGCACCGCTGGCAATGAACAGGATATGATCGGTCTTTACCGGGCCGTGCTTGGTGGAAACGGTTGTCCCTTCAATCAAGGGCAGCAGGTCACGCTGCACGCCTTCGCGGCTGACATCGGCACCACGCGCGTCGCTGCGGGCGCAGATCTTGTCGATCTCATCCA
>JANPJU010000178.1:0-46206 GCA_031425675.1 Paracoccaceae bacterium | reverse complement strand
GTCGCCCCGCGCGGGTCGACGGTCAGAAGGCGGGTCTGCTCCTCCTCCAGTGTCAGGCGGGCGGCGTCGGTCAGCCCGCCCTCGGCCAGTTGCATCCGGGTGCGATACAGCTTGAAGCGGTGCAACGACAGCATTTCCGACCGGTAGTCGATGCCGAAATGATCGCCCGCGCCGAAGGTGAAGAATTCCTCCTGCGGGCGGTCCTCCCCATTGATCAACAGCACCTGATGCGACGGGATCTCAAAGGCGCTGCGCAGGTATTCGAAAAGCGTGGGCTCGGTCGGCTCCAGCCGGTCCTGCAGGAATTCGCTGGCGTCGCGGTAGGCAAGGTAGCGCCCGGTGAGCAGGTTCAGCGTGCCCTCGGCATGGCTGGTGTTCACCCCCTCCAGCTTGTCGATGCGCAGGTCGGGGATGAAGGTGCCACGCGGAGCAAGAGTATTGCGCAGGTAGGGGGCCCAGGTCGCCGCCGCATCAATAGTCTCCGCCCGCCGCACCCCGCCGCCAAAGCGCACCAGAATGACGTTGGGGCCCCGGTAGGCGCGCGACGTCTGTGCAAAGGCGGGCAGCGGGCTGGCAAGCCCGGCGGCAAGACCAAAGGTGAAGCTGCGTCGATCCATCGGGGCACCTCCCTGCGGTGTTAACGTGATTAACATTACATGAAGCCCGGCAGAATACGACTGATTCCTTCGCTTGGGCAAAAGCGGTGAAGTGGGATTGGAGCAAATTTGATAAAACTGGCGTGGCAGTCACCATGTCGAAACATGGTGGGCGACCCTGGAATCGAACCAGGCGTGGGTCGCCCCGGGGGAGTTACAGTCCCCTGCCGCACCTTGCAGCTCGTCGCCCGCCGGGGGTGGGTCTATCCAAGGGTGGGGGGGGCGTCAAGGGTAGAAGCGGACGTTTTCGGCTTGCATCCCAAGGCGGTCCTGCCCCAAGGTCTGGCCGGGATTTCAGGGGGTTTGCCGATGAAAACTGGTGCGAAAAAGCCTTCCTGGGTGGTCGACAAGGAGCGCGGCCAGAAGCGTGACGCGCGCGAAACGCTGTGGCTTTTCGGCCTGCACGCGGTGCGCGACGCGCTGGAAAACCCTGCCCGCGAAAAGCTGCGTCTGGTGGTGACCAAGAACGCGCTCGACAAGCTTGAGGCCGCGGTTTCGGTGTCAGGCATGGAGCCGGAGGTTGTCGATCCCCGCCGCTTTGAGGTGCCGATTGACGAAGGCTCCGTTCATCAGGGTGCCGCCCTTGAGGTGCGCGGCCTGGACTGGGGGAGCCTGGAGGACGTGTGCATCTCTGGCACGGGGTTGCCCCTGGTGGTTCTGCTGGACCGGGTAACCGACCCACACAATGTGGGCGCGATCCTGCGGTCGGCCGAGGTATTCGGCGCACGTGCGGTCATCGCCCCCCGCCACCACTCTGCGCCAGAGACCGGGGCGCTGGCCAAGACCGCAAGCGGCGCGTTGGAGCGGCAGCCCTACCTGAAGGTGACCAACCTCTCCGAAGCGATGGAGGCGTTGAAGGCCATGGGCTATGTCCTGATCGGCCTGGATGGTGAGGCCGAGGTGACCCTGGACGAGGCTGTCGCCAAGGCCGCCGGTCGCGCGATTGGTCTGGTCCTGGGCGCGGAAGGGCCGGGTTTGCGCGAAAAGACCAAGGAAACCTGCGATGTGCTGGCGCGCATCCCTTTTGCCGGGGGCTTTGGCAGTCTGAACGTGTCGAATGCTGCGGCGGTGTCACTTTACGCCGCAACGCGGGTGTGATCACGAATCCGCGAAAGGTCTTTAACGGTGCCGCATCGTCCCTACGTTTGTTTGTGGAGGCACGGGCCGGAACCCCGTCCTTGACTTCACTGTCCCTCGTTCCGCACTTGGCGCCCTGGGCACGGCCCATGGGCGCCTTTTTCTTTGGGGTTTTTCATGCCGACAGATACTGAAATCCGTGACATCCTGACTCGCGTAAAGACCATCGCCCTGGTTGGCTGGTCACCAAAGCCAGACCGTCCCAGCCACCGGGTGGCGGCCTTTCTGGCGGCACGGGATTATCGGGTGATCCCGGTCAACCCGGGGCAGGCTGGGCAGGTTGCGCTGGGCGAGACGGTGGTGGCGACGCTGGCCGAGGCGGGGCCGGTCGACATGGTCGACATCTTCCGCCGCAGCGATGAAGCCGGGGCTGTGGTGGATGAGGCAATTGCGGTGGGGGCCCGCGTGGTCTGGATGCAGCTTGGAGTGGTGGATGAAACCGCCGCCGCGCGTGCCCGGTTGGCAGGACTGGAAGTGGTGATGGACCGCTGCCCGGCCATCGAAATTCCGCGGTTGGGGCTGTAGAAGAACCGGAATTTTCGAGAATTCCGGTTCGAAGCCTTCAAAGGCTTCGGTCCAATTTCTTTGAAGAAATTGACCTTAGCGCCCCGCGCGCTCAGTGATCCCCGAGGTGCCTTCGCGCCGGTCAAGTTCCGCCAGCACCTCGGCCAGGGTCACATCACGCGAGGCCAGCATCACCAAAAGGTGGTAAAGCACATCCGCCGCTTCCGACGTCAGGCGGTCGCGGTCACCCTTTACCGCCTCGATGATCGCCTCGATCGCCTCTTCGCCAAACTTTTCGGCGCACTTCTCTGGCCCCTTGGCCAGCAGTTTTGCCGTCCATGAGATTTCGGGATCGGCCCCCTTGCGGGCGGCAATGGTGGCGGCAAGGCGCTCCAGGGTCATGTCAGCCTCACAGGAATACCGGCGGCGGCCATGTGCGCCTTGGCTTGCCCGATAGTGAAGGTGCCGAAGTGAAAGATCGAGGCGGCAAGGACGGCGCTGGCGTGGCCTTCGGTGATGCCTTCGACCAGATGGTCAAGCGTGCCGACCCCGCCACTGGCGATGACGGGGATATCCACCGCATCGGCAATCGCACGGGTCAGGGAGATGTTGTAGCCGCCCTTGGTGCCGTCGCGGTCCATGCTGGTAAGCAGGATCTCGCCCGCACCCTTGGCCGCGACAGTGCGGGCAAATTCCACCGCATCGATCCCGGTTTCGCGGCGGCCACCGTGGGTGAAAATCTCCCACCGGCCGGGGGCGACCGTCTTGGCGTCTATCGCCACCACAATGCACTGTGATCCGAAACGGTCCGCCGCCTCGGCCACGACATCGGGGCGCGCCACGGCGGCCGAGTTGAAGCTGACCTTGTCGGCCCCCGCCAGCAGCAGTTTCCGCACATCCTCGGGCGTGCGAACGCCGCCGCCCACTGTCAGCGGCATGAAGCACTGTTCGGCCGTCCGGGTCACAAGGTCGAACATCGTGGCGCGGTTGTCTTCAGTCGCCATGATATCAAGGAAACACAGCTCATCCGCGCCGGCCGCGTCATAGGCGCGGGCGGCTTCGACCGGGTCACCCGCGTCGATCAGATCGACAAAGTTTACGCCCTTGACCACACGGCCATTGGCGACGTCAAGGCATGGGATGATCCGGGTCTTGAGCATGGCGACACCCTATCGTGCGGCTTTGGGCGGCGAAAGGGGGGCCAGCCCCCCAAAGCTGCGTGCCGCAGCTTTCCCCCCCGGGATACTTGGCGAAGAGAAAGCGCCTACGGATCTAAGGCTTTCAAGGCCGTCGCCAGATCAATTGCCCCGTCGTACAGCGCCCGGCCCGAAATGGCTCCGGCGATCACGCCAGTGTCACGCAGGGCCAGCAGGTCCTCAATCCGCGAGACGCCGCCCGAGGCAATGACCGGGATCGTCACCGCGCGCGCCAAGGCTTCGGTGGCGTCGACGTTCGGCCCCTGCATGGCGCCATCGCGGTCGATATCGGTGTAGATGATCGCGGCCACGCCGGCATCTTCAAAGCTGCGGGCAAGGTCGGTGACCAGGATGTCGGTTTCGGTCGCCCAACCTTTTGTGGCAACCCGGCCCTTGCGGGCGTCTATGCCGACGGCGACCTTACCGGGAAACGCCGTCGCCGCCTCACGCACCAGCGCGGGGTTTTCCACCGCCACCGTGCCAAGGATGATGCGGGCAAGGCCCCTCTCCAGCCACAGCGCGATGGTTGCCATGTCGCGGATGCCACCGCCCAGTTGGCACGGGACGCTGACCGCGGCGAGGATGCTTTCCACCGCAGCGCCGTTCACCGGCTGGCCTGCGAAGGCACCGTTCAGGTCTACCAGATGCAGCCACGCACAACCTGCCGCCTGGAAAGCCAGCGCCTGAGCCGCTGGATCGTCGCCAAAAACGGTCGCCGCGGCCATCTCGCCGCGCAACAGGCGGACGCACTGGCCGTCTTTCAGGTCGATGGCTGGGTAAAGGATCATCGGCTGCCCCTTGGCTGGCCGCACCAGTCCGTGGCGCGCGCTGGGTCTTTGGCACGCGGGCCAGAGAAAGAAAAGGCCAGGCAGGCGACCCCACGTCACGCTTGATCCAAGGGCGGACTGGCGCGATGCATGTAGGAACCTTTGGGAGGAGGATATCAATGAAGACCTATCTTTTGGCAGCGGCTTTGGCCGTCTTCGGCAGTGCCGCTTTTGCAGACCCGGTAGAGGGCACCTGGCAGACCCGCGCTGATGACAACGGCAACTTTGGCCATGTCGAGATCAAGCCCTGCGGTCCTGCCTTTTGCGGCACGCTGGTCAAGGCTTTTGATGGCACCGGCGCAGAGATTGCCAGCGACAACATCGGCCGCAAGATTGTCTGGGACATGGTCCCCTATCCGGACGGTCTTTATGACGATGGCAGGATCTATTCGCCTGACCGCGACAAGGAATACAACGGCGACATGACCCTGACCGGCAACAACCTTGCCGTTCGCGGCTGCGTCATGGGCATCTGCCGTGATGGCGGCACCTGGAAGCGGGTGAACTAAGCCGCAGACTTCGGGTTGCGTCCTGTCACTTTCCCCCGTCTGGTCACGGTGGGAGGATGCCGGGATGCGCAAGTCTGACTGGATATTGCTGTGGACCCTGTCCCTTTTGTGGGGCGGGTCCTTTCTTTTTGTTGAACTGGCGCTGGAAGGGCTGGCACCCCTTAGCATCGTCTGGGCGCGGGTGGCCCTGGCGGCGATGCTATTGGGGGCCATACTGTGCCTGACTGGACAAGCTCTGCCGACACGCGCGGTCTGGCCGGCGCTTCTGGTCATGGGGCTGTTGAACAACGCCATCCCCTTCACGCTGATCGTGACTGCGCAGACCGGGATCACCGGAGCGCTGGCATCGGTCCTGAACGCCACCACGCCGATCTTTACCGTGCTGATTGCACATCTGGCCACGCGGGACGACCGGTTGACCGCGCCAAAGCTACTGGGCGTTGCCTTTGGCTTCACCGGGGTTCTGGTGATGATGGCAGGGGGGCACTTCCATGGGGCGCTGCCGATGATGCTGGCATGTCTGGGGGCGGCACTGTCTTACGGAATGGCAAGCGTCTGGGGCCGCAGGTTCCGCGCAACTGGCATCAGCCCGATGGCCACGGCCTTTGGTCAGGTCGCCGCAAGCACAGTGCTGCTTGCACCGGTCTGGCTGTGGGTGGACCAGCCTTGGCAGCTTGGGCGGCCCGGCACGGGTCCGATCCTTGCCGTGCTTGGGCTGGCCGGGCTGTCCACGGCGCTGGCCTATATAATCTTCTTTCGCATCCTCGCTTCGGCCGGTGCGACTGCGATTTCGCTGGTCACCTTCCTTGTCCCGCTCAGCGCGGCAGGTTTGGGCTGGGCTGTCCTTGGCGAACGGCTGGAAGTGCGCCATCTGGGCGGGATGGCCCTTATCCTGACCGGGCTTGCGGTAATCGAGCGGGGCAAGCGGCTGAAAAATGTTTGATAAAGGAAAGTCGGCGCAGTGCCAGATCGATATCATGGCATCCAGCGCAGGAAATTTGCAATAAGCCGCAAGCCAGCAGATTGCGACTTTTCCGGGTGGAACTGGGTTCCGATGATCGTGTCCCGTCCGACAATAGCGGTAATCGGACCGCCATAGTCGCAAAACGCCAGCCGCTGCGCTGGGTTGGCGACATGGAAGTGGTAAGAGTGGACAAAATAGGCGTGATCGCCGGTCTTGATTCCGTCAAGCACCGGATGCGGGCGCTCGATCACCAGATCATTCCAGCCCATATGCGGCACTTTCATCCAGGCATCAGCGGGGGCGATGCGTTCGACATCCCCGGCGATCCAGTCAAAGCCATCGGTCAGGCGGTACTCATGCCCGCGTGAGGCCAGCATCTGCATGCCCACGCAGATGCCCAGAAACGGCCGGGCGCGGGTGGTGACAGCCTCTTCAATCGCCTCAAACAGCCCGCCATAGCTGCCTAGCGCGGCGCGGCAGGCCGGAAAGGCGCCGTCGCCGGGCAGGACGATCCGGTCGGCGCGGGCCACATCCTCGGGCCGCGAAGACACGAGGACATCACCGCCGCCCACCTCTGACGCCATGCGCTGAAAGGCTTTTTCGGCGGAATGAAGGTTGCCTGAGTCATAGTCGACGAGGACAGTAAGCATCGGGGGACCGGCGGTTTGGCGGAGGGGGCGGAGCCCGCCGCGCGGGGATATTCTTGCAGAAAGGAAAGGGCTTAGAGGGTGCCCTTGGTCGAGGGGATGCCGGTGCTGCGCGGGTCAGTCTCAACCGCCATGCGCAGGGCGCGGGCGACGGCTTTGAAGGCGGCCTCGGCGATGTGGTGGCTGTTCAGGCCGTGGATCAGGTCAACATGCAGCGTGATTCCGCCATGGCTGGCCAGCGCCTGGAAGAATTCGCGAACCAGTTCGGTATCGAAGGTGCCGATCTTTGGGGTCGGAAAGGTCAGGTTCCAGACGAGGTAGGGCCGCGCTGACAGGTCCAGCGCACAGGCCACCTGGGCGTCGTCCATCGCGAGGCGGAAGTGGCCATAGCGCTGGATGCCCGCCTTGTCGCCAAGCGCTTTGGCAATGGCCTGACCGAGGGCGATCCCCACATCCTCAACCGTGTGGTGATCGTCGATGTGCAGGTCACCTTTGGCGGCGACGGTCAGGTCAATCAGGCTGTGGCGGGCCAGCTGATCCAGCATGTGGTCAAAGAACCCGATACCGGTCTGGCAGTCATGCAGGCCAGTGCCGTCAAGCGCGACAATGACCGAAATTTCGGTCTCGGCGGTTTTGCGGCTGACTTCGGCACGGCGCATCACGGTTCTCCTTGGCGATCGCGGCCTTATAGGGCGCGGCGGCGGCCTTGGGAAGGCGGATCACGTTTGCAAACGCCGGGCCGCCAGCCAGCCTAGCGCGGCCATGACACCGGCGGTGGCAAGACACAGCGCCAACCCACCAAGCTGATAGCTGAGACCAGAGAGGAGCGTGCCGACCAGCCGCCCGGCCGCATTGGCCATGTAATAAAAGCCCACGTCACGGGTGATCCGGTCGGCTGATCCGAAGGCGAGGATCAGATAGGAATGGACCGAGGAGCTGACGGCAAAGACGAAGCCAAAGGCCAGCAGGCCCGCGACGATGGTCAGGCTGAGGGCAGGGGAGGGTTCGCCCGACCAGACCACAGCCATGGCCAGCGCAAAGGGGATGGGGACCAGACAGCCCGCCCAACGAACGGCTTTGGCCACGATGGTGGCTTCCGGCTGATCAGTGCCGCCAAGGATGCGCGGAGCCATCGCTTGCACCGCGCCGTAAGCAATGATCCAAAGCGCCAGAAACCCGCCGATCAGGAAAAACGCGTCGCGCCGGCCATCAGGCGTGCCGTCCGACAGGACCATCTGGAAGTAGATCGGGACGCCGACGACGAACCACACATCGCGCGCGCCGAACAGGAAGAACCGCGCGAGGGACAGGCGATTGACGCGGGTATCGGGGGAACGCCAGCCGCCCCAGGCCTCATCTGACTTGATCCGGCCAGGCAGGCCGGCGGGCAGGAAAAGGATGATACCCAAAAGGATCAGGGCAAGGGTCGCGGCCATGCCAAGGACCGCCGGTGCAAAGCCGACAAGCGCGAGGAGCGCTGCGCCAAGGAAAAAGCCAAGGCCTTTGACGGCGTTCTTTGATCCGGTCAGCCGGGCAACCCAACGGAAAAGGCCGCCGCCGTCCTTTGGGGCAAGCAATTTGACGGCAGATTTAGAGGACATCTTGGCCAGATCCTTGGCCACGCCCGACACCCCCTGCACCGCCATGACGAACGCGACCGAGGCGGCCATGCCCCAGCCGGGGTCCAGTTGCGCTAGCGCCACAAGGGCCGCGACTTGCAGCCCAAGGCCCGCGTAAAGCGTGGTGGCAAGGCCAAAGCGGGCGGCCAGCCAGCCCGCACAGAGGTTGGTCGCGATCCCGGCGACCTCATACAGAAGGAACAGCCAGGCGAGTTGCAGGGGGGTGAAGCCCAAGCTGTTGAAGTGGAGCAGGACCAGCATCCGCAGCGCGCCATCGGTGGCCATGAAGGCCCAGTACGCGGCGGTGACGGCGGCATAGGCACGCAAGGGGTTGGAGGTCATTCCTGTAGCCGGCCGTTTTCCGCCCGCCCCCGGGAGGGTGCACCCCTCCCGGACCCACCCGGGATATTTGGGGACAGAAAATGGGGCATCAAAGCGCGCCTGCAACCATGCGGGTGATGTCGGCGAGGCGGCAGGCATATCCCCATTCGTTGTCGTACCAGGCGTAGATTTTCACCTGCGTGCCATTGGTGACCATCGTTGACGGCGCGTCGATGATCGCCGAGCGGCGGTCGTTGGTGAAGTCGGAGGACACAAGCGGCCGTGTTTCATACCCCAGGATGCCGTTCAGCGGACCAGCGGCGGCGGCTGCGAACAGGGCGTTCACCTCTTCTACCGTGGTGGGGCGCTTTACCTCGAACACTGCGTCGGTGAGGGAGGCGTTCAGCAGCGGCACCCGGATGGCGTGGCCGTTCAGGCGGCCCTCCAGTTCCGGGTAGATCAAAGTTATTGCGGTGGCCGATCCGGTGGTGGTGGGGATAAGGTTCAAAAGGGCTGACCGCGCGCGGCGCATGTCCTTGCCCGGGCGGTCCACAATGGTTTGCGTGTTGGTCACGTCATGGATCGTGGTGATGGAGCCGTGGCGGATACCCAGACTTTCGTGGATCACTTTGACCACCGGGGCGAGGCAATTGGTGGTGCAAGAGGCAGCGGTCACAAGGGTCTGGCTGCCGTCAAAAAGATGATGGTTGACGCCGTAGACAAGGTTCAGCGCGCCGCCATCCTTTACCGGGGCGCTGACCACGACACTTTTCACTCCGGCCAAGTAATAGGGGGCGATCGTGGCGGCGGTCTTGAAGACGCCCGTGCAGTCGATCACCAGATCGACGCCAAGGGCGGCCAGGGGCAGGGCTTCAATCGTCTTTTCATGGGTCAGGCGGATACGCTGGCCGTTCAGGACCAGCGTGTCACCTGCATGGCTGACGGGGGTGGGCCAGCGGCCATGGAGCGAATCGAACTCCATCAGCAGGGCGTGCTGTTCGGCGTCACCTGCGGGGTCATTTAGCAGGACAATCTGACCACCGGCCCCGGTGTCGATCAGGTCGCGCAGGGCCAGTTTTCCGATGCGGCCAAGGCCGTTCAGGGCGATACGGGGCTGGGACATGGGGTTCAGGCCTGTTCCGAGGGGGAGATTTCGGTGCCAATGGCGTCGACATGCGATTGCAGCGACAGGCGGCTAAGACTGGCAAAGGGCAGGGCGACGAAGGCCATGATCCGGCGGCGCAGGGCGGCGTAGGTCTGGGCGAAGACCAGGGCGCGTTCTGCTTCGGTGCCGGTGGCCTTGACCGGGTCGGGCAGCCCCCAGTGGCCGGTGATTGGCTGGCCATGCCAAGGTGGGCAGTCTTCTGCGGCGGCCGTGTCGCAGACGGTAAAGACGAAATCCATCACCGGGGCGTCGGGGCGCTGAAATTCCTCGATATGTTTGGACCGCAGACCGGAGATGTCATGACCATTTCGGCGCAACACGTCCAGCGCCATCGGGTTCAGGCTGGTGCCGCTGCGGGTGCCGGCCGAGAACGCCTGAAACCTGCCCTGACCAAGGTCACGCAGCAATGCCTCGGCAAAGATCGACCGGGCAGAGTTGCCAGAACAGATGAACAGCACGTCAAAGTTGGTGTCTTGCATGAAAGGCTCCTGTCGGGCGGCAAGCAGGGGGGAAAGCAGGTCAGGCCGCGCCCGGCCGACATCCAGCGCAAGGTAGCTTATAAGTCCCTCGGTCACGTCAAGATCAACGGCATAGAAAAGCGACCGCCCGTCGCGCCGGACCTGCACCAGCCCGACCGTCTGCAAGTCAGCCAGATGATGCGACAGGGTGTTTTGTTTCAGCGTCAGCGCAAACGCGATTTCGGTCGGGCGCACGCCTTGCGGGGCAAACCGCATCAGAAGACGGAACACGGCAAGCCGACCGGGGTGGCCAAGCATGGCAAAGGCAAGGGTGGCGCGGGTCTGATCCATATTTCCAGAAATCAGGAAATATCATCGGCTGTCCAGTGAAGGTTTCATGACAGACCGCGCTGAAGCCAAGAAAGCCAAAGGCCGCCCGGGTAGGGCGGCCTTTCAAGCAGTCCGATTGGAGCGGGCGATGAGATTCGAACTCACGACCCTAACCTTGGCAAGGTTATGCTCTACCCCTGAGCTACGCCCGCACTCCGTTTCGGTGCGCATCCTGTATAAAAGCCGGCGCGCGGCTGCAAGGGAAAAAAGCATCGGTCAGACGAAGATCAGGAATTCCGCATCGGCTGGGAACCGGGGCAGCGCGAGCGGCGTTCGAAAAGGGTGTCGGCCAAGCCGGTTGGCCATTCTGCAAGGAGACTGTCATGAAAGGCATACTCGCCTGGGCCATTGGCCTTCCGATCCCGATCATCATTCTGCTGTATTTGTTCGACGTGTTCTAAGACCCTCATGTCCTTATCAGCATGATGCGAAAAAGGCCCCGCCAGACGGGGCCTTTTTCATTGGCACTGGGGCGGCTGTCACTCCAATTCGACCAGCAGGTCCTTGGCGTCGATCTGCGCGCCGGGCTGGACGTGGACCGCTTTCACCACTGCCTCACGGTCGGCATGCAGGCCGGTTTCCATCTTCATCGCCTCGATCGTCAGCAGCAGGTCACCCGCCCGCACCTTCTGGCCGACCGTCACCGCAAGCGACGCGATGGAGCCGGGCATTGGCGCGCCCACATGGCCCGGATTGCCGTCCACCGCCTTCGGCCGGGCGGCGGTCTTGGCCTTCACCGCGCGGTTCGGCACGCGGATCACGCGGGGCTGGCCGTTCAGCTCGAAGAACACCTTCACCTCACCGTCATCGGTGGTTTCACCGACGGCTTGCAGGCGGATTTCCAGGGTCTTGCCGGGGTCAATCTCGGCCGTCACCTCTTCGCCGGACTCCATGCCGTAGAAGAAGGCCTTGGTCGGCAACACACGCACCGGACCATAAAGCCGGTGGCGGGCGCGGTAATCCATGAACACCTTTGGATACATCAGGTAGCCGTTCAGGTCTTCATCATCGACAGTCTCACCTTCAGCCTCATCATCGCCAAGGCGCAGGTCTTCGGCCAGCTTGCGGCGCGCGGCCTCAAGGTCAACCGGGGGCAGGCGCAGGCCCGGCCGGTCGGTCATCGGGGTGTCGCCCTTCAGCACCTTCTTCAGGATACCCGCAGGCCAGCCGCCGGGGGGCTGGCCAAGATTGCCGCGCATCATGTCGATGACCGAATCAGGGAAGGCCACCTCAACGCCCGGATCTTCGACCTGCGAGCGGGTCAGGTTCTGCGCCACCATCATCAGCGCCATGTCGCCGACGACCTTGGACGACGGCGTGACCTTGACGATATCGCCGAACATCTGGTTCACATCGGCGTAGGTCTGCGCCACCTCATGCCAGCGATCCTCAAGCCCCAAGCTGCGCGCTTGGGCCTTCAGGTTGGTGAACTGGCCGCCCGGCATTTCGTGCAGGTAAACCTCGGACGCAGGCGCGGGGATACCGGATTCGAACGCGGCGTATTGCGCGCGGACCTTTTCCCAGTAATTCGAAACCTCACGGATAGCGGTAATGTCCAGCCCGGTGTCGCGTTCCGTGTTCTTCAACGCCTCGACAATCGACCCAAGACAGGGCTGCGAGGTGCCACCGCTGAACGCATCCATCGCGGCATCGACCGCATCCACCCCGGCATCGCAAGCGGCAAGGATCGTGGCCGCTCCGGCACCAGAAGTGTCATGGGTGTGGAAGTGGATCGGCAGGCCAACTTCTTGCTTCAAGGCCTTGACCAGAACGCGGGCCGAGGCGGGTTTCAACAGGCCCGCCATGTCTTTCAGACCCAGCACATGCGCACCTGCGGTTTTCAGCTCCAGCCCCATGGCGACGTAATACTTCAGGTCATATTTGGAGCGGGCCGGGTCAAGCAGGTCACCCGTGTAGCAGATCGTGCCCTGGCAGACTTTCCCGGCATCAACCACCGCGTCCATCGCGACGCGCATGTTTTCCACCCAGTTCAGGCTGTCGAACACACGGAACACATCGACCCCGCTGTCGGCGGCCTGTTTGACAAAGGCCTGCACCACGTTGTCAGGATAGTTGGTGTAGCCCACGCCGTTTGAGGCGCGCAGCAGCATCTGCGTCATCAGGTTCGGCATCCCCACCCGCAGGTCGCGCAGGCGCTGCCAGGGACATTCCTGCAAGAAACGGTAGGCCACGTCGAACGTGGCCCCACCCCAGCATTCCACGCTGAACAGCTGCGGCAAGTTGGCGGCGTAGGTGGGGGCGACGCGGATCATGTCGATCGACCGCATCCGCGTGGCGAGAAGGGACTGGTGCCCGTCGCGCATCGTGGTGTCGGTGATCAGTACCTTCTTCTGCGCCTTCATCCAGTCGGCCACCGCCTGCGGGCCCTTCTGCTCCAGCAGGTTGCGGGTGCCCATCGCGGGTTCGGCCTTCAGCGCCGGGGGCTTTGGCGCACGCGCCTCGGCATGTGGCTTCGGGCGGCCAGCGGTTTCTGGGTGACCGTTCACCGTGATGTCGGCGATGTAGGTCAGGATCTTCGTCGCCCGGTCCTTGCGGCGCTTGAAGTTGAACAGGTCGGGCGTCGTGTCGATGAACTTGGTCGTGTAGGTGTCGTTCAGGAAGGTCGGGTGCTTCAGCAGGTTGATGACAAACTCGATGTTCGTCGCCACCCCCCGGATCCGGAACTCACGCAGCGCTCGGTCCATCCGGGCAATCGCCTTCTCCGGCGTCTGGGCGTGGGCGGTGACCTTGACCAGCAGCGAGTCGTAATACCGCGTGATCACCCCCCCGGCGTAGGCGGTGCCGCCGTCCAGCCGGATGCCGTTGCCGGTGGCAGAGCGGTAGGCGGTCAGGCGGCCATAGTCGGGGATGAAACTGTTCAGCGGGTCTTCGGTCGTCACCCGGCACTGGACCGCATGACCGTTCAACTTGACGTCGGCCTGAGAGGGCACACCCGTTGCCTCGGGCAGGGACTTGCCTTCCTCGATCAGGATCTGCGCCTGCACGATGTCGATGCCGGTGACTTCTTCGGTGACCGTGTGTTCAACCTGCACGCGGGGGTTCACTTCGATGAAGTAGAAATCCTGCGTGTCCATATCCATCAGGAACTCGACCGTTCCCGCACATTCGTAATCAACATGCGCGCAGATGCGCTTGGCCATCTCACACACCGCCTCGCGCTGGTCTTGGGTCAGATAGGGGGCAGGCGCGCGTTCCACGACCTTCTGGTTCCGGCGCTGCACGGTGCAGTCGCGTTCCCACAGGTGCCAGCAGTTCCCTTGCTTGTCGCCAAGGATCTGCACCTCAACATGCCGGGCGCGGATGATCATCTTTTCCAGATAGCCTTCGCCGTTGCCAAAGGCCGCTTCCGCCTCACGCCGGCCCTCGCGAACCTTTGCCTCCAACTCCTTCTCGTTCAGGATCGGGCGCATGCCCCGGCCGCCGCCGCCCCATGAGGCCTTGAGCATCAGCGGATACCCAACCTCGGCTGCCTGCCGCTTGATCAGCACCATATCCTCGCCCAGCACTTCCGTCGCGGGGATCACGGGCACACCCGCTTCCATCGCCACACGGCGGGCGCTGGCCTTGTCACCCAAAGCGCGCATGGTCTCGGCACGCGGGCCGATGAAGGTGATCCCGGCCTGATCACAGGCATCCACGAAATCGGGATTCTCGGACAGCAGGCCATAGCCGGGGTGGATCGCATCCGCCCCGGCCATCTTGGCCACGCGGATGATCTCGGGGATGCTGAGGTAGGCCCCGACGGGGGAAAGCCCCTCTCCGATCCGGTACGCTTCATCCGCCTTGAAGCGGTGCAGGCCCAGCTTGTCCTCCTCGGCATAGACGGCCACCGTCTTTTTGCCCATCTCATTGGCGGCCCGCATGATGCGGATGGCAATCTCGCCCCGGTTGGCGATCAGGATCTTCTTGAACTCGGGCATGCGCGGCTTCTCCGGGGCGGGTGCATCTGACTTGCACACCTTAAGCGTGCCGCAGTGCGGCGCAAGCCCGGCCTTATTCGGCGCTGTGCGTGGTGAAGATCCAGGCCATCAGAACCGTGCCAAGGATGACGATGATCGACCCCGGGGCGACGATCGGACTGTCACCCGTCGCGTCCACCTGATACTTGCCGACAACAATAAGCACCGCCCCCAACTGGTAGATGACGAACTGTGCCATCGCCAACCTGCTTGTGCGCATCCGCGGCCAGTTGCGATGGAAAAGCCCGAAAAGCGCCGATACGACGAACCCCAGCAGGCCAGCATGGGCATGGGCGTTGGATTGCACCGTCAGCCCGATGATGCCGATGTAGGTGCCGAACACCATTGCAGCGAAAAGCCAGGCAAAGGCGGCGAGGATATAGGTTCGATCCATTCGCATGATTTGCCCCCCACGCTTGTCGCGTCTACAACTGTACGCGCAAGGGCGATGAAAAAGCAACGCTTCCGACAGGCGGTTCTTGTAGGGGCTGTGAACAATCAATGAACACAGGTCTTTCCCTGCGGGATGATCCATATATACTAAGTCCTATGAACGCTTGGGACGAAGATGAGGCTTTTTCAGCCGCCGCAGCCCCGATCCCGCTGTCGCAACGCGCGATGGCGGGTCGGGGCGCGCCCTATCTGGACGATCTGAACCCCGCTCAACGGGCCGCGGTTGAGGCGCTGGATGGACCAGTGCTGATGCTGGCCGGGGCAGGGACGGGCAAGACCAAGGCGCTGACATCGCGCATCGTCCACCTTTTGAACCTGTCCAAAGCCCGCCCGAACGAGATTCTGGCCGTCACCTTTACCAACAAGGCCGCGCGTGAGATGAAGCTGCGCGTGGGGCGGCTTTTGGGTGAAGTGGCGGAAGGTATGCCCTGGATGGGCACCTTCCACTCGCTGTCGGTCAAGATCCTGCGGCGCCACGCGGAACTGGTGGGGTTGAAACCGAACTTCACGATTCTGGACACCGACGACCAGCTGCGCCTGCTGAAGCAACTGATCGCTGCTGCCAATATCGACGAAAAGCGCTGGCCTGCTCGGCTTTTGGCCAGCCTGATCGACGGCTGGAAGAACCGCGCCCTGACGCCGGACCGGGTGCCGTCCTCGGACGCCAGCGCTTACAACAACCGCGGGACAGAGTTGTATGAGGCCTATCAGGAGCGTCTGAAAACTCTGAACGCCACCGATTTCGGTGACCTTCTTTTGCATTGCGTGACGATCTTTCAAAAGCATGAGGATGTCCTTGCGCAGTACCAGCGCTGGTTCCGCTACATCCTTGTCGACGAGTATCAGGACACCAACGTCTGCCAATACCTCTGGCTGCGCCTTCTGGCCCAAGCGCACAAGAACATCTGCTGCGTCGGCGATGACGACCAGTCGATCTACGGCTGGCGCGGGGCTGAGGTGGGCAACATCCTGCGTTTCGAAAAAGATTTCCCCGGCGCGCAGGTGATCCGGCTGGAACAGAACTACCGCTCCACCGCCCATATCCTTGCCGCCGCGTCGGGCATCATCGCCGCCAACAAGGGCCGCCTTGGCAAGACCCTGTGGACCGCGGGTGAGCCCGGCGAAAAGGTTCGCCTGATCGGCCACTGGGACGGCGAGGAAGAGGCGCGCTGGATCGGTGAGGAAGTCGAGGCGATCCAGCGCGGCACCCGCCACATGGACCCCATCGACCTGAATCGTCAGGCGATCCTCGTGCGTGCCTCCCACCAGATGCGGGCGTTTGAAGATCGATTCCTGACCATCGGTTTGCCCTACCGGGTGATCGGGGGGCCAAGGTTCTACGAACGCCAGGAAATCCGCGACGCGATGGCCTATTTCCGGCTGGCGGTTTCCCCGGATGATGATCTGGCGTTTGAAAGGGTCATCAACCTGCCCAAGCGCGGCCTTGGCGACAAGGCGCAGGCTGATATCCAGCGGCTGGCGCGCGGGGCAGGGGTGTCGCTTCTGGACGGCGCGCGTGAGGCGGTGGCCAAAGCGGTCTTCGGCGGCAAAGGCGGCGCGCAACTGCGCAGCTTCGTCGAAGGCGTGGACCGCTGGCATGTCGCCACGCTGCACCCGGAGTATGACCACATCCGTCTGGCTGAGACGATCCTTGAAGAATCCGGCTACACCGAGATGTGGCAGAACGACAAAACGCCCGAGGCGCCGGGGCGGCTTGATAACCTCAAGGAACTCGTGAAGGCGCTGGAGCAGTTTGACAATCTGCAAGGCTTCCTCGAACACGTCAGCCTCATCATGGACAACGAAACCGAAGGCGCCGAAGAGAAGGTCACGATCATGACCCTCCACGCCGCCAAGGGGCTGGAATTCCCGGTGGTTTTTCTTCCCGGCTGGGAAGATGGCCTGTTCCCCAGCCAACGCAGCATGGATGAGAGCGGCTTGAAGGGCCTGGAGGAAGAACGCCGCCTTGCCTATGTCGGCATTACCCGAGCCGAGGCGGTGTGCACGATCAGCTTCGCCTCAAACCGCCGGGTTTACGGGCAATGGCAAAGCCAGCTGCCCAGCCGATTCATCGACGAACTGCCGCCCGACCATGTCGAGGTGCTGACCGCCCCCGGCCTTTATGGCGGCGGCTATGGGGCTGCGGCGCAGGTGGGGTTCGGCTCGCATCTTGAGGAGCGGGTGTCGAAGGCCGATGTCTACAACTCTCCCGGCTGGCGGCGGATGCAGGAGCAAGCCGCGACCCGCCCGATGGCCCAGCCGCGTGAGGCGCGGAACATGATTATCGACGCCGAAGCCGTGTCGCCCTACGTGATGGGTGATCGGGTTTTCCACCAGAAGTTTGGCTATGGGGAAATCATGGCCATCGAAGGCGACAAGCTGGATATCGAATTTGACCATGCCGGATCAAAAAAGGTCGTCGCGCGCTGGGTGATCCCGGCGGATCAGGTGACCGATTCCGTTGACGATGTGCCGTTCTGAAGCGCACGAGGTTTCGCCTGAAATTCACCGGCGAAACCGCTCCAGCCCAACGACGCCCAGCCCCGCTACCAGCCCCCAGAACGCCGCTCCGATCCCGAAAGCGGCCATGCCGCTTGCGCTGACGGCAAGGGTGACGGTCGCGGCAAAGCGCTGTTCCGGCACGGCGAAGGCCCCGGCCAGCGCGCCCATCAGGGGTGACAGCAGCGCCAGCCCGACAAGCGCCACCATCACCTCAGGCGGCAAGGCGGCCAGAAGTGTGATGATGAGGGGTGCCAGCAGACCCAGCATCACCCAGAACCCGGCATAGGCCAGTCCGACCTTCCAACGCTGGGCGCGGTCGGGATGCACATCATCGCCAAGGCAGATCGCCGCCGTGATCGCCGCCATGTTCACCATATGCGCGCCGACAAAGGCGGTTGCCGCCGACAACGCCCCGGTGACAAGAAGCGCCGAGCGCACGGGTGGCTCATACCCGGCTGCGCGCAGAACGGCAAAGCCGGGCAGGTTCTGCGATGCCATGGTGACCAGATAAATCGGCACGCCCAAACCCAAGAGCACCGCCAGATCAACCTCGGGCGCGATAAGGGTGAGGGTGGGCAGAGGCACGGCAAGGTCAGGCAGGCTTGCAGCCCCGGTCCCGAAGGCCAGCGCCAACCCAAGGGACAGCGCCAACCCAAGGGACAGCGCGGCAAGGACCGCAAGTGCGGGGTTGAAAAGCCGGGCCAGGACAAACACCGCCACCATCGGCAAGATCAGGCCCGGCGCGGCCTGCACCGTCAGCGCGCCTTTCAGGCAGAAGGGCAAAAGCACCCCCGCCAGCATCGCCGCTGCTACTCCGTCGGGAATCATCGCGACCATCCGGCCGAGGGGTTTGATGGCCCCGGTCAGGATTACCAATATCCCGGCAAGGGCAAAGGCGGCCACCGCCTGCGGCATCGTCACCCCGGAGGTCGCGGCGATCAGCGCTGCCCCGGGGGTGGACCAGGCCAGCACCACCGGGATACGGGTCCCCCAGGACAAGACCGCCGATCCGACCGCCTTGGCAAGAGATACCGCCAAAAGCCAACTCGCAGCTTGTGCAGGGGTCGCTCCCAACGCCGCCGCTGCCGACAAGACCAACGCCACTGTCGACCCGAACCCGACAAGCGATGCCACGAGGGCCGCCGAAACTACCGAAATGCGCATTCGCCCGTACTCCACCGGTGGCGGACTATCGGCAGCGTGGCGCTGATGTTCAAGGGGGGGGAGGAGGCGGCGGTGCCAGGGAGGAGGAGAGGCACCGCCGCAGTATCGAACACCCAGGGAGGAGGAGAGGGTACCCAATGTCGTTGGGCCGTTCGGCCCGGTGTAAAATTGCGGCGATGCCAGGGAGGAGGTTGGCATCGCCGCTGATCGCAAAGGCCCCAGGGAGGAGGAGAGGGACCTCACGAAAACTTATTTGCCGTAGGCGGCCTCATGGGCAATCTCGGAGATGCCGAGGCGGCTGATGCCAAGGTCGCTCAGCTCGCGGTCGGTCAGGGCGTTCAGCTCTGTCACGGTGCGGCTGTAGATGCGGCGCTGGGTCCAGGCCGTCAAGGCGACGTCCCTGAGGACCAGAACGCGGTCCATGAAACCCTTGCGGCCGATGCGGGTGGTGTTGACGTATGCCATTTGTCTCTCGCCTCTCAAAAACCGTCAGCGTTGTCTTCTCGCTGTTAGGGGTAACATGGGCCAGTTGCTGCACCTGCACAATACCGCCCCTCTGCAATGCTGCCATGCAGCATCCGCATGGCTGCGGTCACGAAATTGTCATGATTTCTCAGCGTCTTCGCCGGAATTTTGAGCGTTTGGTCAACAGCTCTTGCCCTTCTGCGCAAAGATCGCGACCTTAGTGCAAATCTTGTGCGGCGGAGGAAACGATGACGGTGGATCGGGATGGCGTGATGCAGGTTCTGGGCGGGGTCGCACACCCGGCCGGGGGGGATCTGGTCAGCCGCGACCTGATTCGCGCGTTGACGGTCGAGGGTGGTCTGATCCGCCTTGTGATCGAGGCGGCCACCCCAGATGAGGCGCGCGCGCTCGCTCCTGCGCAGGCCGAGGCCGAGGCACGGCTGAAGGCGCTGCCCGGCGTCACGGGTGTGCAGGTGGTGATGACGGCGCACGGGCCGGCCGCCAAACCGCCCAGCCTGAAAATCGGCCAGCATCCGACGCCGCAACAAGGCGGGCCGCAGCGGATTTCCGGGATCGACCGGATCATCGCCATCGCCAGCGGCAAGGGCGGGGTGGGTAAGTCGACGGTGGCATCCAACCTTGCCGTGGCCCTCGCGCGGCAGGGGCGACGGGTCGGGCTTCTGGACGCCGATATCTATGGACCTTCGCAGCCCAAGATGATGGGCGTCTCCAAGCGTCCCGCCAGCCCGGACGGCAAGATCATCGAGCCCCTCGTCGCGCATGGGGTCACCATGATGTCGATCGGCCTGATGCTGAAAGAGGATGAGGCAGTTGTCTGGCGCGGTCCCATGATCATGGGGGCGCTCCAGCAGCTTTTGGGACAAGTGGCCTGGGGGCGGCTGGACCTCCTGATCATCGACCTGCCGCCGGGGACGGGCGACATCCAGTTGACGCTGTGCCAGCGCACGCATCTCACGGGGGCGATCGTGGTCAGCACACCGCAGGACGTGGCGCTGCTGGATGCGCGGAAAGCGCTGGACATGTTCCAGAAGTTGAAAACCCCGGTCCTTGGTCTGATCGAGAACATGTCCACATACATCTGTCCCAACTGCGGGCACGAGGCGCATATCTTCGGCCATGGCGGTGTGGCCCGTGAGGCGGCCAAGCTGGGCCTGCCGTTCCTTGGCGAATTGCCGCTTGCGTTGGACGTGCGGCTGGCGGGCGACAGCGGCACGCCGATTGCAGCGACCGACGGGCCGTTGGCGGCGCCCTACCGCGTTTTGGCAGAGCGGCTGATTGCGGGCGGCATGGCCTGAGGTCCTGACATCGGCGGGAGGTGGCCTGACTTTGGAGTCTCGAGGGCTTTGAGCTTGAAACATACCAATTGGTTGGTATGTTTGACGCAACGAAACCCGAGTCGGAGTATGAGATGCGCCAGGTTCACGCAGCCGTCTTCCAGTCGCTCGATGGGGTGATGCAGGCTCCAGGGGGGCCGACGGAAGACCCGACTGGCGGCTTTGCCCTTGGCGGGTGGACCATGCCCCATGAAGATGCCGCGACCGACGCGGCACTTGGGAAGGTGTTCGAGACCAAGTATGATCTGCTTCTGGGCCGCAGGACCTATGACATCTTTGCCGGCTACTGGCCCTCTGCAGGTGCGGAAAATCCGGTGCACCTCGCCTTCGAGAAGGCCGCGAAATATGTGTTTACACGGGGCACACAGCCCCTGGACTGGCACAAAAGTCACCGGCTGGGCGACATCGAGGCCTTGCGCGCGCTGAAGGCGACCGAGGGGCCCGACCTGTTCGTCTGGGGCAGCTCGACCCTGATCCCGCAGCTTCTGGCGGCGGGGCTGCTCGACCGGTTGATGGTGCTGACCTATCCGGTCACGCTTGGCAGCGGAAAGCGCCTGTTCGGCGACGGGACACCGGCGCGCGGACTGACGATGACTGGCGGCGAGGTGTCGGCCAGCGGCGTGATCATCGCCACCTACGTACCGCAGGGCGAGGTCGAGACCGCTACCCGGCCAGGTCCTGCGCCAAGCGCCGCAGAACGGGCGCGGCAGGTCCGCATTGCGCAAGACACCTGGTGAGATGGGAGGGAATCCGATGACACACAACATTCGCACCGTGCTTTGGTTCAACGCCCATGCCCGCGAAGCTGCTGCGTTCTACTGCAGCCTGATCCCGAACAGTCGCATTGAAAGCGGCTATTCCAGCGACAGCGGTGGACCGGACGGGACCCTGCATTTCGAGGTGATCGACCTTATTCTGAACGGAGTGCCCTACCAACTGCTGGAGGCCGGTCCGATGTTTCCCCTGTCGGAATGTGTGTCGATCATGATCCAGACCCCGGACCAGGCCGAAACGGACCGGTTGTGGGACGCCCTCGTCGAAGGTGGCGGCAGCCATGGCCCCTGCGGCTGGCTGAAAGACCGGTTCGGGCTGTCGTGGCAAATCGTGCCGGAAGCTGTGCTGCACTGGATGATGCAGCCGGACAAGGCCAAGGCCGCCCGCGTGCTGGCCTCGGTGATGACGATGGGCAAGATCGACCTTGCCACCGCTGAAGCTGCCAACCTCTGAACATCAAAGGAGAAGCAAATGCCTGACGACATTCCCCACGACCAACGCTACCGCCCCGACGACAGGATCATGCAAGGCGTGATCCCCTACATCGGTCTTGCCGGTCAAAGCGGTGCGGCGGCTGACTTTTATGTAAAGGCCTTCGGTGCCAAGGACATTGGCCGGATGCCGATGGACGGCAAGCCCGGCCAGTTCATGCATCTGCAGCTTGAAATCAACGGAGGGGCGTTGATGCTCACTGATCACACGATGTCCAGCGTGCAGCCGGGTGAGGCTCCCATGCCGCATGGCCACCTGCAACTGGTCATTCCCGATGCGCAGGTCTGGTGGGAGCGTGCCGTTGCGGCTGGCTGCACCGTCGTCGCCCCCTTGGAGCGGCAGTTCTGGGGCGACACCTGGGGTCTGTTGGCGGATCCGTTCGGTCTGAATTGGGCGGTGTTGACACCGGATCCCTCGCTCTGGGACAAGGCCGCATGACTGTGCCGGTGCCAGATTGACCGAAGCGATCCGCGTCCCGAGGGGCGAAGCGCGTGCGCGGCTGATTGCGGCCGGGCGCAGCCTCGTCCGGCACAAGGGCTTTTCGGCAACCAGCGTTGATGATCTTTGCGTTGCCGCAGGGGTGACGAAGGGCGCGTTCTTCCACCATTTCCCCACCAAGGAAGCGCTGGGCGTCGCGCTTGTCGATGACTGGACGGTAACCACCGGCGCGATGTTTGCCGCGCACGACTATAACGACCGTGACGATCCTCTGGACCGTGTCTTTGCCTATCTCGATCTGCGCCGTGCGCTTCTGGACCAGCCAATGGCCGAATTTTCCTGCGTCGCCGGCACGACCGTGCAAGAGGTCTATGAAACCGCCCCTTCAATCCGCGATGCTGCCGGGCGCAGCATCCGGTCAGGCGCGGATCACGTCCACGCCCATCTGGCCAAGGCATTGGCCCGCCACCCGTTACCGGGCGTGACGGCCGACAGCCTTGCAAGGCAGTTTCAGGTGGCAACCCAAGGCGGGATCATCCTTGCCAAGGCATCAAATGACCCCGGACAAGCGCGTGAGGCGTTCGACCATCTGGAACGCTACCTGCGCCTTTTGTTCCAACGCCCGGTCTGAACGGCCGATTCGAATCATTCCCAGATGGGATGGCATGGGAAAACGGGCTTGAAGCCCGGTTTCAGGCGCGATTTTCACGGGTTCCAGGCGGCCAGACCGTAAAATATACCACACGTGGCGCTTCCTGTGGCCCCACTTCTTCATCCGTTACTACACGGTCACATCACGTGGTGAACACAACATCTTGCGTTCGGCGGAGCGGGGTTCGTCTATCACTGGGAAGCGGTCGCCTTCCGGCACAACAACATCCTGCTTTTGACGGCAAGCTGAAACAACATCTTGGTGGCATCCCAAAGATTTCCGTTGATTCCCATGTAATCCCGTGGCATCCCTTTACTCACGGACGGCGGATGGGAAATACGAAAGCAGGGGCAGCTACAAGACCCCGAAACGAAGGCGATAGGCAGCTTCATACAGGCAGCCCCATTTGATCGGACGACAGAGATCCGGCGCGCGAGCGAGCAGACATCTCCCCCAGGTGGCGCGCGTAGCTGGACGCCCAGCGATGGGACAGAGGCGGATCGGGTAGTGGCAGCAACCCGGTCCGCCGTTTTCATTTCATCGCGTGGGTTTCAAAGGTTTGGGGTTTGCAAGGTTTGAAAAAGGCCGGAACAGGCGATGGCAGAGGCGTTCAGAGGCGAGTTCTACCAGAAGGTAGATGCCAAGGGCCGGGTGTCGATCCCCGCCGCCTTTCGCCGAATCCTTGAAGCCGACGACCTGCCCAGCACGGAATTTCCCCGCCCTCGCGTCTACATGATCTACGGCGGGGCCAATCGCAATTTCGTCGAATGTTACACCAAGGCCGGCGCTGATGCGTTGGCCGATGAGATCAGCCTGATGGACGAAGGTTCGGATGAGCGGGAACAGGTTGAGTTTGACCTCTTGTCCTGTTCCGTGATGGTTGAGGTTGAACCCGACGGCCGCATTGTCCTGCCACCCCGCGTGCGGGAAAAGGTGGGTCTGGCAGGCGCGGATTTCGCGGGCGATGAGGCCGCGTTTCAGGGCCGCAACAACCGCTTCCGTCTTTACCGCCGCGACACCTATGACAGCGCCGTGGCGCAGCGGCCGAATGCGGGGCTTGACGCGCTTGCCCTCCTGGGTCGCGCCAAGAAGGAGCGGGGAATGTGATGCACCCCCGCGACGTGCAGCCCCGTTCCGATCAGTCCGCGCGCGATCCCCATATCCCGGTCCTTCTGCAGCCGCTTCTGGCCGCCGTCGCCCCCGTTCGGGGGCTTTGGCTTGATGGCACCCTTGGCGCTGGCGGCTACACGCGTGGATTGCTGGAGGCGGGGGCTGAGACGGTGATCGGCATCGACCGTGATCCCTTGGCCCTGCAAATGGCCGATTGGGCCGCGCCCTATGGTAACCGCGTGCGGCTGCTTCAGGGCACATTTTCCAACCTTGATACCCTTGCGGGCGAACCACTTGACGGCATCGTGCTGGATCTTGGCGTGTCGTCCATGCAGCTGGATCAGGCGGAACGCGGGTTTTCCTTCATGAAGGACGGCCCCCTCGACATGCGGATGAGCCAGTCAGGCGACAGCGCCGCCGATCTGGTGAACACCGCCGAGGAAACCACCCTGGCCGACATCCTTTACAACTATGGCGAAGAACGCGCCTCGCGCCGGATTGCCCACGCCATTGTTGCGGCCCGTGCCGTGCAGCCGATCACGAACACAGCCCGGCTGGCCGAGATCGTCGCCCGCTGCCTGCCGCGCCCGAAGCCCGGCCAAAGCCACCCGGCGACCCGCAGCTTTCAGGCGATCCGGATTGCTGTGAACACCGAATTTACCGAACTTGCCGAAGGCCTTGCCGCCGCCGAACGCGCGCTGAAGCCGGGGGGGATGCTGGCCGTGGTCACCTTCCACAGCCTTGAAGACCGCATCGTCAAACGGTTCTTCCAACTTGCATCGGGTGCAGAGTCCAACGCCAACCGCTACGCCCCGGCAAAGACCGACACCACCGCCCGCTTTGAGCTTGTCACCCGCCGTGCCGTTGGCCCTGATGACACCGAACTTGCCGCCAACCCACGCTCGCGTTCCGCCAAGCTGCGCGTCGCACAGCGTACGGCTGCCCCGGCGCTACCGATTGACCCTGTCGATCTGGGCGTGCCGCAGATCGTGAAGAAAGGCCGCCGCTGATGCGCCCTGTGCTGTATGTCCTGAGTTTCCTTGCCTTGATCGCACTGGGCTTCTGGGCGTACCGCGAAAACTACACCACCCAGGCCGCCCTGAAAGAGGTGCAGACCCTGCAACGTCAGATTGTCGGCCTGCGTGAGGCGCTGGCCTTGCAACGCGCCGAATGGGCCTACCTGAACCGTCCTGACCGCCTGCGTGAACTGGCGACGGCAAACTTTGACCGGCTCGGCCTCTTGCCGATGGAGCCGGGCCAGTTCGGCACCCCGAACCAGATCGCCTATCCGCGCAGCGCCTTCCCCGACATCGAAATGCCGGTGGATATTCAGGGCGAACAAACGGTTGAAGAGGGTCTTTGACATGCGCACCCCGCTTCGCCCCCTTGCCCGCATCCTTCAGGCCCGCGAAGACGGGCTGAACCCCGACAGCATTGAAAAGGAAAACCTGCGCCTGCGCCACGATGCCATGCGCGAAAAGGCCCGGGGCCGTGCCGAGTTTCGCCTGCTGATCCTCTGCGCCAGTTTCGTGCTGGCCTTCGGGGCTATCGGCGCGCGGATGGGTCTGATGGCCGCCGCCGTCCCGATGGAGCCGCGCACCAGCGCCCCCGGCGCGGAAATCATCGCCCAACGCGCCGATATCACCGACCGCAATGGCCGCATTCTTGCCACCAACATGACCACCCACGCGCTTTATGCGCACCCCAAGGTGATGGTTGACCCCAAGGGCGTGGCCGCCAAGCTGGAAGCGATCTTCCCCGACCTCAAGGCCAGCGACCTTGAACGCCGCTTTACCGACGGGCGCAGTTTTGTCTGGATCCGCAAGGTTCTGTCGCCCGAACAGATGCAGTCGGTGCATGACATCGGCGATCCGGGCCTCTTGTTCGGCCCGCGCGAAATGCGGCTTTACCCCAACGGCAGCCTGGCCGCCCATGTCCTGGGTGGTACCTCTTTCGGGGCCGAGGGCGTTCATTCGGCCGAGGTTATCGGCACCGCCGGCGTTGAAAAGGCCCTGGACGCGCGACTGCGCGACCCGGCCCAGGGTGGCAAGCCCCTGACGCTGTCGATCGACCTTACTATCCAGTCCACAGTGGAAGAAGTGTTGGGCGCGGGCATGACCATGCTGAACGCCAAGGGCGCCGCCGCCATCCTGATGGATGTACGCACCGGGGAAATCGTCGCTCTTGCCTCGCTGCCGACGTTTGACCCAAATGACCGGCCGAACCCTCTGGTCGACAAGAACGCCGAACCCGGCGACAGCCCGCTATTCAACCGTGCGGTTCAGGGGGTGTATGAACTTGGGTCCACCTTCAAGATCTTCGCGGCCGCCCAGGCGATGGAGCTTGGCCTTCTGACCCCCGACAGCATGGTTGACGCCAACGCCCCGATGCGCTGGGGCCGGCATCTGATCAAGGAGTTTGAGGGCAAGAATTATGGCCCCCTCCTGTCGGTCAGCGATGTCATCGCCAAGTCGTCAAACGTGGGCACGGCGCATATCGCGCTGATGATCGGCCCCTTGCGCCAGCAGGCCTTCCTCAAATCCCTCGGTTTCTTCGATCCCACCCCGCTGGAGCTGATCGAAGCCCCCGGCGCGCGGCCCCTGATCCCGAAGAAATGGCCCGAGATCGTGACCATCACCACCTCGTACGGCCATGGCATGTCCGCCAGCCCGATGCACCTGGCCGCCGCCTATGCCGCAATTGCCAATGGCGGGGTGATGATCAAACCGACACTTTTGAAACGCGAAGGCCCCACCACCGGCGTCCGCGTGATGAGCGAGAAGACCGCCTTTGAAGCCGTCAAGATGCTGCGCCGCGTGGTCACCGAAGGCACCGCCAGCTTGGGTGAGGTGCCGGGGTATGAAGTGGCTGGCAAGACCGGCACGGCCGACAAGCCCAAGCGCAGCGGCGGCTACTATGATGACAAGGTCATCAACACGTTCGCCTCGGTCTTCCCGGCCTCGAACCCGCAATATGTGCTGATCGTGACGCTGGACGAACCGACCGATACCACCATGTCCGAAGAGCGTCGGACCGCGGGCTGGACCGCCGTCCCCGTCGCTGCCGAAATCATCCGCCGCGTCGCACCCTTGATGGGACTGCGTCCCAAGGTTGAGGCCCTGTCCCTTGAAGCCGCAGCCCTTGATGCGGTAACAGCCGCCAGCAACTGACGGGGATTTGGCATGACAACGCGCGTGACACGGCTATCGGACCTTGGGCTGACAGCTCGGGCCGGGCGTGATCCGGCCCTGTCTGGCCTGACCGCCGACAGCCGTTCCGTGCGGGCAGGCATGCTCTTCGCAGCGCTTCCCGGCAGTGCCACCCATGGTGCGCATTTCATTCCAGCAGCACTGGAGCAGGGGGCCACCGCGATCCTGACCGATGCCACAGGCGCAAAACTTGTCGCCGAGGTGCTGGCAGACACGGAAACCGCGCTTGTTGTCGCCGAAGACCCGCGCGCCGCCCTTGCCTGTGCGGCGGCGCTGTGGTTCGGCCCCCAGCCTGAAACCATGGTCGCGGTGACCGGCACAAACGGCAAGACCAGCGTGGCCACCTTCACCCGCCAGATCTGGGCCGCGCTGGGTGAAGCCGCGATCAACATCGGCACCACGGGCATCGAAGGCGCCTGGGCCGCCCCTTCCAGCCACACCACCCCTGACGCGGTGACGCTGCAAAAGCTGCTGGCCGCTGCCGCCGCCGATGGCATCACCCATGCCGCGATGGAGGCGTCCTCCCACGGGCTTGACCAGCGCCGGCTTGATGGCGTCCGGCTCAAGGCGGCGGGCTTCACCAACCTGACGCAGGATCATCTGGACTACCATGGCACGATGGCGGCCTATTTCGACGCCAAGGCCCGGCTTTTCACCCGGCTTCTGCCCGACGATGCCACAGCCGTCATCAACCTGAACGGCGCGAAGGGCGAGGAGATTGCCGCCATTGCAACGGCCCGTGGCTTGCGCACGCTGACCGTCGGCCATGGTGAGGCTGACCTGCATATCGCGGGCCAGCGCTTTGATGCGCGCGGCCAGGACCTCCGGCTGATCTGGCAGGGCCAGCCGCAGCAACTGCGCCTTGGGCTGATCGGTGGCTTTCAGGCTGAAAACGTGGCGGTTGCCGCAGGGCTCGCCATCGCCGCGGGCGCTGACCCTGCGGCGGTCTTCTCGGTCTTGCCGCAGTTGACGGGCGTGCGCGGGCGGATGCAGCTTGCCGCCACCCGCAAGAACGGGGCCTCGGTCTTTGTCGATTACGCCCACACGCCCGACGCGATCGAGACCGCGCTCAAGGCGCTGCGCCCGCATGTCATGGGCCGCATCGTGATGGTCTTCGGTGCAGGTGGCGACCGGGACCGCAGCAAACGCCCGCTGATGGGGGCCGCCGCTACCGCCCATGCCGATGTGGTCTATGTCACCGACGACAACCCCCGCAGCGAACACCCTGCCACGATCCGCGCCGCGATCCTGCAAGCCTGCCCCGACGCGAACGAAGTCGCCGACCGGGCCGAGGCGATCCTTCGCGCGGTTGACGCCCTGCAACCCGGCGATGCTCTCCTCGTCGCGGGCAAAGGCCATGAGACCGGCCAGATCATCGGCACCGACATCTATCCCTTTGACGATGTGGAACAGGCTAGCGTCGCCGTGGCCGCCCTGGATGGAATGATATGATGGCAGCCTTTCCCTGCATGATCCCTAGCGTCTTCCTTTCTGCAAAAATATCCTCGGGGGGGGCCGAAGGCGGGGGGCAGACGGCCCCCCTCGCGGCTGGCAAAGGGCTAACCGCATGACACTCTGGACCGCCCTTGAAGCCGTCGCCGCAACCCGTGGGCGCTCGACAGCCGACTGGCAGGCCAGCGGCGTTTCCATCGACACCCGGACCTTGCAACCGGGGGATCTGTTCGTCGCGCTGATGGACGTCCGCGACGGCCATGATTTCGTGGCGCAGGCTTTGGCCAAAGGGGCCGCAGCCGCCCTTGTCAGCCGCATCCCTGACGGCGTGGCTGATGCGGCCCCCCTGCTGATCGTGCCGGATGTGTTGCAGGCGCTTGCCGCCCTTGGTGCCGCCGCGCGGGAGCGGACGCAGGCCCGCGTGGTGGGCATCACAGGGTCGGTCGGCAAAACCTCGACCAAGGAAATGCTTCGCGCCATCCTGTCCGGCCAGGGCAAGACCCATGCCGCCGAAGCCAGCTACAACAACCACTGGGGCGTGCCCCTGACCCTGGCCCGGATGCCCGCCGACACCCGCTTTGCCGTGATCGAGATCGGGATGAGCCATCCTGGCGAAATCGCCCCCCTCGCGCGGCTGGCGCGGCTCGACGTGGCGCTGATCACCACCGTCGCGCCTGCGCATCTTGAGGCCTTCGACAGCATCGACGGCATCGCCCATGAAAAGGCCGCGATATTCGACGGCCTTGTCCCCGGCGGCACGGCGATCTTCAATGCCGATCTTGCCACCACCCCGATCCTGCGCGCCAAGGCCGACTGCACCGCAGGCAAGGTGCTGTCATTCGGAACAGCGGCAGATGCCGACTGGCGGCTGCTGGAGACGCGCGTCAGCGACGATGCCACGGTCGTGCAGGCGACGCACTCTGGCCAGATGATCCTGTTCAAGGTTGCAACTCCCGGCCGCCATTTCGCGTTGAACGCGCTGGCCGCCCTTGCCGCCGCCGAAGCCTTGGGGGCCGACCCCGCCATTGCCGCCTGTGACCTTGGCTTGTGGCAACCGCCCCCCGGACGCGGCCAGCGTGAACGGGTCATGCTTGATACTGTCGAAGAAACCTTCCTGGACATCATCGACGACGCTTTCAACGCCAACCCCGCGTCGATGGCGGCGGCACTTGACGTCCTGATCGCCGCCCGGCCCACCGATGGTATCGGTCGGGTGGGTGGTGGCCGCCGCATCGCCATCCTTGGCGACATGCTTGAGCTTGGGCCGACCGAAGCCGCCCTGCACGCGGCCATCGCCCGGCATCCCGGATTGGCCGCGATCCACGTCATTCACTGCGTCGGACCCCGGATGAAGGCGCTGCACGATGCGCTGCCCCGCGGGCAGCGCGGCGACTGGGTGCCCGCCGCCACCGATCTGGCCCCCCGCGCCCGCAGCCTGTTTGACGCCGGCGACATTCTTCTGGTCAAGGGGTCCAAAGGGTCAAAGGTCAGCCTGATCGTTGACGCCCTGCGGAAAATGGGGCAGGGCACGCAATCGAGTAAAGGGACCCCCTGATGTTTTTCTGGCTGACCGAGTTTTCTGATGGTGGGGACGTCTTCAACCTCTTCCGCTACATCACCTTCCGCGCCGGGGGGGCGTTTACCACGGCGCTGATCTTCGGATTCATCTTCGGCCGCCCGCTGATCGACCTGCTGCGCCGCAAGCAGGGCAAGGGCCAGCCGATCCGCGATGACGGGCCGCAGTCGCACCTGTCCAAGGCCGGCACGCCCACGATGGGTGGCCTTCTGATCCTGTCTGCATTGATGTTTTCCACGCTTCTATGGGCGCGGCTTGACAACCCATACGTCTGGATCGTGGTGCTGGTGACGCTTGCCTTCGGGCTGATCGGGTTTGCGGATGATTATGCCAAGGTGTCAAAGCAGAATACCAAGGGCGTGTCGGGCCGTATTCGCATGGGGCTTGGCCTGTTGATCGCGGCGCTGGCGACCTATGCCGCCTCGATGTTCCACCCCGAGACTCTGACGAACCAGTTGGCCTTCCCGTTCTTCAAGGACGCCCTTTTGAACCTTGGAATGTTCTTCGTGCCCTTCGGCATGATCGTGATCGTCGGTGCCGCCAATGCGGTCAACCTGACCGATGGTCTGGACGGGCTCGCCATCATGCCGGTGATGATCGCGGGCGGAACGCTGGGCGTGATTGCCTATGTCGTCGGCAACTCAAACTTCACCGAATATCTGGATGTCCACTTTGTGCCCGGCACGGGTGAGTTGTTGATCTTCGCCTCGGCCCTCTTTGGCGCGGGATTGGGCTTCCTGTGGTACAACGCCCCCCCGGCGGCGGTGTTCATGGGCGACACCGGGTCGCTGGCCCTTGGGGGTGCGCTGGGTGCGATTGCGGTTTGCACGAAGCATGAAATCGTGCTGGCGATCGTCGGCGGGTTGTTCGTGGTCGAGGCGCTTAGCGTCATTCTGCAGGTTCTGTATTACAAGCGGACCAAGAAACGCATCTTTCTGATGGCCCCGATCCACCACCATTTCGAAAAGAAGGGCTGGGCCGAACCGCAGATCGTGATCCGGTTCTGGATCATCAGCCTGATTCTCGCGATGGTCGGTCTTGCGACGCTGAAAGTCCGGTAAAGTCGGGCCGACGACAGGCCTGATGCAACCTTTGCGGAAAAAACTCTGCCTTGGCGGAAACAGTCGCACCGCTTCACCACATTTGTGCCGTAGAATGGCGTGATTTCTGGCTCATTCCCGCCGTCTGTTAAGGTCTCGACAATCAGGACGGGATGGAATGATGCCGAACACGATTCTCAGCACACGCTGGCTTTTGCCGTTGTGCCTTGGACTTGCGCTGCCATCTGTGGCCGCCGCCCAGGAGGCTTGCACTACCTATACCGTGAAAGATGGTGACACCTTGGGTGACATCGCGTTTGCGGCCTACGGGTCCTACAACTATCAGATGATCTTCAACGCCAACCGGGGGGCCATCGCCAACAATCCGAACAGCCTGCCAGCCGGCTTGCAATTGGTGTTGCCCTGCGAAGATGGCCGCCTGTCGCCCGACAGTGAGCTGAGCACGATCATCGAACAGGAAACCGAACGCCAGGAAAGCGCCCCGCGCGCCGACCAGCCCTACCGCCCGCCGATGAAGCTGGTCACGGCCAATGACTGGAAGCCCTTTACCGATGAAACCCTGATGGGTGGCGGCATCTATGTCCGTATGGCGACCACCGCGCTGAACCGGGGCGGCAATGACATTGATCACAAGATCTCGTTCGTTGATGACTGGGGCTCGCACATCGACATCCTGTTGCCGACGAATGCCTTCGACATCTCGGTCGCCTGGTCAAAGCCCGACTGCACCCAGATCGACAAGCTGGGCGAATTTGCCGTGAAGATGTGCACGGAGTTCGAATTTTCGGTCCCCGTCTATGAGGTGGCCTATTCCTACCACACCCTGACCGAAAGCCCCTTTGCCGGGGCGCGGGCGTTTTCCGATTATGTCGGCGCGCGCATCTGCCGCCCCGAAGGCTGGCCGACCAGCGACCTTGAGGTCGAGGGTCTGGCCGAACCGGTGGTGACCTTCATGCGCCCGAAAAGCCCGATGGACTGCGCCAAGATGCTGCTGGCGGGCGAAGTCGACCTGTATTCAATCGAGGTCGAAACCTCGACCGCCAACTTTGAAGAATTGGGTGCAACCGGCGACGTGGAACTGAATCCGGCACTGGCGACGTTCAACACCCACCATTTCGTTACTTCGAAGGCAAACCCGCGCGGGCGGGAATACATCGCCATGCTGAACCGCGGCATGGAAGAAATGCGCGAAACCGGCGAATGGTATGACATCGTCGCCACTGGCCTTGCGGATTTTAACGCCCCGACGAACTGAGCGTTGGTGAACTGGTCGGAATGGCTGGCCCTTCGGGCTTGGCCAGTTGGGGGGCAGTCGGCTGCCCCCCTTTCCCTTTCCGCCATCCTCGCCTATCCCTGCCGCAGGTCAACAAGGGGGCGGCAGCATGATCCCGGTCAAGGGTTACACTGGGCAAAGGGTTGCGGTCCTTGGCCTTGGGCGGTCGGGCCTTGCGACGGCTGCAGCGCTGCAGGCAGGCGGGGCAGAGCCGCTTTTGTGGGACGACAGCCCCGAGGCGCGGGCCAAGGCAGAAGCTGACGGCTTGTCCCTGATCGACCTGACCCGTCAGGGCGCGCTGGACGGCGTGGCTTGCCTCATCACCTCACCCGGCATCCCGCATCTTTACCCAACGCCCCACCCCGTCATCGCCCGCGCGCTGGACGCCGGGGTGCCGGTTGACAATGACATCGGGCTTTTTTTCCAGAGTGCCGCTTCGTCTGAATGGGCCGAGATGGAGGCCCCGCCAAAGGTGATTGCGGTCACCGGATCGAACGGCAAATCCACCACGACGGCGCTGATCCATCACATCCTTGAGGTGGCCGGTCGCCCGACGCAGATGGCCGGGAACATCGGCACCGGCGTGCTGGCGATTGATCCGCCCGTGGATGGTGAGGTTGTGGTGCTGGAACTGTCCAGCTACCAGACTGAACTTGCCCGCGCACTGACGCCGGATGTGGCGGTCTTTACCAACCTGTCGCCGGACCACCTTGACCGCCACGGCGGCACTGGCGGCTATTTCGCCGCCAAGGCGCGGCTGTTCACCCAAGGCGGACCGGACCGTGCCATCATCGGGGTGGATGAGGCTGAGGGTCGGTTTCTGGCCGGTCAGATGGCGCAAGGGCCGATGGATGACCGGGTGATCCGCATCTCCTCGGGGCAAAAGCTGGAAGGCTTCGGCTGGGCGGTCTTTGTCCGCAAGGGGTTTCTCGCCGAATGGCGCAAGGGGCGGCAGGTGGCAAGCATTGATCTGCGTGAGGTGAAGGGTCTGCCCGGCGCCCACAACCACCAGAACGCCTGCGCCGCCTACGCCGCCTGCCGCAGCCTGGGCCTTGCGCCAAAGCTGATCGAAGGCGCGCTGCACAGCTTTGCGGGTTTGCCGCATCGCAGCCAGCTGGTCGGTGAACGGGCTGGGGTCCGCTTCGTGAATGACAGCAAGGCCACCAACGTCGACAGCGCGGCCAAGGCGCTGCAGGCCTTCCCGAAAATCCGCTGGATCGCCGGGGGCCTTGGCAAGGACGGCGGGATTGCGGCGTTGCAGCCCTATTTGGCGTCCGTCGTAAAGGCCTATCTGATCGGCCACTCCGCCCGCGACTTCGCGCTGCAACTCGGCGACACCCCGCATGAGATCTGCGAGACGATGGACCGCGCCGTTGCCCGCGCGGCTGAAGAAGCGGTGGCGGGTGACGTGGTGCTGCTGGCCCCCGCAGCGGCAAGTTTTGACCAGTACCCGAACTTTGAAAAGCGGGGCGATGACTTCACCGCCCGCGTCAAGGCTCTGGTCGGCTGACGTCTGCGGGCTTGCACGGGGCAGGCTTGCGCAGGGCGGGTGGCTTCGGTCATCCTGACGCGGGGCAAGTGGGGGGATGCTGGCATGGCTGGGACAATCACCGATCTGGCGCACCTCGCGGCGCTGGTAGCGGCGCAGGCGGGCGGCAGGCGGCTGATCCTTGCCATCGCCGGAGCGCCGGGGTCAGGGAAATCGACCTTGGCCGAGGATCTGGTGGCGCAGTTGAACGCAAACGGCCCCACGCAGGCCATGGTCCTGCCGATGGACGGCTATCACTATGACGACCTGCACCTTCTTCCCGCAGGCCTGCGCCCCCGCAAGGGCGCGCCGCAAACCTTTGACGTGGGCGGGCTTTTCCACACGTTGAAACGCCTGCGCGACCGGGATGAGGCCGATGTCGCAATCCCCGTCTTTGACCGAACGATCGAGATTGCCCGCGCCGGTGCCCGCCTGATCCCGGCGGAGATTCCGGTGATCGTGGTTGAGGGGAACTGGCTGCTTCTGAACCAGCCGCCGTGGGACCGGCTGCGCCCGATGTTCGACCTGACGGTAATGGTCGATGTGCCCGAGCCTGTCTTGCGCACCCGTCTGCGGTCCCGGTGGGAAGGGTTCGGCCTGACCGAAGCCGAAATCATCGCCAAGCTTGAAGAAAACGACCTTCCCAACGGACGGCTGGTGCGCGACGGATCGGTCACGCCTGATTTTCGTCTCGCGAATGGGTAAGGGGGCGCCAATGGACCTGATCGACACGCACCAGCACCTGATCTTGCGCGACCGGGTCGGCTATGCCTGGACGACCGAGATGCCAGAGCTGGCCCAAGATTTCACCCGCGAAGATTACGCCGGGCAGGTGGCGGGTCGCGTCTCGGCCGCGATCTTCATGGAAACAGGGGTTGATGACGCCGATTTCCAGGCCGAGGCGCGGCTGGTGGCGGCGATGGTCGGCACCACGGTCGGTGGGGTGGCGATGCTGGGGCAGATCGCGAGCATCCGGCCTGAGGTGGACGCAGGTTTTGACGCCTGGCTGGACGAAGCGCAGGGTCTGGGCGTCGTGGGCTTTCGCCGCATCCTGCATGTGGTGCCGGACGGGGTGTCGCAATCTGACACATTTCGCGCCAACCTGCGCAAGATCGGGCTGGCGGGCCTGCCGTTCGACCTGAACTTCCTGTCACGGCAGCTGATCCCGGTGGCTGTCCCCCTGCTGCGTGCCTGTCCTGACCAACCTTTCGTCCTGGACCACTGCGGCGTGCCCGATGTGGCGGCGGGCGATTGGGCGGTCTGGAAGGCAGGGATCGACGCGGTGGCAGCGTTTCCGAATGTGGTCGTCAAGCTGTCCGGCATCACCGCCTATTGCGCCTCGGGGACGGCAACAGTGGCACTGCTTGCGCCGTATGTGGACCATCTGTTGCAAGTCTTTGGGCCAGGCCGGATGGTTTGGGGCAGTGACTGGCCGGTAGTGAACCTTGGGACTGGCTTGCCGGGCTGGCTCGACCTTACTCATGGTTTGCTGGCCGGGCTGTCAGCGGACGAGCGGGCTGCCATCGCGTACGGCACGGCCAAGCGGGTCTACCGCGTCTGACTGGGCGCGAAGCTTCGGCGAAAGATCGGCGGGTCAAAGGGCAAGGCTGGCCTCGGTCCCGGCCAGCAGGCGGGCAGAAGCGGCAAGGCCTTCGCCCTCGGCCTCATCCAGTTCGGGGCGCAGCTCGGCGGTGATGCCCCGGCGGGTCAGGACGCGGGGCAGGGAGAGGGTGACCGATGCCACCCCGCCGATATTTGTGGTGAGCGATGACAAGGACAGGACCGCGCCCTCATCCCCCGCGACAGCGCGGACGATGCGGGCAAGGCCTGCGCCGATGCCATGCCAGGTGGCACCCTTGCCTTCGATGATCCGGTAAGCGGCGCGGCGGACACCGGCGTCAATCTCGGCCCGGACGGAACTGGTGATCGGCGCACCGACCTGGGCTGCAAAGTTGGCGATGGGGACTGATCCGGCACGGGCAGCGGACCAACCCAGAACTTCGCTGTCGCCATGTTCGCCAAGGACGTATGCATGCACCGATTGCGGCGCGATGCCAAGGTGGCGGCCCAGAAGACTGCGGAAGCGCGCGGTATCAAGGATCGTGCCGGACCCGATGACGCGCGATGGATCAAGGCCGGACAATCGGGTGGCGACATGCGTCATCACATCGACCGGGTTGGTGGCGACCAGCAGGATCGCATCAGGTGCGGCGTGGGTCACGGCACCGATGACCGCGCGGAACACCTCGGCGTTGCGTTCCAGAAGCTGCAGGCGGGTTTCTCCAGGCTTTTGGCCCACGCCGGCGGCAAGGATCACGACACCTGCCCCAGCCAGATCGTCGTAGTCGCCCGCGCGGACGGTGACCGGCCGGCCAAAAGGGACGGCGTGCGAGATGTCTTCCGCTTCGGCCACAGCGCGCGCAAGGTTCTGGTCGATCAGCACCACCTCGCTCGCGCCGCCGCCAAGGACCAGCGCAAAGCCCGCCGCACTGCCGACCATGCCGGTGCCGATGATGCCGACTTTCATATGCGCTCCCCAGGTGGCACTTGCGAAAGGTCGCGCGGTTGGAGGCTACGCGCAAGAGGCTTGGCGATCTTCAAAGCAGGCTCTCCAGCAGATCGTATGACCCGGCCATGCCTTCGCCCATGCCCGAGGCAAGGACCTGATCCCGCGCGGGGGCGGTGGTGTAGGTGATGGTCACCTGCACGTTCGTGCGGCCGGCAGTTTCGGTGAAAGTCGTTTCCACCGATGCGGGGCCGCCGGTCCAATCGGGATCGAAAACCTCAATCGCCATGATCCGGTCGGGGGTGATGGACTGGATCATGCCGGACAGCGTGATCCGGGTGCCGTCGGCCATAACCCAGGTGTAGCGGTATCTGCCACCGGGCACCGGGTCCATCTCGCACACCTCAAGCGGCATTTCTGCGCTGCCCATCCAGCGGCGAAGCAGGGTCGCTACCGTATGGGCGCGAAAGACGGCGGGTTTGGGGGCGGCAAAGCTGCGCGTGACGGTGATCTGCCGGTCGCCGGCGCCGACAACGCGGAAATCGGTGCGGCCAAGTTCCGGGATCAGGCTGGGGAAAAGGGTGTCAAGTTTGGCATAGGCTTCCTCCATCCCCGGGACCATGCCGCTGGCCGTCGCTGCCGTGCGGGCTTTGGCGCTGGAATAGCGGATGACCATGGTCAGCCGGGTGGTTTGCGGCGCGATTTCCGTCAGGGTCTGGGTGACAGTCGTCTCACCACCGGTCCAGTCTTCATCAAAGACTTCGGTGTGGATCAGGCGGTGGTTGGCCTCCACGGCAAGAAAGCGCCCTTGAACGCCCATCAGCCTGTCAGGGGCAGTCTGCCAGACCCAACGGAAGCTGCCGCCAACCACAAGGTCCATTTCACAGGTGACCATCGGCCAGTCCTGCGCCCACTGCCACCGCAGCAGGATCGCCGGGTCGGTCAACGCGCGCCACAATAGCGCGGGCGACGCATTGAAGTTGCGGGTAAGCGTCAGGTCAGCCTCACCCGTCAGCGATATGGCAAGGTTGGTAGGCATGGTCAGACCTTTGCAAGGATGGTTTCAAGCCGGGCATAGCTGTTTTCCAGCCCGTCCGGCATGCCCGAAGCAAGAACAGCGTCGCGGGCTTCGGCGGTGGGCAGGGTCATCGTCAGTGTCATGTGGGTCCCGTGCCCATCAGGCGCAAAGCGGGTGTCGACGTGGTTGTCGGGGGTGGGGTCTGGCAGAAACATTCGCTCGACATGGACAATACGCTGCGGCGCGACCTCAAGGTATTCGCCGGTGGCGTGGAAACGGGCATCCTTGCCGTCCCACCAACCAAAGCGGAAGCTGCCGCCGGGGCGGGGGTCGCAGTCGCAGATTGGCATGCTCCAGCCGTCGGGCCCGATCATCCAGCGTCGGATCAGGGCCGCTTCTGTATGGGCGCGGAACACCAGGTCTGGTGCGGCGACGAAATGGCGGGTGACAATGATCCTGGTGTCGCCGTCCAGAGTCAGTTTCGTTGTCATTGGTGGTCCTCCGGGTGCGTTGCGGGTTCTTGCAGGTCGGCGAGGACATCATCCAGCCGCGCATAGCGCGCTTCCCACAGCGTGCGATACTGGCCGAGCCAGTCCCATAGTGCCTCGACCGTGTCGGGCTTCAGGCGGCGCGGGCGGGCGGTGCCATTGATCCGGGTCTCGATCAGGCCCGCCTCCTCCAGCACCTTGAGGTGGCGGCTGATCGCGGGTTGGCTGATCGAAAAGGGGCGGGCCAGGTCTTGCACTGTCGCCTCTCCCGTCGCCAGCCGGACAAGAATCGCGCGGCGGGTGGGGTCGGACAGGGCGGCGAAGGCGGAATCGAGCTGGGGCATGTTCGGTCCATTATGTAACGAATCGCTTATATAACAATTGCCGTGGCCTGGCAACATCCCGCACCGCCCTTTCCCGAGGCGCCCCCCGGTTCGCGCGGCCTGACCGGCAAGAAGCCAGAATTCCGACTGGTCAGAACGGGTGATCTTCGCTACTCTGATGATCAGACCCGGGGGATACATCCGGGCTTGAGGCAGAGCAGGCGTTTTCCAGGCGGTTTTCCCATGACTGAAATGGTCTATGGCTCTAATCCCATACGGGTGACAGAGCCGGTGCTTCCCCGTTGGTGGCGCACCATCGACAAATGGACGCTGACCTCGGTCTTTGTCCTGTTCGGCATCGGGCTTTTGCTGGGCCTTGCTGCATCCGTTCCTCTTGCGACGCGCAACGGGCTGGAGCCGTACTACTACGTTCAACGCCAGTCTTTCTTTGGTGGCATAGCCCTGGTGGTGATGATCGCAATTTCCATGATGTCGCCGGAAATGGTGCGCAGGCTGGGTGTCATGGGCTTTGCAGTGTCAATGGTGGCGCTGATGCTGCTGCCGCTGTTTGGCACCGATTTCGGCAAAGGTGCGGTGCGCTGGTTCAGCCTTGGCTTCGCCTCTTTTCAGCCGTCGGAGTTTCTGAAACCCGGCTTTGCCATCGTCGTCGCCTGGCTGATCGCCTCGGCACAGGATATCAACGGACCGCCGGGCAAGACGATTTCCTTTGCGCTGACGCTGGTAGTGGTGGCGTTTCTGGCGGTGCAGCCGGATTTCGGGCAGTCGGCACTGATCATCTTCGCCTGGGGGGTGATCTATTTCATCGGCGGTGCGCCGATGACTCTGATCGTCGTGGTGGGCGGGGTCGTGGGTGTTGCCGGGCTGGTGTTTTATGAGGCGTCCGAGCACTTTGCCCGCCGTATCGACGGGTTTCTGTCGCCCGACGTCGACCCGCGCACCCAGCTTGGGTATGCCGCCAACGCAATCCAGGAGGGTGGGTTCTTCGGCGTGGGCGTGGGTGAAGGCCAAGTGAAGTGGTCCTTGCCCGATGCGCATACCGATTTCATCATCGCCGTCGCAGCCGAAGAATACGGGCTGATCCTGGTTCTGATCATCCTTGCACTTTACGGGGTCATCGTGGTGCGGTCGCTGGGCCGCCTCTTGGTCGAACGTGACCCCTTTGCCCGGCTGGCTGGCGCTGGTCTTGCCTGCATCTTCGGGGTGCAGGCGATGATCAATATGGGCGTCGCCGTACGGCTGTTGCCCGCGAAGGGCATGACGTTGCCTTTCGTAAGTTATGGCGGATCATCGGTCATTGCAGCTGGAATCACGATGGGCATGCTGCTGGCCCTGACGCGCCAGCGCCCACGTGGCCAGATGAGCGACGTCTTCCGGCGGGGTCGGTGATGGCCAAGCTTCTTCTCATCGCCGCTGGCGGAACGGGCGGGCACATGTTCCCGGCCCAGGCCCTGGCCGAGGCGATGCTGGCGCGTGGCTGGCGGGTGAAATTGTCCACGGATGACCGGGGCGCGCGCTATGCGGGCGGCTTCCCGGCGGCGGTGAAGATTGAACGGGTGGTCAGCGCCACCTTCGCGCGCGGCGGGGTGATGTCCAAGCTTCTGGTGCCGTTCCGCATCCTTGGCGGTATCGTCGCAGCACTTCTTTCGCAACTGCGCGACAAGCCTGCGGTCGTGGTGGGGTTTGGCGGCTATCCGTCGATTCCGGCGTTGTCAGCAGCCTGGGTTCTGCGGCGGCCCCGGATGATCCACGAACAAAACGGCGTCCTTGGCCGGGTGAACCAGATCTTCGCCCGCCGGGTGCAGACGGTGGCCTGCGGCACATGGCCCACAACGCTGCCCGCTGGCGTGACGGGTGAGGCCGTGGGCAACCCCGTGCGGCAGGCCGTGCTGGACCGGGCGGCTGCGCCCTACATCCCGCCGGGTGATTACCCGATGGCGATGGTGGTGATCGGCGGCAGTCAAGGCGCGCGCATCCTGTCGGACGTAGTGCCTGCTGCCGTGGCTTTGCTGCCCGAAGCCTTGCGCGCCAATCTGCGCATCGCGCATCAGGCGCGCGACGAAGACGCCGCCCGCGCGGCACAGGCCTATGAGGCCGCAGGCATCCGTGCCGAGATTGCCCCCTTCTTCGACGACATCCCCCGCCGTTTGTCCGAAGCGCAGCTGGTCATCAGCCGCTCTGGCGCGTCCTCGGTGGCAGATATCAGCGTGATCGGGCGGCCAGCGATTCTGATCCCTTACGCTGCGGCGACGGGTGACCACCAGACCGCCAACGCCATTGGCCTGGTGGATGAAGGGGGCGCGGTTCTTCTGCCAGAGAAGACCCTTGACGCAAGCGTGCTGGCACGGCACATCGCCGCAATTCTGGAAGACCCATCGAAGGCCGAAACCATGGCGCGCGCCGCACTTGGCACTGGCAAACCTGATGCTACCGCCCGCCTTGTGGCACTGGTCGAAGCTTTGGCAGGAGAGCACAAGTGAACGCCGCCACCAAACTGCCGCTTGAACTGGGGCCGATCCACTTTGTCGGTATCGGCGGCATCGGAATGTCCGGGATCGCCGAAGTGCTGATGACGCTGGGCTACCGGGTGCAGGGGTCGGATTCCAAGGCGTCCAAGATCACCGACCGCTTGGTGAAACTTGGTGCCACGGTCTTTGAAGGCCAGACGGCGGCGAACATCGGCGAGGCGGCGGTGGTCGTGATCTCTTCCGCCATCAAGAAGGGCAACCCGGAACTGGAGGAAGCCCGGCGCCGCAAGCTGCCGGTCGTGCGCCGGGCCGAGATGCTGGCCGAACTGATGCGCCTGCGGTCCAACATTGCGGTGGCCGGAACGCATGGCAAGACCACGACGACCACGATGGTCGCCACCCTGCTGGATAAGGGCGGGTTTGACCCCACGGTCATCAACGGCGGTGTGATCCACGCCTACGGCTCCAATGCGCGGGCCGGGGCGGGCGAATGGATGGTGGTCGAGGCCGATGAGTCCGACGGCAGCTTCAACCGCCTGCCCGCGACGATTGCCATCGTCACCAACATCGATCCTGAGCATATGGAGCATTGGCACACCTTTGACGCGCTGCGGAAGGGGTTTCTGGATTTCGTGTCGAACATCCCATTCTACGGCCTTGCGGTCTGCTGCACCGACCACCCCGAGGTGCAGGCCCTTGTCGGTCGCATCACTGACCGCCGGATAGTGACCTTCGGTTTCAACGCGCAGGCCGATGTGCGGGCGCAGAACCTGACATACGTAAATGGCGTTGCCCATTTCGATGTGGCCTTGCAAGGCGAAGATGCGGTGATCGAAGGCTGCACCCTGCCGATGCCGGGCGATCACAACGTCAGCAATGCCTTGGCTGCGGTGGCCGTGGCGCGGTATCTGGGGATGAAAAAGGACGAGATCCGCGAAGCCCTCGCCGGGTTCGCCGGGGTCAACCGCCGCTTCACGAAGGTGGCCGAGGTGAACGGCGTCACCATCATCGACGACTATGGCCACCACCCGGTGGAAATTGCCGCCGTGCTGAAGGCCGCGCGACAGGCCACCAAGGGCCGGATCATCGCCATCCACCAGCCGCACCGCTATACGCGCCTCGCCAGCCTGTTCGAAGAATTCTGCACCTGCTTCAACGATGCCGATGTGGTCGCCATCGCCGACGTCTATTCTGCCGGCGAAGACCCCATCGCTGGTGCTGCGCGCGATGATCTTGTGGCGGGCCTCATCGCCCATGGCCACCGCCACGCCCGCGCGCTGATGGACGAGGCGGATCTTGCCCGGCTTGTCAGGGAACAGGCGCGAGCGGGGGATATGGTCGTCTGCCTTGGCGCTGGCACGATTTCTGCCTGGGCAAATGCACTGCCCGCCAAACTGCTGGGTGCCGCGGCGTGAGCACACCTCTGCTTCTGGGCTGCCTTTGGGTACTGGCCTCGGCCATCGTGGCGATGCTGCCGATGAAGCGGCAAATGGTGCCGGGGGTTGCGCTTTTGCTTGCGGCGCCGGTCTTGCTGGTCTGGATTGGCTGGGTGCATGGCTGGGTCTGGCTTGGACTTGGCCTCTTTGCCTTTGTGTCGATGTTCCGCAACCCGTTGCGCTACTTCCTTCGGCGGGCGTTGGGTTTGCCTGCGCCGTTGCCAAAGGAGCTTGAGAAATGATGCTCCCCCTCGCGCTGTGCCTAGTCTGGCTGATCGCGGCCAATGTGATCGCGATGTTTCCGTCACGCGATTACCACTGGCGCTCGGCCTATGGGATGATCGCGGTCGGCGTGCCGCTTCTGGGCTGGGTCACCTATACCGGCGGGCCGATCATCGGCATGATCATCCTGGCTGCGGGCGTGTCGATCCTGCGCTGGCCGGTGGTCTACCTCTGGCGCTGGCTGCGCCGTCAACTGGGCTGAGGCGATGTATCTGCACCTTGTGGCGTTTGGACTTGGGGCGGCCCTGCTTGCGGGGGGGATCGGCTGGGCAATGGCGTTGCGCCATGGCTGGCGGCGGGCGCTTGTGGTTCCGGCGCTGGCCGTGGTCGCCTTGGCGGCCATGTTGTGGCGCGCAAGCGTGCTGAACTTTCACGACGGCATGGGTATCGCCGCGGCAGCGGTGGTGTTCGCGGCGCCGACGCTGGTCGGGGCGCTTGCCGGGATCTTGATTGCCGCCCGGCGCGGTCGTTAACGCCATCCCCGACGGCGGGCTTTTCCTTGCAGAGCCACCTTCAACCCGGCTATCCACGCCTCATGACCACTTTACCCACCCCGCGCGGCGTACTGACGCCGAACCGCCCTTTGGCCGACCTGACCTGGCTGCGTGTCGGCGGGCCGGCGGACTGGCTGTTCCAACCGGCGGATATGGCGGACCTTGCGGCGTTTCTTGCGGCGCTTGACCCCGCGATCCTGGTGTTTCCGATGGGTGTGGGGTCAAACCTGATCGTGCGCGATGGCGGTCTTCGCGCCGTGGTCATCCGGCTGGGGCGCGGTTTCAACGGGATTGAGGTTGCGGGCGACCGGGTCACTGCCGGGGCCGCCGCCCTTGACGCTCATGTCGCAAGGCGCGCGGCCGAAGCGGGGCTGGACCTGACGTTTCTGCGCACCATCCCCGGCAGCATCGGTGGCGCTGTGCGGATGAACGCGGGTTGCTACGGTGCCTATATCGCCCATGTGCTGGAGGAGGTGCAGATCGTTACCCGCGAAGGGGCGGTGCAAACCCTGCCAGCCGAGGTGTTGAACCTGCGCTACCGGCAAAGCGATCTGCCTGAAGGTGCCGTCATCGTATCCGCGACCTTCCGTGCCGCGCCGGGCGACCCTGCGGCGCTTGCGGCGCGGATGGCCGATCAGATCGCCAAGCGCGATGCCAGCCAACCCACAAGGGATAGATCGGCTGGCAGCACCTTCCGCAACCCCTTGGGGCGCAGCAGCACCGGGGCCGCCGATGACACGCATGAGCTGAAAGCCTGGAAAGTGATCGACGATGCCGGGATGCGGGGGGCAACCCTTGGTGGCGCGCAAATGTCGCCGGTGCATTCCAACTTCCTGATCAACGCCGGAGGGGCAACTGCCGCCGATCTGGAAAATCTGGGCGAAGAAGTGCGAAAAAAGGTTTTCCAATCAAGCGGTATCGCGTTAGAGTGGGAAATCATGCGGGTCGGAGAATATCCGCAGGGCTAACACTATCACGGGTCACATAAGACCCGGATGAGGCAGTAAATGGCGGGCGCATCGAGCAGGATGTCCCCCAGAGTGGCGGTTTTAATGGGTGGGCTTTCCGCTGAGCGGGAGGTCTCTCTTGTTTCAGGGCGTGAATGCGCCGTGGCCCTCCGGGAGGCTGGATATCAGGTGGTTGAGGTCGATTGCGGCCCCGACCTGCCTGCACGTTTGGCCAAACTCCAGCCCGATGTGTGCTTTAACGCCCTGCATGGCCGCTGGGGTGAAGACGGCTGCGTCCAAGGCCTGCTGGAATGGCTGGCCATTCCCTATACCCATTCCGGTGTCCTTGCGTCGGCGCTGGCCATGGACAAGACCAAGACGAAAGAGGTTTACACCGCCGCCGGTCTGCCGGTGGTCGCCAGCGTGCTGGCCCCGCGTGAGGCGGTTGAGGCGGGCCACGTCCTGCCGCCTCCCTATGTGGTGAAGCCGAACGCCGAAGGGTCTTCAGTCGGCGTCTATATCGTGCATCCGGGGTCGAACGCACCCCGGCTTGCCGCCACCATGCCCGCCACGGTGATGGTTGAAGCTTATGCCCCGGGCCGTGAGCTGACCACCACCATCATGGGCGACCGGGCGTTGGGGGTGACGGATATCATCACCGACGGCTGGTATGACTATGACGCCAAATACAAACCCGGCGGCAGTCGGCATGAGTGCCCCGCGAATGTGCCCGCCGAGATTGCGGCCGCCTGCCTTGATTACGCGATGCGCGCCCATACGGCGCTTGGCTGCCGGGGCGTCAGCCGCACCGATTTTCGCTGGGATGAAAGCAAGGGCCTTGCCGGGCTGATCCTGTTGGAAACGAACACCCAGCCCGGTATGACCCCCACTTCGCTTGCACCCGAACAGGCGGCGATGCAGGGGATCAGCTTTGCCGATTTCTGCGCCTGGATGGTAAGGGATGCGTCATGCAACCGCTGACCGCCACCCGCGCCTTTGGCCCGCCCGGTGCCCGGATCGGTGCGCGCAACCCTGCGCCTGTGGCGGCACAGACGGCGGCCCCGGTTGCGGCGAAAGTCCCGGCGAAACATCATGGCGAGGCCAAGCCTGCGGCCCGGCCCGTGCGGCGCGATCCGGCACCGTCGAAATGGGCCTACCGCGCGCAACGTCTGTTGCTGACCCCTTATGTCCGGCTGTTCCTGCGCAAAGGCCTGCCCATTCTGGCGCTGGTCGGCGGCGTGACAATCTGGCTGTCCGACGACGCCCGCCGCGCAGGCCTGGTCACCACGCTGGCCGACCTGCGCGCTGATTTCGAAGCTCGGCCCGAGTTTCGGGTCAGCCTTGCGCGGGTTGAGGGTGCCTCGGACGATCTGGCCGAGGCGGTCCGCGCCCGGCTGGGGCTTACGCTGCCGATGTCATCCTTCGACATCAACCTGGATGAAGTCCGCGCCAGGGTGGAGGCGCTGGATGCCGTTGCCCGTGCCGATCTGCGGGTCCGGTCGGGCGGCGTGTTGCAGGTGCTGATCACCGAGCGCGTGCCCGTCGCGATCTGGCGGACGGACGCCGGCCTGACGCTGGTTGATGAGACCGGCCACCGCGTTGCAGGCCTTGTCGCGCGCAGTGACCGGGCCGACCTGCCGCTGATTGCGGGCGCAGGGGCCGACCTTGCCGCGCCGCAGGCGTTGGACCTGATTGCCGCCGCGGGCCCGCTTGCTCCCCGCATCCGCGGGTTGGTGCGTGTCGGAGAACGCCGCTGGGATCTGGTCCTTGACCGCGACCAGCGCGTGCTGTTGCCTGAAAAGAACCCCGTCCAGGCGCTGGAGCGTCTGCTGGCGCTGGATCATGTCCAGGACATCATGAACCGAGACATCCTGACCGTCGATCTGCGGTCAGACCACCGCCCCACCTTGCGCCTTACCCCCAACGCCCTTGCCGAAGCGCGCCGCGCCATCGGCATCGAATCCGTGGAGAACGAATTGTGACCGATCTCTATACTTCTCAGCGCGCCATGCGGAACATGCGAAAGGCCGCGATGCAACGCGGCGTGATCGCCATTCTGGATGTGGGCACGTCCAAGATTGCCTGCCTGATCCTGCGCTTTGACGGCCCTGACCGGTTGCGCGAACAGGACGGCGTGCGCCCGATGGCCGGGCAAAGCCAGTTCCGGGTGATCGGCGCTGCAACCACGCGGTCACGCGGGGTGCGCTTTGGCGAAATCGCCGTGATGAACGAGACCGAGCGCGCGATCCGCACCGCCGTTCAGGCTGCGCAGAAGATGGCGAACGTCCGGGTTGACCATGTGATCGCCTGCTTCTCTGGTGCGGAACCCCGCAGCTATGGTCTGGCGGG
>JANPJU010000177.1:0-19925 GCA_031425675.1 Paracoccaceae bacterium | reverse complement strand
GTCGGAATGCAGCGCCGAGACGCCGTTGACCTTGTGGCTCATGATGAAGGCAAGTTCCCCCATCCGCACTTCCTGATGCTTGACGATCCCCACATAATGCGGCCGGTTCGGATAGGCGCGGCGGTGCCAGCTGTCGATCTTCTCGACAATCTGCATATGGCGCGGCAGCACGTTGCCAAAGGTGAAAGTCGCCCATTTTTCAAGGGCTTCCGGCAACAACGTGTGGTTGGTGTAACCCAGACAGGCCCGCGCGGTGGTCAGCGCCTCGTCAAAGGGCAGGCCATGCACATCGTGCAGCAGGCGGATCAGTTCCGGCCCGGCAATCGCCGGGTGCGTGTCGTTCATCTGGATTGCGACGTGTTTCGGCAGCGCCCGCAGGTCGGTATGGTCGGTCAGATAACGGCGCAGGATGTCTTGCAGCGCGGCAGAGGTCAGGAAAAACTCCTGCTTCAGGCGCAGCTCCTTGCCCTGATAAGTGGTGTCGTCGGGGTAAAGCACCCGGCTAAGGGTGCGGGCAAGGGTTTCAGGCTCTGCCGCAGCGGTGTAATCGCCCCGGTTGAACCGCTCCAGATCGAACTGCCCGGTCGCCTTGGCCCCCCAAAGCCGCAGCGTATTGGCCCATTTGCCCTGCCAGCCGATGACCGGCGTGTCATGCGCCTCGGCGATCACCGTTTCGGCGGGATACCAGGTGTCGATGCCATCCTTGGTTCCGACATGGCCCTCGAAGCCGATGGTATAGGCGCTTTCGGGACGGGGAAACTCCCAAGGGTGATCCTGCGACAGCCAGTTTTCCGGGCTTTCGACCTGCCGCCCCCCCTCAAACCGCTGGAAGAACAGGCCATGCTCATAGCGGATGCCGTAGCCATAGGCCGGGCAGCCCAGCGTGGCCATCGACTCCATGAAGCAGGCCGCCAGCCGCCCAAGGCCACCGTTGCCCAAGGCCGCGTCGGGCTCATCCCCGATCACCTGACGCAGGTCCTGCCCCATCGCGGCCATCGCTTCAACCGCCTGATCGTAAAGGCCCAGGTTGATCGTCGCATCCTCAAGGATCCGACCGATCAGAAACTCCATCGACAGGTAGTAGACCCGTTTGCGATCTTCGGCCCAGGTCCGCTTGGTTGAGGCGAACCACGGCTCCACGATCCGGTCGCGGATGGCGTGGCTTAGCGCCATCCGCCAGTCATGCAGGCTGGCATGATCGGCGTCCTTGCCGACGGTAAACGTCAGATGCCGAAGGATATCGGCCTGCAAAAGGTTCGGGGTCAACAGGGCGGTCACAGGTTTGTCCAGCAAAGGGGGGCACTTTCCAAGGGTTTCAGACAGCAGGCCCCGCGGGGGCCATCAGGCACAGGTTCAACGAAAGCCTAAGCGCCACAGATCGGCGGTCAAGCGGTGATAGAGGCACACCAGGGTAGACAGGGCACTGGCACAACCCTTTCACACGGCCTCAAACCGCTTTTGTGTTACCGCAAACATGGTCACTGTCCACAGTTTTCTTTCAACGTGCTTTTGCTGGAATTTTCCCATTCAAAGCGCTTTGAAAAGCCTGCCACCGGCAAAGCCCCGCTGTCAAAGGAAATCCTACCTGCCAATCAGCCTGCTGCCTGCGGCACTGGTGCGGCACTGCTGCGACAATGGGCAGAAGGAACCGCTTGACGTTCGGCAATGCTGGATGACGATATTCGTCTGCGGCGTCCTGGGGTGGGTGCGCCTGAGATGAAGGATCAGACCGATGACCATCTTTTCGATTCCCGACATGAGTTGCGGTCACTGCAAAGCCGCTGTCGAACAGGCGTTGGCCGGGGTGCCGGGGGCTGGCACCATCACGGTTGATCTTGCGGCGCGCGTGGCCAAGGTTGCAGGAGCTGCCGATCTGACGCTGCTTCTGGCCGCGCTGGACAGTGCGGGCTATCCCGCCAGCGTGGCCGGCCCGCAAGGCGGCTGACCGGTCTTCTTCGGGTCAGGAGAACCGGAACGTGATCAAGCCCCTGTTGCCGTTGTCGCACAGAATAGGCATACCGTCGCAAAATCGTCATGTCCTTGGCTTGATGTGGCCCCGAAGTGGCGCATTATCAGGGGACGACCGGAACAAGAGCCATCAAACGGAGCAGTCAATTGGCCATTTCTCCTTCCCAACCCCAGCAAGGCGACAGCTCTGCCTCGCAACAGCAACAGCAGCAGGGCCAACAGCCTGGCGGCGCGACGCAGCAGTCGGGTCAGCAATCGGTCCAGCAATCGGGCAAACCGATCTTCCGCGATTGGGCCGCAATCTGACACCCCCCAAACCTGACACTCACCTCAATCTGTGGATGGGCCGTTGACAAGACCGTTGGCCAGCCGCAAGGCTGGCCTTGTTCGTCTTGAGTCCCGTTCAGGTGTCGCGCCATGCCCACCCCCGTGTCGTCTATCCCGAACCTTGGCCCGGCGTCCGAGGCTGCCTTTGCGCGGGCCGGAATAACCTCGGCGGAGGAAATCCGTGACCTTGGCCCGGATGAGGCCTATCGCCGCTTGCTGGACACTGGCAGCAGGCCACATTTCATCGGGTACTATGTGCTGGTCATGGGTCTTCAAGGCCGGCCCTGGAACGATTGCAAGGGCGAGGAAAAGAAGGCCCTGCGCAAACGCTTTGACGCGCTGTGCAAGGGTTTCAACGGCAGCGAGGCCAAGCAGCGCGCCGATCTGGAACAGGCGCTGAGCTTCTTTGGCGTGGTGAAAGGCGCTTAGAGCCGCCGCGCCCTGCCAATCCCCAAAGATGTGGCTGTGGTGCCCCCAGAGAGACTCGAACTCCCGACCCTCTGATTACAAATCAGATGCTCTACCAGCTGAGCTATAGGGGCACACGTCTCAAATACCGCCCCTTCGGCGCCTCTGCAAGGGTTCAGTCCTGTTGACCGCGTGCCAAAAGGCCGACGGCGACCAGACCGACCGCCATGACCACAAGGGCGGCGGGGGCGGCTTCGGACAACCTCTCCAGGCTCGCCAGTTCATAGACCCGGGTGGACAGGGTGTTGTAGTTGAAGGGCCGCAGCAGCAGGGTTGCGGGCAATTCCTTGACGCAGTCGACAAAGACGACCAACAGCGCCATCAGCACCGATCCCCGCATCAACGGCAGGTAGACCGCCCCAAGCGTGCCCCCGGCAGTCCGGCCCAGCGACCGCGCGGCCATCGGCAGGGACGGCGACACCCGGCCAAAGGCTGCGTCCAGCGCGCCCTGTGCGATCCCGAAGAACCGCACCAGATACGCCAGTCCCAACGCAAAGGCCGTGCCGGTGATCATGAGGCCGGGGTCGTGACCGGTCAGCGCCAGCACGGCATCGGCAAGCCGGTGGTCCAGCGCCGCCAGCGGGATCAAAAGCCCCAGCGCCAGCACCGCCCCAGGGGCCGCATAGCCGATCAACGTCAGGGGAAGCACCCAGCGCATCACCCGCGACGCCGATTGCCGCAGCGCATAAACCAGGAACAACGCCGCCCCCACCGTGGCAAGCGACGCCAGACCCCCGACGACCAGCGTGTTCAGCAGCGCCTCAGCCAGTCCGGGGGCAAGCCATCCCTCCGGGGCGGCGGCGCTGTTGGCCAACATCACCGCGACTGGCAGGACGAACCCCAGGACGAAGGGCACCAGACAGGCCAGCGTCGCCAGCCAACGGCGGGCCCCCAGCATGACCTGCCGTTCAATAGGGCGGGCACCCCGGCCCAGCCGGTGAAACCGGGCCGAGCCGCGACCAGCCCTTTCCAATCCGACAAGAAGCAGGATCAGCATCAGGATCACTCCGGCAATCTGCGCCGCCCCGCCGGCATTGCCGCCGTTCAACCAGGTGGAAAAGATACCCGTGGTCAGCGTCTGCACCCCGAAATGCTGGACCGTGCCGTAGTCGGCCACCGTCTCCATCAAGGCCAATGCCACTCCGGCGGCAATGGCGGGGCGCGCCAGCGGCAGCCCGACGCGAAAGAACGTGCCCCAGGGTCCACAGCCAAGGGCGCGGGCGACCTCATAGGTGCAACCCGACTGTTCACGATAGGCGGCACGGGCCAGAAGGTAGACGTAAGGGTAAAGTGCCATGGACAGGACCAGAACGGCGGTCCAAAGGGAACGCGTTTCGGGAAACCAGTAGTCGCGCGCCGAGGCCCAGCCAAAGGCCGCGCGCAGGCTGGACTGGAAGGGTCCGGCGTAATCCAGGAAATCGACCAGCGCATAAGCCCCCACATAGGCCGGAATCGCCAGCGGGAACAGAAGCGCCCAGGCCAGCCAATCCCGCCCCGGAAACCTGTACTGGCTGACCAGCCAAGCCGCCCCGGTGCCGATCAGCGCGGTCAGCAGCGCGACCCCCAGCATCAGCAGGATTGTCGTCATCAGATAGCGCGGCAAGACCGTGGCCAGCAGATGCGGCCAGATGTTTTCCACCGGGTTGAACGCGATCCAGACGATGGACAGCATCGGCGCCAGCACCACCGCCGCAATCACCACCGCCCCCGGAGCCCAAAGGTCGAGCCACGCGCGGCGAGGGGATGCGTCAAGTTGACTGAAATGGTCGGCCATACCATCAGAGGTACAGGAAAGCGTTTTAAGTGTCCAGAAAGCCCCTTACAGTAGTCTGCGGGCGCCGTTACAACGTCGGCGTTGTTCGTTGAACGCCCTTCATACGCCCGTGAGACGCCCCTGACATGCAAGGCCCGATGCGCATAGTCTACCACCTTGGTGCGCATTGCACCGATGACGACCGACTGGTGCGGTGCCTGTTGAAAAACCGCGCGGCGCTGGCGGAGCAGGGCATCGCCGTCCCATCGCCCACCCGATACCGCAAGCTGTTGCGCGACACGGTAATGCAACTGCGCGGCCAAACCGCGACCGAGGAGGCGCAGGCGCTGGTCTTGCAACAGATCAGTGATGATGCCGATGCCGATCGGCTGATCCTGTCCTGGCCCAGCTTTCTGTCCTTTCCGGCATGGGCGCTGCGGGGGTCTCTCTACGCTGCGGCAGGTGAACGGGTGCGCGCCTTCACCCGGATTTTCCCTGATGCCGAGGCTGAGTTTCACCTTTCCCTGCGCAACCCGGCCACTTTCCTGCCATCGCTGCAAGACGCGGTGAATGCCAAGGGGCGCGAAGATATCCTGACCGGTGTCGATCCCATGCAACTGCGCTGGTCGGACGCGGTGCGTCAGATCCTGATTCACAACCCCGGCGTTCCCCTGACCGTCTGGTGCAATGAGGAAACACCGCTGATCTGGCCCGAGGTGCTGCAGGCCGTGTCAGGCCACGCATCCGGGCTGGCGCTGGTGGATGATGACGATCTTCTGGCCAGCATCATGACCGAAATCGGCATGGGCCGGATGAAGGCCTATTGCGCCGAGCACCCGCCGCAATCGGTATCCCAGCGCCGGCGGATCGCCACAGCCTTCCTGGAAAAATTCGCCCGCGCCGAAGAGGTTGAACAGGAAATCAACCTGCCCGGCTGGACCGATGCGCTGGTCGAAGACTTGACGCACGCCTATCTGCAGGACGTGGAGCGGATCCGCCGGCTGCCCGGCGTCACCTTCATCGAAGCGTAAGGCCGCACTGGAACAGGGCGCTGAGACCCTCTGGGGTGACGCGCCTCAGCTCATCCCCAGGGCGGTCTTGTAGAGTTCAAGCACCGCCTCTTCCTCGGCCAGCTCATCGGGTTTGCGTTTGCGCAGGGCAATGACCTTGCGCAGGACGCGCGTGTCATACCCACGGCCCTTGGCTTCGGCCATCAGCTCTTTCTGCTGCTCGGCGACGTCCTTCTTTTCTGAATCCAGCTGTTCGAATCGTTCGATGAACTGGCGCAGCTCGTCTGCGGTCACGGCATAGGGATCGTTCGCGTCGGCCATCTTCATCCTCGGATCATTTAAGTGGAGTTGCTGGTTCCTACCCTGCCCTGCCGCCCGGGTTCAAGAAGGATCGGCGGCTTGAAGCGGCATCGTGAAGCCGCTAAGCCCACGCTTGCCACGGGAGCACAGGAGACCGACATGCAGGCTTTGATCTGGACAGGTGCGGCGCTTACGCTGATCGGGATCGCGGGCTTGGGCTATTGTGTGGTCAAGGCGATGCGCGCGCGGAGAGCCGGTCTGGACGATGCGGCGATGCGCGCAGCGCTTCAGAAGGTGGTCACAATGAACATGGTGGCACTTGGCGTGTCGGCGCTGGGGTTGATGCTGGTCATTACCGGCATCGCACTGGGTTAATCGCCATCCAGCGTGGCGAGCGTTACCCCATCGCGGATCAAACGGTCCAACAGCGGTGCTGGTGACCATATCGGATGCTCCCGCGACCATAGTCGCAGGTCACGGCGCAGGACCATCAGTCCGCGCCGCTCGGCCTGATGCATCGGCCCGCCCTGCCAGCGCGCAAAGCCGTAGCCAGAGGTCAGCGCCACATCGATGTCGGACGGCCGCCGGACCAGTGCCATTTCCAGCAAGCGCAAGCCTTCGGCGGCCAGCGCGCCCAGCCAGCGGCGGCTGACGTCGCCCGTGTCCATCTGGCGCTGCATTTGCGCGTTTGCGGTCCTTGGCGGGTGCAGGGCAAAGGCGGCCAAGGCGGCGGTCAGGGCTGCCACACTTACCCCCGTTGCGGCCAGATGTTCCAACGCCACGTCGCCCGCGCGCAAGGTTGCCCGGCCGATCCCGGGTTGGCGACCCACCAGAAGCGGTGTCATCTGCAATCGGCGCAACCCGGCAAGCGCGGTTGCGATGGCGTGCGGCGACTCTTCCGCGACAAAAGCCAATTCGCAGGCGCGGGCCGACGGAGCGATGGAAAGACCCATTTCGCCATCGGCTCCGTCCAGCACCAATAGTGCGCGGCCATCGGCTGTCGGGCGCCGGGCCGGGACGGTCGGTGCCCGGTCATGGACCTGCAGCGCCACGCCCTCAAGATCGGCGGGGTCATCGACATGCTGAAGACCCGGCGCGCCGTCAAAACCTAGACATGCGGCCATCGTCTGGGGGGACGGGTGCAGCCAGCGCACGGCGATACCCTGGCCCAATGCCGCGCGGGCAAGGGTGACCAGCGCCTCTCCTTCGCCCACCAGACCCAGGGCGGTCAGCGGCAGGGCCTCGGCGCGGGCAATGGCTGCGGGCAGTCGCGCGGCGCGACGCTCTGCTCGGGCCACGGCAGAAAGTCCGGCAGCTTCGGGTGTTTCAGAAAGGTCGGCGCGGGTGACGGCTTCGAACCGGTCGGCGGCATCCGGTGGCAGCAATAGTGCGGCCTCGACGCAGTCGATGATCCGGCGCGCTGCCGGCAGGGCGCGGGCATTCGCCCGTCGGGCTGCGGCCACCGACGCCTGCCAGCTGCTGCCCGTTTCGGACCGGCGTGGCACGACCTCACCCTCGGCCAGCCGCTGCGCCAAGGTGATGGCGGCCGCAAGTGCGTTGTCGGTGACTGCGTCCACAAGGCCAAGGTCTTCGGCGTCAGCTGCAGTCACGACCCGGCCGGAAAGCAGCAGGCGAAGTCCTGCCTCGGCCCCGATCAGGCGGGCCAGACGCCGGGTGCTGCCGCCGGCGCTGCACAGTCCGAACGCCACATCCGGAAAGCCAATCCGGCAGCCGTGCTGGCCAACCCGCGCGGTGGCCGCCAATGCCAGCTCCGCACCAAAGCCGAGCGCCAGACCCTTCAGCGCGGCAATGACCGGCACGCCAGCCGCTTCCACCGCCTGGCAAAGATCGGACAGAGCGGGGGGTAAGGCGGGGTCATCGTCCATCGGCAGATGGCTGGAAAAGTTCACCCCCGCACTTGCCAGCACAATCGCCCGAAAGTCATCGGGACGCGCGGACAACCCACCGATCAAAGCCGCGCGTGCCGCAGGGGTAAGGGCGTTCGACGGCCCCTGCGCAAGCGTCAGGATCAAGATCCCGTCCTGCAGCCGTGCCGTGACCGGCCCTGTGGTCATTTCGCCTCTCCCGCCGCCGCTGGCCGAGTTAGGCGCAACCGCAAACCCAATGCAAGGCGCGGTCCGGGTCTGGCGGTCAAACCGGCATGTTGTCGAACCCGGCCTCAACCTCGGCATCCGTTGTGGCATCCGGGCTGGCCCCTGACGGCGGCACAGGCGTCATCAGCGCCGCCAGACCCTGCATTTCCGCCAGAAGAAGCTTCAGCCCGTCGGTCTGCAGTGACAGGCCGGCACTGATCAGGTCTGCCTCATTCCGGAGCGGGTCATGTGCCATGGCATCTGCTGGCTGGTCGTCGGCTGCATGATCGGTCATTTGGCGCAATCCTGGCAAAGCGGGGTCCATGGCAGCGCATCCAGCCGCGCTTCGGCAATCATCGCGCCACAGGTGGCGCAGGTGCCGTAACTGCCGACAGCAATCCGGCCCAGGGCGGCGCGGATCTGCGGGATCTCGGCAAGGCCGGCCAAAGCGGTGGCTTCCAGCACCTCATCCGCCTCACGCTCGGTGGCAAGGTCTTCCCAATCGGGGCTATGAGGCGCTGCAAGTTCACCCCCGATCGACGTGAGGCGCGCCCCAAGTTCAATCAGTCGGCTTTCCAGCAACGCGCGGCGGGTGGACAGTGGCAATGCGGACGTGGCGATCATCGCGGTTCTCCCCTTTTGCAAAGGATGCCACACGAGGGAGGCGCCCGCCTTGACACAGGTCAAGACCACGCTTTTGCCTGCGGAAGTTCTGGCGTTCCCGACCACAGCACCATCTTTCCCTTCGCATCGGCAGGGCATATGGTCCGAACACCCAGCGATCCAGTCTTGCCGCGCGCCAAAAAGGACAGCCCATGGACATCCGCCCCCTGACCTCTGACTACGCCGTTTCGCCCCAGATCGAGGCGACCGATCTGCCCGCGATCAAGGCGGCTGGCTATACCACGGTCATCGACAACCGCCCTGACGGCGAGATTGCCCCGCATCTGCATGCCGAAACGATGCGCCAGGCGGCCGAAGCACTGGGCCTGACCTTTGTAAACAACCCGGTGATCGGCGGAATGCTGACGATGGACAATGTCACCGCCCAGCGTGCCGCGATGGAACGGGCGACCGGACCCGTCCTGGCCTATTGCGCCAGCGGCAACCGCAGTTCGGTGGTGTGGGCCCTTGCCCTGGCAGGAACCCGCCCGGTGGATGATCTGGTCGGCCTGCCCGCCCGCTTTGGCTATCAGCTTGACCATCTGCGCCCCCAGATTGCAGCCCTGGCCACAGAAAAACCGGCCGCTGCCGACTGATGTTGGACAGCCGTGCTGCGCCACGTCAGCCCGTGGCGCGCAGGTCAGGTGCGGGGGCGGGCATGGCCGCCGCCTCCGCCACAGATGCGGAGCGGTGGTGTTTGGGAAGTGAAGCGTGCGACGTGTCGGCTTCAAGCACCTTCAGCGCGCGCATCCCCCGGTTTTGCCCCAGCCGCGCGCGGGCAACGCGGCGTCCGTCCGTGGTTTCGATCGTGACCGCGTCGATCGCGGAATAGGTCAGTTCAAGCACATCGCCTGGCTGCAGCGACATGATGTGCCGGATCGGCAGGGTCAGCCGCCCGATCACGGCATCCAAGCGACAATCGACCTGCATGACCTGCGCCGCAAGCGATGTGGTGAACTGTGGGGCCATGTCATCCTCGGCCAGGTGGGTGGCGGCCTGTTCGCCCCGCCCTACCGCTGGCAGCACCAGAATGACCTGGCCCTCGCGCACACCATTGCCCAGTGACACATCGGCCACCATGACGCGGTAGGTGTCTTCTTCCAGCAGCAATGCAAGCGGGCGCATGTCTTCCAGGAAGGACGCATAGCGAAAGCCCGCGGCCCAGATCCGGTCCGCCTCTTCGGCAAGGGTGTCGTCAAGGCCGGTGAGCGCGCGGTCAACCACGCCTGCCACCATGGCAGCGTCGATGCGCGTTGGTTTGCGTGGCGCCGCAGGTTGCCCGACCAGCCGGCCCAGCGTCTGCATTTCGATCAACGCGGCAGTGACGGCTGGTGCGAACATCAGCACCCCGAGCCCGCCGTCCGGGCCGTCAAGCAGCGTTACCAGCGCGCGTTCCGGTGCGATGTCCAGAATTTCTGTCAGACTTGCGCGCAAGACCTGCAACCTTCGCACCTCAAGATCCAGACCCATCGCATCGCGGGTGGCCCGCGCAAGTGCAAGCCGCCAGCCCCGGTCAGCGCCTGGTGCACCATCGGCCTGCGGTTGCCGGGCGCGGTCAATCTTGCGGCGGATCACATCTGTCATGCTGAATGGTTCCGGGGTTGGACACCTGACCCTAAGCCGCCGACCCCTACCAAACCCTTAAGCAGCCAGCTTCTCCAGCCGTAAAGGCACGGTCAGCCGGAAGGCCGCCCCGCCCTGCCCCGGCAGGTAAGCCACTGATCCGCCAAGGTTGGTCATGATCTCGCGGCAGATGGCCAGACCCAGCCCCGCACCGCCCGCACGATTGGCATCGGTCAGGCGGGCGAACTTCTCGAAGATCAGCGTCTGCGATTCCTTCGGGATGCCCTTGCCATTATCGATGAAGTCGATGGTGATACGCCCGGCCCGCTGACGCACGACAATGCGCAACTCTGGCCGTTCAGCGGTGCAGTATTTGCGCGCGTTCGAGATCAGGTTGATGAAGACCTGTGTCAGCCGGTCCGCGTCTGTCTTGACATGGATCACCTCTGCGGCCAGATCACGGTGGATGGTAAAGCTACGCTCGGGCCGGGTCTGGCGCGCGGCGGTCAGGGCGGTGTCAAGCATCTGCTGCAGGCTGGCCATCCCGAGGTTCAATTGCACCGTGCCGTTTTCCAGCACCGACAGATCAAGCAGGTCATCCAGAAGCCGCGTCAGGCGCTTGGCTTCATCATGGATGATGCGGCCGTATTTCATTACCAGGTCTGGCGGCAGGTCGCCTTCGGTCAGAATCTCTGAAAACGCGCGGATCGAGGTCATCGGCGTGCGCAGCTCATGGCTGATCTGGCTTAGGAAGGCGTCCTTCTGGATCGACAGTTGCATCAGCTTTTCATTCGCCTCGCGCAGCGCACCGGCGGTGCGGGTCAGTTCCGCCTCGCGCGCCTCAAGTTGGGCAGAGTATTCCATGATCTGCGCAGATTCCGATGCCACAGCCATCAGGTCCTGAACCGTCACGGTGGCACGGCCGACCAATTGGCTGATCATTGCGTGCGCCGTTGCGGCACCGACCGAGCCGGACAGCCGCGCTTCCAGCGTGTCCAGAAAACCTGGGGTGGGATCGGGCAGAAAACCGTCCTTGCCCTGCTCACGCGCGGCCCCCTGAAACAGGGCCAGCGCGGCATCCTCGCCCAGGATGCGCTGCGCCATGGTGAGCAAAGCCTCGGGCTCAGCCTGCCCACGCGCCCAGCGTTGCGGGCCGACGGCACCTTCAAAGACATTGACGAAGGCCGCGCCCTGCAAGCGTTCAAGCGGGGCGGGAAAGGTCAGAAGCGACCCAAGGCACAACGCGATCACGTTCAGCGTCAAGGACCAGAACAGCGCGTGGATCATCGGGTCCATGCCGTCGGTCCAGAACAGGGCCTGCGGACGCAGCCAGGACAGACCAAACAGGCCTTGGGAGAACACCGCCTCGGACAGCATCGCCCCCGGGCCGAACGACGGCAGGAACGACGTGAAGGCCCAAACCACAAAGCCGGTAAGCAGGCCCAAAAGTGCGCCGTTCTTGTTGGCCCCGCGCCAGAAAAGGCCCGCCAGCAAAGCCGGCAGCACCTGCGCCACGCCCAGAAAGGCAATCAGCCCGATGGCCGCCAGCGCCGCCGACCCGCCCGACACCTGATAATAGCCATACCCCAGCGCCATAACTGCCGCGATGGCCAAACGCCGCGCGTTCAGAACGACGGCCCGCAGGTCGTCGCCCGCCCCGGCCCGTGGGCGCAGCTTCAACCACAGCGGGATGACGACATGGTTGGAGATCATCGTTGCCAGCGCGATGGATTCCACGATCACCATGGATGTGGCGGATGAGAATCCGCCCAGAAACACCAGCATCGCCAAAGCGCCCTGCCCCTCGGCCAAAGGCAGGGTCAGGATGAACATGTCGGGGTTTGATCCCGCAGGCAGCCGGTCAAGCCCCACGACAGCGATGGGGACGATAAACAGGCTCATCAGCATCAGATACAGCGGAAATGCCCAACTGGCGCGGGCCAGATGCCCTTCATCATCGTTTTCGACCACCATGACCTGAAACATCCGTGGCAGGGTGATGACGGCGGCGGCAGACAGGAAGATCAGGCCCGTCCAGCGCCCGGGTTCCACCTGCCAGGCCGACAGGTCGGCGGCGTCGATCCGGGCGATGATGTCGCCCACCCCGTCAGCAATGCCCCATACCACGAAAGACCCCACGGCCAGCAGGGCCACCAGCTTGACCACCGCCTCAACCGCGATGGCGGTAACGATGCCGTGGTGCTGTTCCTTGGCGTCCAGGTTGCGGGTGCCGAACAGGATGGTGAACAGCGCCAGCCCCACCGACACCCAGATCGCCGTTCGTTCAGGGTCGGGCGGGGCCATGCCATCGGGTGTGACACTGGCAAAAACGCCAAACGACAGCACGACCGATTGCAATTGCAGCGCGATGTAGGGCGTGGCTGCCACCACGGCCATGACGGTGACGATCACCCCCAGCGTGTTCGACTTGCCAAAGCGGGATGAGATGAGGTCCGCAATCGACGTTACCCGGTATTGCCGCCCGATCCTGACCAGCTTGCGCAAAAGCCACCACCAGCCGATGAACACCAGCGTCGGGCCGAAGTAGATCGTCAGATACTCCAGCCCCGACCGCGCGGCATAACCAACCGCTCCGTAGAATGTCCAGGCGGTGCAGTAGATCGACAGGCTGAGAGTGTAGACCAACGGCGACCGCAGCCACCCCAGCCGCCCGGCCTGCGCCCGGCGTTCGACGATGAAAGCCACGGCGAACAGGAAAACCACATACAGGATGCAGGCAAAGACCAGCAGGTTGAAGGGCATGTCAGTCCTCTTCCTCCTCGGTCCCCTCACCTTTCGACAGTCCGGGCGCGAAACCGGCGGCAACGGCAATCAGCGCGACCCAGACAAGAAAGAAGTAGATCACATCGCCCGAAGACAGACTTGTGCGGTCGCCATGGGTCCAAAGCAGCGGCAAAAGCAACAGGATCAGCCCCAGGATCGGCAAAAGCCGCGCCGCATCGCGCAGGCGCCGCCGCCGGTAATGCGCCCGGGCCAGAAACAGCGGCGGCTTTGCCCGTGCCATCAGCGCATCCCTATCGATCGATCATGGCGCGCACTTCGGCCAGGATTTCCGCGTTGGAAAACGGCTTGGAGATGAACCGGTCGGCCCCGGCGCGTTCCGCCGCCTCGCGGTCACGACCACGCGCCGTCAGCATCATCACCGGAATGGTGCGGGTTTCCGGATCAGCCCGGATTGCGCCCAAAATCTCCAGCCCGGACAGACCGGGCAGCATATGATCGAGGATCACCAGATCTGGCCGGTCGCTGCGCACCGCCGCAAGCGCGCCCAGGCCATCGGCCAGATGTGACACCCGCAGCCCGTCACGCGACAGGATGAAGCGGATCGCCTCGGCGATGTTCGGCTCATCCTCGATGAGAAGCACATGACCTGTCATCGGCTTTGCCATTTGCCCTGACACTGGTTCCCCCCGGCGCACAACGCCGCCCGACGCCCACTATCGACAGAACTGGCCCCGGTGTCAAAACCCCATTGGGCCTGCGTCGGTTGCGGAAGCCTCCGACAAGATCGACGGTTCGCGGCGCGCGGCGCAGGCCGGGCGCGGGCAGATGCGGCAGCTTGACCCGATGGGCAGCGCCGCTTGCCGTGGCTGGTCTTCGGGCATGATCAGCATCGTCGCCTCACGCAACTCGGGCCCGCGCAGTCCCATGGGGTGGGTCGGCCGGCCCCAGGCCAGTACCCGGTGCAGACGGCCGCCTTGCCCGGCCATTTCGATCACCGCCTCGAACGGTTGCAAGGGGCGGCCAAGGGCTGCGTAAAGCGGCCAAAGCGGGCAAGCCGCCCCAAAGCGCGGCAAGGGGAAACCTGCGGTCGGTTTGCGAAAGGTAAGCGTGCCCGATGCATCGCAACTGACCAGCCCCGCACCAAGCCCCGGCAGGGTGGCCAGGCGGCGCATGACCTGCAAGGGATCACAGGCAAACCGTTCGGCCAGCGCAAAGGGGTCTGGCCCAAGCGCGGTAACGGCGGCAGCAAAAGCCTGCATCGGCAGGGCACGGGCATCGCCAAGCGCGCGCGTCAGATAGCCGCGGGCCAGGCTGCGCGCGGCGGTTGAGGCAAGGCCTGCCACTGCATCCGCTGCAGCTTCGGCAAGGGTTGCATCGTCAAATCCCCAGCCTTGTGCTTTCAGCCAATCTTCCACCTCTTCCTGCGGCGCGGCGATCCCCTGTTCCGCAATCGCGCTTCCCGCATCCAGATACGCGACGAGTGCTTCGGCCCCCGCGGCCAATCGTTCACTGTCGTGGTGCAGGTTCTGGTGAAACCGCGCCGACCAGTCAGGTGCCAGATCTTCCGTTTCAGCCAGAATTGCAGCGGTGGCGCGGACCGACGACAGTGACGACAGCACCTCATGCAAAGACTGTGACAGATGGGGGTCATGCGTCATGCGGTCATTAAGCGCCTCGACTGCGCGTTCCAGGGTCTGGACCCGCGCGTCAATTGCCACCAACAGCCCCGCCCAGCCGGGAAACCGGCTGGCGAAATCCTCAAGCGCGGCCAGTTCGACCGCCAGCGCGCCACCGCGCGCCGCCGCATTCTGCAGCCCTTCGATCAGCGCCACATCCGACCCTTGGGCCAGCGCCGTGCGATCAAAGCCAAGGGCATCGGCCAGCCGCGCCAGCAACGCGCCGCCAAGTTTGCGCCGATCATGTTCGATCAGGTTCAGATAGCTGGCCGAAATTCCGACCTCTGCTGCCAGATCGGCTTGCCTCCGGCCGGCAGCAAGCCGACGTTCGCGCAGACGGGCTCCGGTCAGGGCAGAAAGCGGCATGGGCGGGTGACCTGTTGATCCTTTACAGAATTTACAAGACCTGGCACTGCTTCACAAGCGATGAAAAGCAGAACGCGCCCGGAAAGGGTCCGGGCGCGTTCCAGATCAAGTCAGGATCAGATCAGGGCGCGAGGGCCGCGTCCGTGATGGCGCTGGTCCAGGCACCCGTCGGGGCCGCCGTGATGACCGGATCAGACCCACCCGCGAGCAGGGTAGCGACCGTGCGCTCAGCCGCTGCCACGTCAAGAGCGCCGTTTGACCCTGCGGTCAGCTTGGCAATCTCGCCCATCATGCGCTTCTGGTGCTCTTCGGTCTGCGCGCCAGTCTGGTCGTTTTCCAGAACGATCATCGCCGCCTCATCGCTGTTGGCCTCGGCGTATTTCCAGCCCTTCATGCTGGCGCGCACGAACTTGACCATCGTTTCGGCAAAGGCCGGGTCGGCCAGCCGGTCTTCCAGAACGTAAAGCCCGTCTTCCAGTGTTGCCACGCCCTGGTCTTCATACTTGAAGGTCACCAGCTGTTCCGGCGTGATGCCAGCGTCGATGACCTGCCAGTATTCGTTGTAGGTCATTGTGGAAATACAGGCCGCCTGCTTTTGCAGCAAGGGATCGACGTTGAAGCCTTGCTTCAGAACGGTCACACCACCGGCTGACCCGTCAGTGGCCAGACCCAGCGTCGCCATCCAGCTCAGAAACGGGTATTCGTTGCCGAAGAACCAGACACCCAGCGTTTTGTCGGCAAAATCGGCCGGGGTCTTGATCCCGGTTTCCGCAAGACAGGTCAGCATCATGCCCGATGAGGCGAACGGCTGCGCGATGTTCACCAAAGGCAGGCCCTTTTCGCGCGCGGCCAATGCCGCAGGCATCCAGTCCACCATGACATCAGCACCACCGCCCGCGATAACCTGCGTTGGTGCGATGTCCGGGCCGCCCGGAAGGATGGTGACGTTGAGCCCCTCTTCCTCATAGAACCCCTTCGCTTGCGCGACGTAGTAGCCCGCGAACTGTGCCTGGGTGACCCATTTCAGCTGCAGCGTCACATCTTCGGCCTGGGCGCCTGTGCCCAAAGCGGCCATGAAAGCAGCAGTTACAAGTTTCTTCATCGTCAACTCCCCGTTTTGGGCCCGCGTTCCGGGCCATTGGTTAATGCCGTTGTGACGGGTGCCAGAAGGTCACCCACCGTTCGATCAGCGTGATCAGCCCGTACAAGGCCGAGCCCGCAAGTGCTGCAACCGCAATCGTGGCCCAAACCATGTCAAGGCCAAGCCGTCCGACCTCGGTACTGATGCGAAACCCCATTCCGTAGATCGGACTGCCAAAAAACTCGGCAACAATCGCGCCGATCAGGGCCAGAGTCGATGCAATTTTAAGCCCGTTGAAGAGGAAAGGCATGGCGGCGGGCAGCCGGAGTTTCAGCAGCGTCTGCCAGTACGACGCCCCCCAGGTCGCCATCAGATCGCGCTGCATCCGCTCGCTCGCCTGCAGGCCAGCGACCATGTTCACGAGGATCGGGAAGAACACCATCACGACGACGACGGCGGCCTTCGACTGCCAGTCGAACCCGAACCACATTACCAGAATGGGGGCGAGGCCGACAATCGGCAGGGCGGCCACGAAATTACCGACGGGAAGCAGGCCGCGTTGCAGGAAGGGCGAACGGTCGATGCCGATGGCGGTCAGGAAGGCCGCCCCCGCCCCAACCAGAAACCCCGGCAGCGCGCCTTTCAGCACGGTTTGCACAAAGTCGGCCCCTAGCGTGGGAAGTGAGGTCAGAATCTTGGTTACGATCACACTAGGCGCAGGCAGAATGACCTGCGAAACCCCAAGGCCCCTGACAGCCGTTTCCCAGACCAGCAGGATCGAAACACCAAAGAGAACTGGCACCGCGATCCTTGCAAACCTGTTCCTTCCCTCTGCAAGCCATACATTTACCCACCACGGTATCAGCCAGACGGCCAGCAGGCCTGCCAGCCATGGGCTGACCAAGGCTCCAGCCACGATCAGGCCAAGCAGGGACGCAATCCCTTGGACGCCATGGATCAGGTCCATGCCTCGGCCCAGCTTCGGCTCAACCATTTGGCTCATGCCGGCACCCCCATCCGCCGGCGCGCCATGCCTTCGAGCAGGCCAACGCTTACAATCAACAACCCCGCCAATATCGCCGCCGCGAACAGGCTGGCCCACATGATCAGCGGCTCGCCGAACTGCGACCCGATCAGCATCCGCGCGCCCAGGCCCTCGATTGCCCCGGTCGGCAACTCGCCGACGATGGTCCCCACCAGCGAAGCCGCTATCGCCACCTTCAGGGACGCGAAGAAGTACGGCATCGACGCCGGTAGCCGCAGCTTAAGGAACGTCGCCCACTCCCCCGCGCCATAGGTCCTGAGGAGGTCCAGCTGCATCTGGTCCGGACTGCGCAAGCCCTTTACCATGCTTACCAGTACCGGGAAAAATGACAGATACGCTGCAATGATCGCCTTCGGCAAATCGCGCCCGGTCAACCCGATCTGGCTGGACACCACGATGATCATCGGCGCGAGCGCCACAATGGGAATGGTCTGGCTGATGACCGCCCAAGGCATCACCGACATGTCCACCACCCGGAATCGGACGATGCACATCGCCAGCAGCACTCCGAAGGCAATCCCCAACCCGAACCCCATGATCGTGCCCGTGAAGGTCACAAACCCATGGTAAACAAGGCTCCGCTTCGACGTCACGGCCTGCCCGAACAGCCCCTTCCACAGCTCTGCCGCCACCTGATGCGGCGGCGGCAACAGCGGCCGGTCCTGAATCATGGTTTGTGGCACCATTTCGGCGAAACTCACCGTGGTTCCCGCCCGCTCTGCCTGGTCATAGACCCAGGTCGCGTTCATCCAGACGGCAGCCGCGTACCAGATCACCACAATCCCGGCCAGGACGGTCAGAATGGGAAGCGCGCGCCTCATGACAACCCCTTCATCCCGGCCCTTTTCCACATCGGGGGGAGGGAGGCACTTGGGTCAAATCCCGCGCTTGTCGGGCAAGTGAGCCTCCCTCCCCCCGCGTAAGACAGGGCCAGGGTCGGGGGGCACGGCGTAACAATCATCCCTTCGCCCCCACCGGCCAGGCGATCATTGCCACCGCAACCACCCCCAGCGCCATGCCCGCGATCTGCAATCCGGTCGGCCGCTCGCCAAAGATGAACCAAGCCACCAGCCCGATCATCACCAACTGCACGATGCTTGAGACCGAGATTGCCACCGCCAGCCCGCTTTCCCGCATCAGGCGCACCATCATCAGGTTGCCGATGCTGAACAGCGCGAGTGCCGCCAGCAGCACCCAGACCTGAGCGTTCGCCACATAGGCCCGCAGCACGGAATTCGCGGTGATGAACACCGCCATCGCAGCGCAAAGCCACAGAACCAGCCCGCTATTCATCCAGATGCCCCGCCCGCAGACCTTCCCGCACCCGGTGGGCGATCTCGATGAACTCTCGGCTGTCGCGGATATCCAGCGGGCGCTCCTTCGGCAGGGGTGAGTCGATGATATCGGTGATGCGGCCGGGGCGGGGGGACATGACGACAATCTTGGTCGAGAGATACACCGCCTCCGGGATCGAATGTGTAACGAAACCAATGGTCTTGCCGGTACGGGCCCACAACTTGAGCACCTCCTCGTTGAGGCGGTCGCGCACGATCTCATCCAGAGCGCCGAAGGGCTCGTCCATCAAGAGGATATCGGCATCAAACGCCAGCGCCCGTGCGATTGAAGCGCGCTGCTGCATCCCGCCCGACAGTTGCCAGGGGAACTTCTTGCCAAAGCCTGAAAGCTCCACCAGATCCAGCACCCGATTGACGCGTTCGTCCATCTCAGCCTTGGAAAACCCCATGATTTCAAGAGGAAGCCGGATGTTCCCCGCAATCGTCCGCCAAGGATACAACCCCGCCGCCTGGAAAACATACCCATAAGCCCGCTTCCGCCGCGCCTCATCCGGTGACATCCCGTTAACCGTCAGAGTGCCCCCGGTCGGATGCTCCAAAGCCGCAATCGCCCGCAGGAAAGTCGTTTTCCCGCAACCACTTGGCCCGATGAAACTGACAAAGTCGCCCCGGTTCACCACTAGGTCCACGTCCTTCAATGCCTGCACCGGCCCATCGGCGGTCGGGAAAACCAGGTTCAGCCCTTTGGCCTCGATCACCGGGGCGCTGGTGTTTAGCGTATCTTTCACCTGAACGATCCAAACTGCATGCCCATCAAACCCCCGTCGCCGGCACACCCGAGCGGACCACCGGCCTCGGCGCGGTCAGGTCTTTCCACTGGGTCATCGCCTTGTTCACCGCGGGCCGCGGCTCACGCGCGACGAACTTGCCGTGGCCTTCCTGCGTCTTCACCTCGCCGTCATGCACCGCAACCATTCCCCGCGTCAGGGTAAAGCGGGGGAGGCCTTTGACGGTCTTCCCCTCGAACACGTTGTAGTCGATCGACGACTGCTGCCTGGTCGCCGTGATGGTCTTCTCCTTCTCCGGGTCCCACACAACCAGATCGGCATCCGCCCCCACCAGGACGGCGCCTTTCCTCGGGTAGCAGTTCAGGATTTTCGCGATGTTGGTTGAGGTTACGGCGACAAATTCATTCATTGTCAGCCGTCCTGTCGCGACCCCGTGAGTCCAGAGCATCGGCATCCGGTCCTCCAGGCCCCCCGTCCCGTTCGGGATCTTGGCGAAGTTGCCAAGGCCGAAGCGCTTCTGCTCGGTCGTGAAGGCGCAGTGGTCGGTGGCCACGACCGACAGCGAACCGGACATCAATCCCGCCCAAAGGCTGTCCTGGTGCTGCTTGTTGCGGAACGGCGGTGACATGACCCGCCGCGCGGCATGGTCCCAGTCCGGGTGGAAGTATTCGCTTTCGTCCAGCGTCAGATGCTGGATCAAGGGCTCACCCCAGACCCGTTTCCCCTGCTGCCGCGCACGCCGGATCGCTTCATGCGCGTCCTCGCAGCTTACATGCACCACATA
>JANPJU010000176.1:0-5356 GCA_031425675.1 Paracoccaceae bacterium | reverse complement strand
CCGGAACCGCGTACCGCTGGCGTTTCTTTCGCCGAATGTGCAGGCCGCGATCCTGGACGGTCGTCAGCCAGCGGACATCTCGATGGCGCAACTGGTCCGCGACGGCATTCCGTTGGACTGGGCGGAACAGGCGCGGGTCTTTGGGATTGCCTAACGGCGGAACAGCGCGAGTGCCGTTCAGGACGTCGATATGACCCCGACCGACCTCGTTGACCCAGATTTTGCGGCTTCCCTACCGAATCCACCAGCAACCAGGATCATCGGGTAGACAAGGGCACCTTTGATTTGGGCGGATAGTTTCTGTTGCCGCCGCAGGCTGACGGCCAAGGATTTCATCAAAGGCGCGGAATCGCCCGTGGTCTGGCCTCGGTCAGGATCAGGGGGGTGCTGTCGAAGGTGAGGGCGGCGTCGGGGGAGCCGGCCATCGCCTCGGCGATCAGGGGGCGGAGGCGGTCGGTGAGGCTGTCCTTGGCGGCACGGGTTTCCAGGTCGTCGGTCAGGCGGGCGAGGAGGCGGAGGTCGGCTGCTGTGCGGGTCTGGAGGGTGAGGGTCAGGACGGCCAGGAGGAGGATCCCGGCGAGGGCGGCGAGGGTGGTGAGGCCTTGTTTGGGGTTGCGGGGCATGGGGAGAGGGTGGCACGGGCGGTGGGGGGCCGCAAGGTGGTCGGCCCTCTGTCCACGCGTGGACAGGGGGGCGAGTGCCAGGGATTTCAAGGGGTTGGCTGTGGGCGTTAGGGGGGTGTTAAGGGTTTGGGGGGCAGGAGAGAGGAGCGTGTTTGAGGGGGAGGAAGGTGGGTTGGCACCCACCCTACAGCTCGCTGAAGGGGGTGGTTTGGCACCGAGCCTATGCTCGCCACAACTCGCCATCAGTCGGATGTCAGGCTTTCAACAAACTCATCAAAAGTAGTTGCAATGAGCACAGGCTTGATACGTGTGCCATGCTCTGGATCATCTTCGATGGTTTCGTGGTCAAGAAAGAAAACTGCGCCGTCTTTAAGATTTAATAGTAGCAGGTCGCCAGTCTCGGTGCTGGCAAACACCAGATAGTCTTTCACTCCCGGGGCAGACTCACCGATGTCATAGCATTGTGAAAGCCTCCACCTCTCGGTGAGCTTTGCATATCTCGGCCCTACGTGCAGACCATAGACATTATGAACACGCCCATCAATTCCACCTGTTCGCTCAAAGCAGTCCTTCTCAAACTCTCCACCATTGAATTCAAGTAAGTAAGCACGGTATTCACCCGGCAGCCTGGTGCCAACAGATTCCTCAAAATCGGAGATCTCCCCTTCATTCGTAGTTCCGAATGGATTGGGATTCATGACAGCATTGTTAGAATACCTTTTCATTCTCACCACCCTCTCCGATTAAAAGCAGCTGTCTGAATTTGCACTGCACCACTTGTCCCAACGCTCTTCCTCAGTATCCCAAAGGCTGTAGCCTGTAGTCGCTTGATACCCTGCATCCAAGTAGGTGGTCGGGTCGAAGAGTTCAAGTACAGCCATTGTGCGGCTATTCAGAACTGTTTCAGCCATCTTGATTGCGCCATCAAAGCGACCACCTGCCGCCACCGCTGCTTTCGAGAAGTCAAAGCCACCCGTATGTCCCGTTTGAGTGTGAATAACCTCTTCTACAAGTTGCATCTTGCCATAGTTCTGATGGTGATGCCAAACGTAACCTTTCGGAGTCTTGTCGTATCCCGCAGCCTTGTTGGCACGAGCTGCGTCGCCGTCCTTTCCCGACCTTTTCCCTGAGTATTCGATATGAACTTCGTTCGTACCGCCCTTATACAGATGATTGGAGAAATCTGGAAAGCCGTCAGCGTCAAACGGCACCTTAGATGTCTTGTGTGCGTCGTTTGCAAGACTAGCGTTGCGCCTCGTCGCTTGCGTTTTTGCTGATTCATATGCTTGCTTTCGAGCCTGATCCCTAGCTTCCTTAGCTGCCTTCAGGGCTGTTTCCGCACTCTTTTTCTTTGCTGACTCATTCCCCCCTGGATCAAACTTATTCACCGGATCATTGAAGCTGTAGCTGAACCGGTTGGTCCCCACCCCCGCCTTGGTGACCTCGAACCAGTCCGGCTGGAGGAAGAGGCTCAGTTCGGGGTCGTAGTAGCGGGCGTTCAGGTACTGCAGCCCTGCGTCGGCGTCGTAGCGTTCGCCGATCCAGCCTTTGGTCTCGGGGGCGGCGTTGCCGGGGAGGAGCCATTCGCTTTGCTCGCCGAAGGGTTTGTAGAGGGCGCTCTCGATCTTCACACCCGCTGAATCGGTGATCGCGCGGACCGAGGACAGCCCGTCGCGGTGGAGGTAGGTGGCCGCAGTTGGGGTGGTGCCGTTCAGGAGTTTGACGGCTGGATGCGGGTAGATCAGGATCTGCTCGGCCCCGGCGATCAGCCAGTTCCGGACCTCGACCGCGCCGAAGTAGACCGTGGCGTTGGTGTTGGCGGGCAGCGCGGTGCAATCCTGGGTCGGCGGCAGGCCCTCGACCTTCTTCAGCCGCTTGCCGTCGACGCCGTAGAGGTAGCAGGTGCGCTTGCCGAGATGGGTGACCGAGAGCGGGCGGTTCTCGCCGTCGTAGGTCATGATCTTTCCGGCGAGGCCTGTGAGCATGTTGCCGTTGTCGTCGTAGGTGAAGGCGGTGGTGACCCCTCCGGTCGTGACGGCACCCGGCGCGTGGTCGGGCGTCAGCGGGTCGGAGTAGTCATAGGTCATCGCGGTGGCGAGCGTCGGCCCCTTCGCCCGGATGCGGCCCGCGCGGTCATAGGCGAAGACCTGGTCGAAAGCGGCAGCCCCGCGCCAGTTGGTGGCCGCAAGCAGGCGGCCGGTATAGTCATAGGCATAATCGTAGGAGCCGCCGAGGTCGGTCGGGGTACCTCCCACCAGCGCCTGGGTATCGGCGCGGAAGATGCGCCCCGTCGCCGAGCGGTCATACCCCGCGCGGAAGGCGATGTCGCCGCCCGGCAGCGTGCCAGTGACGGAGGTCAGCCAGCCGCGGGCGGGGTTGTAGGCATAGGCCTCGGTCACGCCATTGGCATAGGCGGCGGCGGTCGGCTGGCCCCAGGCGTTGTAGGTGACGCTGGTGATGTAGCCGGTGAAGGCGGTAACGCGGCCCGCGGCGTCATAGGTGAAGGGGCCGACCCAGCCGGTGGTGGTGGCGCCCGGCGTGCCGGGGAGTTTCTGGTTCAGGGGCGCGCCGTTCGGGGCGAAGCTCGTCTCCAGCGTGTAGGTGCGGCCGTCGATCACGTGACGCTCGAAGGCGAGGCCGCCCATCAGGTGCCAGTCGCGTTCGACCTCGTGTACCGTGCCGGTGGGGGTCCAGACTTCCTGCGTCGTCTCGCGACCAAGGTTGTAGAAGCCCGTGCGCGCCTCGTCATAGGTGAAGCGGGTTTCCACGCGGGCCGGGCCAGTGCCAACGGTCTTGAGTGTGACGCGGTTCAGGGCATCATAGGCGAAGCTGATCAGCTGGCCCTTGGCGTCGGTCTGGGAGAGGAGGTTGTTGTTCGCATCATAGGTGAGCGTCCAGAAGCCGAGGCCAGGGTCGTCGGCGGTCAGCCGGTTGCCGAAGACGTCATAGGTGTAGGCGAAGCTTATCCCGCCGGGATCGGTCACGCCGATCAGGCTGCCTTTCCGGTCATAGCGAAAGGAGGTAGAGCGCAAGACCTGCGCCCCGGCGTCGAGATGGGAGAGTGCAGTGTCGCTGCGGTCCGACCGGATCAGACGGCCGGCGGCATCGCTGATCTGCAGTTGTTCGCCGCAGATCGTGTTGGCCGCGACTAGGTCAAAGCAGTGCTCATCCTGAGCGCGGGTTGTGGGATAGGCAAGGGTCGGCCCGCCGTAATGGCTGAGGCTGGTGACCAAATAGGCGAGGCTGCGCTTGGTGCCATCTGGCAGGAGCGTGTCAACCGTGCGGTTCAGACTGTCATAGGTAAAGCTGGTCCGCTGGGCTGCGTTCGGGGTCGTGTTCAGGCTGGAGAAAGGCAGCGGCAGACTGGTCCAGGCCAGATTGCCGCGCGCGTCATATGCGCTGAGTTGCAGGATCGCATCCGCAATGGCGCTGGTCGTGCCTGGCTGCGCCTTGGCCCAGACCCGGCCGAGGCCGTCGAAATACTCCCGCGAGATCGCAAGCTCACGACCGGGGGTGGCAGAGCCCGACTTCGTCTCACGCTCGATATGCTGCAGCGTGGGCGAGCCAAAAGAGACATAGCGCGTGACCATGTATTGCCCGCCGGGAAGATCGGTCCGCGTCTCGCGGCAGAAACCGAACGGCGCGCGCAGCCCCCGGAGACGCGGGGCGCAAAAGGGGAGATCCGGGGCAAGCGAAGAGATCTCCGTCGAGGCGAGGCCAGCGTAACCTCCGGAAACACGGCGGAAATTCTCCACGGGAACGTCAGAGACCGGGAAAAAAGGGGTTGGTGGCGGTGGCTGCAGACATGTGCGAACCCGTCTCCACTTTAGTCCTTTAATTGTCTCTTTTTTTCATATACTTACTGGTTTTAGCGGGGCCGAATTGGTGTTTCGTATGCGCTGCTTCCAGCACTTTTTCGGCCGCAAAAGTGCAGTTACGCGAGATTCGAGTGTCGTTGAACGGGGTGGATTTGCGTTTAAACCGGATAGAGCTACGTTTGCTCGGGTTACCTGAGCGCTTTGCCGGTTAGTTTGCTCGCCTATCTGGGGTGAGATTGCAGTTACGCGGGATGCGATTGCAGTTATCTGAGAAGCGATTGTCGATAACTGGGAATAAGCCGGTGAGGCAGTTCTTTCGGGCGCAATGCCCTGGAGTTTGTGGATGCAGGTTCACAGATTGCTAAAGATGGACGTGACGCGAAGCTGCGTTTCATGCCTAATCATTGTATGGTCTCGGGACATGCTCAAACTGATGTTGCACGCAAGACACAATCCGTAGTGCTACGAATCAGGGGTTTGCATGTCTCTTGTGACCGGGAACCCGTGCGGCACGGGCGTTGTGACACAAACAGTAACTGACGCAATCGGTCTGACCTTTGGAGTGAAAAATCATGTCAAGAGCAATGTTTGATTGCTAGACACGCTCGCCAAATTGCAAACTACTCGCATGATCTGCGAACGCCCGTTTCGGGCCTAGATATTGGAGAAACAGAAGACGCCAGGTGAGAGATCGGCACTCTTGTGGCGGCCAAGTCCATTTGCTTGGAAACCTACCGCACAGAGTTCGGCACGATCACACAGGGCTGAGGATATGATGGTTTGCAGGAGGCAGCGCGTTTCTTCACGCGTTCTTCCAGCGACGAACGGCCATCGCCTTAGGTCCTGTGGAATATGGGCAAGTTCCGGCTGCCGCGGGAGATCCCTCGTCAATTGGAAATAAATGAACTCGGGTGC
>JANPJU010000175.1:0-3467 GCA_031425675.1 Paracoccaceae bacterium | reverse complement strand
GCCAGACGCAGCTTGTGTGCGTCCATTGCGGCCACGCACAGGCCATCCCCACACTTGCCCCCGCCGCCCGCCCTCGCGCGCTGACCGAACATGATCTGGCGGCGGCACTCCGCAACGATCTACCCGGCATGGCGATGGAAGAGGTCCGCACCACCACCTGCCCCAGTTGCGGCGCACTGGTGGAGTTCGATGGCGCCACCCACGCCACCCAATGCCCGTTCTGCGCCACCCCGCTGGTCACGGACACCGGCAATCACCGCCAGATCAAACCGCAGGCGCTGATACCCTTCACGCTGACCGAGGATCAGGCGCGGCGCGCGCTGACAGACTGGCTGGGACGCCTTTGGTTCGCGCCGTCGGGTCTTGTCGAATACACCCGCAAGGGGCGCGCTATGGACGGCATGTATGTGCCGTTCTGGACCTTCGACGCCGATACCGACAGCCGCTATCGCGGGCAGCGCGGCACACATTACTATGAAACCCGCACGGTGACCGTGAACGTGAATGGCCGCCGCCAGCAGCGGCAGGAACAGGTCCGCAAGACCCGTTGGCAAGCCGCCTCGGGTCAGGTCGAGCGGCGCTTTGACGATGTGCTGGTCATGGCGTCCACCAGCCTGCCTGCCCGGCTGGGCGATGATCTGACGCCCTGGGATCTTGCCACGCTTGTCCCCTACCAGCCCGACTACCTCGCCGGCTTCCGGGCCGAGGGCTATACCGTGGCCCTTGCCGACGGCAGCGAGGCATCGAAAGCGCGCATGGCCGCAGTCATCAACCGCGATGTCGCCGCCGACATAGGGGGCGACGAGCAACGCATCGAGGTGGTGGAAACCCGCCACTCCGCCGAAACCTTCAAGCATGTTCTGCTGCCGATCTGGATGGCGGCCTACAAATACAACGGCAAAAGCTACCGCTTCCTCGTGAATGGCCAGACTGGCGAAGTGCAGGGCGAGCGGCCGTGGTCGGTCTGGAAGATCGCGTTGGCGGTGCTGGTGGTGGCCGTGATCGGCCTGACAGCGTTCTACCTGTCCGATCCCCAAGCCTCTGGCCTGCCAGTGCCGGACTGGCTGGAGTAAGCCGCTAGTCCGCCTTGCGGTTCAGGATCAGTACCCAGCCGGCATAGGCCCCGATGGCCGTGAAAAGCACGCCCCAGAACGGAGCCTGCGTCCAGAAGAATTCCACCATTCCCCAGGCGATGGGCAAGATCGCGGTTGCCCAGCGCACCCATGCCTTGGCGAAAAACGGGTGATCCGGGTCGAGAAACTTCATGCCATCTGTCCTGTGTCCTGCCGGGAAATCCTGCGGACAGGGAGGACGACAGGCCCCGGCTTGTCAAGGTTTTCCAATCCGTTGCAGCAGGTCTTGTGCGGCTGCCGGATTGGCGACCTTGTGGCCGGAAATCACGAAAAGGAACAGGTCGCGGTCCTTCGCGATCTGGCCTGCGCGGGCGGCCCAGCGCTCCAGTTCCTTTGCCGGATACCCGGTCGTCTCCCCCTTCCGGGTGCCCATCAGACGCAGGTAGGCGAAGGGGGCGGTTGCAGCATCAAACTCGGGATAGCTCCCGTCAGCGCCAAGCACGACGGCGATGGAGCGTTCGCCAAGGAGCGCAGCAAAGGCTGGATCGGCGAAGCTTTCGTGCCGCGCCTCGATTGCATGGCGGAGAGGCAGGCCGTTCAGCTGGTCGGGCAAGAGGTCAAGAAAACGGGCCAGAGCGTCGGGGTCGAACTGCCGGGTTGGCAGGAACTGCCAGTTGATCGGGCCAAGCTTCGGACCAAGCTCGGACAGGCCTGATTGCAGGAAGCGCTGGACCGATGGGCCTGTCGCCGCAAGGTCGCGCGCGGTCGTGACGTAGCGCGGCGCCTTCAGCGTGAAGGTAAAGCCGTCGGGCGTTTCGCTGGCCCAATGGGCAAAGGTGGCGGGCTTCTGGGTGCGGTAATAGGTGCCGTTGACCTCGATCGCTGTGAAGGTCTTTGCGGCAAAGGCCAGTTCGTCAGCCTGACGGAGGCCCTTGGGAAAAAAAGCCCCGCGCCAGGGGGCGTAGGTCCAGCCGCCGACGCCGATGCGGATCTTATGTGCCATGACCTCACTTGCAACTTGGGGGTGTGGACCTTTAACCTGACGGCACAATGCTTGTTCCCCTTGTCTTGCCCTTCGGCGAAATCAGCTTTCTTCAAGCACCTGCCACGCCCGCGGCTTGGGGGATAACAGGTGAATCCCAAGGCATGCCGCTTGCAGTTCTGGCAGCCCTTCTTGGCCTGATCGCGCTGGTTGGCCTGCTGCGACTGCTGCGGCGGAAAGCCGGGCTTCCCCCGAGACCGGTCCTACCCTACATCCTGGTGGACGGGTCCAACGTGATGCACTGGAAGGATGAGAAACCTGACCTTTCCAGCGTCCTGGCAGTCGTTCGGATGCTTGAGGCGCAAGGCTTCGCACCTGGGGTGGTGTTTGACGCGAACGCCGGCTGGAAGCTTGAGAACCGCTACCTACACGAGCGAGACTTCGCAAAGCTGCTGCACTTGCCGAAAGGCCAGATCTTCGTTGTCCCAAAGGGAACGCAGGCCGACCCGTATCTTCTTTCCGCGGCGCGGGATCATGGCGCGAAAGTGGTCAGCCGCGACCGGTTTCGTGATTGGGCGGCAGAGTATCCCGAGGTGGTGAAGCCGGGCTTTCTTGTGCGCGGGGGGTACAGGAACAGTGGGGAGCTGTGGCTGGACGACGCGGTCAGTGCGAAATCGCTGCTTAACGGCTGAGCGCTTCTGCAGCGCGTCAAGCAATCGAGGCCGGGCTTGCCGCAACGGCGGGAGGCAATGATCTATTCGGTCAACGCGTGGTGGCAGCCTCAAAACAAGAAAAGCGCCGTGCGGGGGTGACGCTGCGCTTGCTGGCGGCATTCCGGCGTCCCGTTTTCAGAAGACGTTCTATCGCCCCTTGCCCCGGCTGCGTTTGCCGCCCCTTTGTCCTGCTCGGCCCGCGGTGGAACGGCCCCCCATCTTCGTTGCCTCTTCCACGGCTTCTTCGATCACCTCTTGCCGGGCAAAGGGGTCATCGGCGACGGCAAGCTCCACCGCCTCCAATCGCTTTACCTCGTCACGCATCCGCGCGGCTTCCTCGAACTCCAGATTCTCGGCGGCCTTGCGCATTTGCAGCCGCAGGGCGTCGAGGTGGGCGGCGAGGTTCTTGCCGATCATCGGCTTGTCGACCTTGGTCGTGATCCGCGCCTGATCGGTGTCGCCCACCCATGTCCCGAAAAGGACGTCCTCGACGTTCTTCCGGATCGTTTCCGGCGTAATGCCGTGTTTGACGTTGTAGGCCACCTGCTTTTCGCGGCGGCGGTTGGTTTCGCCGATGGCACGCTCCATGCTGCCGGTCATGCGGTCGGCGTACATTATGACCCGGCCTTCTGAGTTTCGTGCGGCGCGGCCGATGGTCTGGATGAGCGAGGTTTCGGAACGCAGGAAGCCCTCCTTGTC
>JANPJU010000174.1:0-8571 GCA_031425675.1 Paracoccaceae bacterium | reverse complement strand
CGCATCCAGTCCGTGCCGCCCGGCCATGCGCTGCGCCAGAAGGGCCGCCAGACTGCGCCACGGGAAGTTCGCGGCCCCGTCATGGAAGCGGATGAAATCGGGAAAATGGCGCACGTCGCCGGTGGCGGTGACATGCAGCCTTCCCAGCAAGCCGCGTTCGCTTAGTTCAGGCGGCAGGTTCAGGTATTCTGGCCGTGACAGTATTTCAGCCGCCGTGCCGCGGTTACCCGTCTGGTCCAGCCAGCGGCACGCCCGCCAGACAGCGCGCATCATCCGGCCGGTTTCCTCAGCCCGCGCATCGGCAAAGCTGCGGGTCAGGACCAGGCCCTTTTCCGGAGGTGCGGCCCAGATCGCCCGCCCGGCCAGCAAAAGCGCACCTACCCCGGTTTCCACCGCGTATGAGGCCCAGGGTTCACCGACGCAGAAGGCATCCACCTCACCCGCGGCCAACGCGCTGGCCATCAGGGGGGGTGGCACGGTGTGGATGGTCACGCCAGGCTCAAGATCCGTGCCCCGCAGCCAATGGCGCACCAGTTCCGCCTGGGTAGAGAACGGGAACGGCACGCCCACCCGCAGCCGCCCGCCTGCCACAGCCATTAGCGCATCGCGCGCGACCACGGGATTGTCAAACCCGAAGCCGTGCCCGCCCGCCCGCATCGCATCGGCAAGTGCTGCGCTGACGGCAATCGCCTGCCCGCCAACTGACAGGATCATAGCAAGGTCAAAGGCCGGGTAGTCCGGCCCCAGTCCCAATGCCTGCGCTATCGGCAAGGGCACCAGCATGTGGGCCGCGTCAATCCCGCCCGTGCCCAGCATGTCACGGCTTTGGGCCCAGCTTTGCAGGCGGACCAGATCGAAGACGACCCCCTCTTCTGCCGCAAACCCCAGCTCCTTGGCGACAATCAGCGGGGCCGCATCAATCAGCGGCACATAGCCAAGGCGCAGCACGGCAAAGGTCATGTCAAAAGCCCCGCCGCCATCACCAGTTGGCTGGCAATATCGGCCACCCGGCGTTTCTGGTCCATCGCGGTCTTGCGCAAAAGGGCATAGGCCGCTTCTTCGTCAATCCCCCGCGCCTTCATCAGAATGGCCTTGGCCCGGTCGATGATCTTGCGATCTTCCAAAGCGGCCTTGGTCGCCAGAAGTTCGGCGCGCATTTTCTGGAACATGTGGAAGCGCGCAATCGCGGCATCAAGGATCGGCTTGATCCGTTCCGGCTGCAACCCGTCCACCACATAGGCCGACATCCCCGCCTCGATCGCGGCGCGGGTCATCTGTTCGTCTGACCTGTCCACGAACATTGCCACCGGCCGCTCCATCGGGCCGGACACCAGTGCAAGCTCCTCCAGCACATCGCGTGAGGGATTGGCCACGTCGATCAGCACGATGTCGGGCTTCTGTTCCGCAATGCGCCGCGCCAGACCGGTTTCCTCGGCGATGACGACGACGCTGTGATCGCCCGACGCCATCAGGCCATCGACGATCTTCAAGGCGCGATCACGGTCACGCTCAACAACGATAATGGATAGTCGGGTCATCCTGCGGGCCTTCCCTGCCTGCCTTACTGAGCTTGGCGCGTGCAGGACTTGAAGCCCGCTTGGGGCCGGCGGGGGGTTCAATGCCGCAATAAAGCTTACAAAACAGGCAGATGCCAGCCATGCGCGGAAAAATTGGGCGTTGTGCAGCCCCTGACGGTGAAGGTGCGTCCGGACCATGAAAACAATCCAAGTCGCCAACACCCAGACGACCGCAACGTCAACCAGACGAGTCGCGGATCAACAATTCCGGGGAAATCACGATCCGGGCGGGCACGCCCTGCCGTCCGTCCATCACGTCAAGGATCAGTGCCGCCGCGCGCGCGCCGATGTCGCGCGGGAAAGGGTTGATCGTGGTAAGGGCGGGGACGGCGATCCCGGCAATCTCATAATCGCCGAACCCCGCGATCCACAGGCGAGAGGGCACGTCGACCCCACGCCGCTGACATTCGGTCAAGGCCCCGAAAGCCGACAGGTCGGACACGCAGATCACCGCCTGAGTGTCAGGCAACGTTTCCAGCAACCGCCCCATCGCCTCGGCGCCTTCCCGCATGGCAATGGGCGGCGCGCCCGCCGCGATCAGTCTGGCCGGGTCCAACCCCTGCGCCTGCATGGCCGCGACAAAGCCCGCGCGGCGATCGGCACCACGGGTGTCACGGGTGGTGTCACCGCCGATGAAGGCAATGCGCGACAAGCCCCTGGCGACGAAATGGTCCACCATCCGGCGCACCGCATCGGCGTTGGAAAAGCCGATGACATGGCCGATCGGCTCTTCGGGGAGGTCCCAGGTTTCGATCACGGGAATCCCGGAATTCTCCAGCATCCGCCGGGCGCGGGCGGTATGGCGACCGCCGGTGACCACAATCGCCTCGGGCCGGCGGCGCAGGAACTGCTCGATCAGGCGCTCCTCCTCGGCCATGTCATAGTCGGTGTAGCCCAGAAGGATCTGCAACCCCCGCGGCTTCAGCCCTTCCGCCAACCCGCGCACGGTTTCGGCAAAGTTGGCGTTGTTGATCGACGGGATGGTGACGGCGATGAAATCGCTTTTCTGCGACCGAAGGTTCGAGGCCGTGCTGTCGAAGACATAGCCCAGATCATCGGCGGCCTTCAGGATCGCATCGCGCGTGGTGTCGCTGACCGAACTGTCAGTCTTGAAGGCCCGGCTGACCGTCATCGGCGAGACGCCTGCAAGCCGGGCAACATCGGCCATTGTCGGGGATTTGCGGGCAGTAGTCATTCCAGTTTGGTATCGTTACCGCTGCCAAAAATCCAGCATTACTGCCGGAAGCTTCAGGTCGGGTCGAAACTGTGGGCCGTGGTGACATGGTGATGGATGCGCCCGGTAAAAAACCGCGACAGTACGCCTTCTGTCGCGGCGCGGCCTTCCTTGCGGATCGGGTGGTCAAGGAAAGCGTCTACCGTGGCGCGGTCCGGCCAGTCGATGGCAAGAATCAGCGGATACTCGGGCGCGCCTTCATCACGGTCGTCGGAAAAGGTGACGTGCACCGCCAGCGCGCCGGGAAAGCGGCGCCAGACCGGCAGGATCTCGGCCAGCACGGCGGCGCGGAAGCCTTCGGTCAAGCCGGGGGCAACGGTGCCTTCGAAAAGGGCATAGCGGGTGATCATTCGAAGGGTTCCTTGTCTGGGCCCTAGATTGTTTTCCTGACGGAGAAAAATTCCATCAGAGCGGCTTGATCTTCGCCACCAAGCCCGGATGCCGTGAGCATCCGATGGATTTCGGCGCAAAGGGCGGTCAGAGGCATCGGCGTGTGGGTCAGTCGGGCCAGGTCGGCGGCCCCGTTCAGATCCTTGACCATGTTGTCGATCCGCCCGGTGCGGCGATAGTCGCGCGCGCCAAAGCGGGGCATGTATTCCTGCAGGATGGCACTGTCGGCGCGGCCACCGGCAAGGGCCTTGGGGATCATGGCCACATCCACACCCGCCGCTTCGGCCAATGCCGTCGCCTCGGCCACAGCCAGAAAGCCAAGACCGCACAGGACCTGGTTGATCAGCTTGGTGGTCTGTCCCGCACCAGGCCCACCCATGCGCGTCTGGTTCGACGCGACCTGCGCAAGGATCGCCTGCGCTGCGGCCACAGCCTCAACCGTGCCGCCCTGCATCAGGGTAAGCTCTCCGGTCGCGGCCTTGGGGATACCGCCGGAAAGGGGGCTGTCCACCCAGTGCAGACCCTTTGCGTCGGCATCTGCGGCAAGGGCCCGTGTCGCCTCGGGATCGATGGATGACATGTCGATGATCAACGTGCCGGGGGCAGCGCCTTCTGCCACTCCACTTGCGCCAAAGACCGCGGCGCGCACGATATGGGGCGCGTTCAACGACAGGATCACCGCCCGCGCGCCAGTCGCAGCCGCTGAGGCCGAGGCGGCGGCCGTGGCCCCTGCCGCGACGAGCGGGGCCAGTTTGGCTGGGTCGAGGTCAAAGACCACCAGATGCGTCCCGGTTGCCACCAAACGCGCCGCGATGGCCCCCCCCATTGCCCCCGCGCCGATCAAGGCGATCCTGTCGGTCATGGGGTCAGTCCTTCTGCGGCGGCGGTGATGATGGCATCCAGCGGCTGGTCGATGTCGATGGCCAGCGCCTCATCCGGCCCGGGCGCCTCCAGCGCCGCAAACTGGCTGTCCATAAGGCTGGTCGGCATGTAATGCCCAGTGCGCGCCGCCATGCGCCCGGAGATCACGTCGCGGCTGCCCGACAGGTGGATGAAATGCACCGTACCCCCTGCCCCGGCACGAAGGCGGTCACGGTATGCGCGGCGCAGGGCAGAACAGCCGACTATCACAGGCGCCTCCCGTGCAAGCACTTCGGCCACCCGGTCCAGCCAGGGCCAGCGGTCATCATCGGTCAATGGCACGCCCGCACGCATCTTTTCCACGTTCGCAGCAGGATGCAGGTCATCCCCATCGCGGTACGGAATGCCAAGGCGCGCGGCCAACCCCTCACCCGCCGAGGATTTGCCGCAACCGGAAACGCCCATGATGACGATGCGGTAGATCATAGCGAGGCTGTGATGCCGCCATCGACATACAGGATGTGACCGTTGACAAAGCTGGCCGCGTCCGAGGCAAGAAAGATGCAGGCGCCCTGCAACTCCTCCACCTGGCCCCAGCGGCCAGCCGGGGTGCGATTTTCCAGCCAGGCGGAAAAGGTGGGGTCGGCCACAAGGGCCGCGTTCAACGGCGTGTCGAAATAGCCCGGCGCGATGGCGTTGCAGTTCAGCCCGTGTTTCGCCCAGTCGGTTGCCATGCCCTTGGTCAGGTTGCCTACCGCGCCTTTGGTGGCCGTGTAGGGCGCGATGGACGGACGGGCGAGAGCCGTTTGCACCGAGGCGATATTGATGATCTTGCCACGACCACGCGCGATCATGTGGCGCGCCACCGCCTGACCGACATGGAAGACCGATGCGATGTTGGTCTGCAAAAGAAGCTCGAAGGCGTCGGCGGGGAAATCTTCCAGCGGCGCGCGATGCTGCATGCCGGCGTTGTTGACCAGAATGTCGATCGGCTTGCCGGTACCCTCAAAGGTATCCACCGCTGCGCGGACGCCATCATGGTCGGTCGCGTCGAAAGCCAGCGTTTCAGCCCCCGGAATGCGTGCGGCGGCGGCAAGCTTGGCCTCATCCCGGCCGTTCAGCACGACCTGCGCACCTGCCGCAACCAGACCTTCGGCCAAGGCAAAGCCGATGCCTTGCGACGAGCCGGTGATCAGTGCCCGCCGTCCTGTCAGGTCAAACAACCGGTTTGCCACGTCTTTCCATCCTTCAAGTTCGCTCTCGACAAGCGCTGTTGCCTCTGTTTATGTTATCGTTAACATCAACTGTCAAGCACCCACAAGAAGGGTCTGGCACACATGAACAGTCAAGCCGGGATCGGAACGACCATGACCAAACCCCATGTCCTGCAGGTTGGCCCCTACCCGGACTGGGATCAGGAGCCGCTGGATGCAGCCTTCCACATGCACCGCTATTTTGAAGCGGCAGACAAGGCGGCGTTCCTGACCGAGGTTGGCCCTCAGGTCCGCGGCATCGCCACGCGGGGCGAACTTGGGGCCGATGCCGCGATGATCGCGGCCTGCCCGCAGCTTGAAGTGATCAGTGTCTACGGCGTGGGGTATGACGCGGTGGACCTTGCTGCGTGCCGCGACCGGGGGATCAGGGTGACGAACACGCCAGATGTGCTGACCAATGATTGCGCCGATCTGGCGGTGGCGATGTTGCTGGCGCTGTCGCGCGGCGTGATCGGCGCCGAGGGTTGGGTCCGCTCGGGCAGCTGGGCCGAAAAAGGCGGCTATCCGCTGCAGCGCAAGGTGACTGGCAAGCGCGTGGGTATTCTTGGCTTGGGCCGGATCGGCGCTGCCATCGCACGGCGGCTGCAAGGGTTTGACATGGCCATCAGCTACACGGGCCGCGGACCAAAGGACACTCCCGATGGCTGGGACTTTGTGGCCGATCCCGTCACCTTGGCTGGACAGGTGGACTATCTGATCGTCGCCCTTTCGGCCACGCCAGAAACGCGGCACATCGTCAATGCTTCGGTGCTTGCGGCACTGGGGCCGCAGGGCATGCTGATCAACATCAGCCGCGCGCCGAACGTGGACGAAGCCGCCCTGCTGGATGCGCTTGAGGCCGGGCAACTGCGCGGGGCTGCCCTTGATGTGTTCGAAGGTGAACCTCACCTGAACCCACGCTTCCTGACGCTGCAGAACGTGCTGCTGCAACCCCACCATGCCAGCGGCACCTTTGAGACGAGGGCTGCGATGGGCAAACTGGTGCGCGACAACCTGATCGCGCATTTCGCCGGTCAGCCCTTGCTGACACCGGTGCTGTAGATGCGCGCCATCGTCATTCATGCCGCGCGCGACCTGCGGATCGAGGAGCAGCCCGAAGATACCCCCGGCGCCGGCCAGTTGCGCCTGCGGCTGGCGACCGGTGGGGTTTGCGGGTCGGACCTGCACTACTACAACCACGGCGGTTTCGGGGCCGTGCGATTGCGCGAGCCGATGATCCTTGGGCATGAGGTGTCGGCCTTTGTCGAGGATCCGGGCGAAACCGGCTTTACCAAAGGCCAGCTTGTCGCCGTGTCGCCCAGCCGCCCGTGTGAAGCCTGCAAGTTCTGTCTGGAGGGCCTGCCCAACCTCTGCCTGAACATGCGGTTTTACGGCAGCGCCATGCCGTTCCCGCATATCCAGGGAGCGTTCCGGGAAAGTCTTGTCGCCGATGCCAGCCAATGTGTCGATGCCACCGGACTGTCACCGGGTGAGGCGGCGATGGCCGAACCCCTCGCCGTCACGCTGCACGCCACCAGACGCGCGGGCGACATGCTGGGCAAGCGCGTGCTGGTCACCGGCTGCGGGCCGATCGGCGTCCTGTCCATCCTTGCCGCGCGGCGGGCCGGGGCGGCTGAGATTGTGGCGACCGACCTGTCCGATTTCACCCTGTCGCTGGCGCGCAAGGTGGGGGCGGACCGGGTGATCAACACCGGTGCCAAGCCTGAAGCACTGGCGGCATACGGCGCGGACAAGGGATATTTCGACGTGCTATATGAATGTACCGGCGTCGCGGCGGCACTGGCTGGCGGGATCGCGGCACTGCGCCCGCGCGGGGTGATCCTGCAATTGGGTCTGGGCGGCGACATGACCCTGCCGATGATGGCAATCACTGCCAAGGAACTCGACCTGCGGGGGTCCTTCCGCTTTCACGCCGAATTCGCCGTGGGCGTCGGGCTGATGCAAAAAGGGTTGATCGACGTAAAGCCGCTGATTACCCACACAGTCACACTGGACGATGCCGAAGTTGCATTCCGGCTGGCGAGTGACCGAAGCCAGGCGATGAAGGCGCAGATCGTGTTTTCAGGCTAAGGCACGGACGTGGCGCCGATGGCGGCAAGGGCTGCCTCTGCCACCTCAACGTCCTGATCACCGGTGCCGGAACCGATGCCGATCCCGCCCAAAAGCACGCCGTTCCGCCAGATCGGCAGGCCGCCAGGCAAGCCGGTCATCGTGCCCTCGGTCGCGACGGCAATCGTCACGCGAACCGCCTCGGGCAACGATCCTGAGGGTCGCCCGGTCGACGCCGCTGTCTGCGCCTTTGCCCGTGCCGACCGCATCGACAGCACCCGTGACCCTGCCATTCGCAAGACGGCAAGGTCCACAGCCGAGGTATCGACGATGACAATGCACTGCGGCTGACCCATGGCTTGCGCCTTCTCTGCGCTTGCGTTCAACATGGCCAGAAGGGCGGCATCGGTCAGCCGTTCGGCGGGATGGGAGATCTGCATGGTGGGCCTGTGGGTAAGACGAAGGTGAGTGGTAACGATAACAACTAATTTAAGCGGAGACACCTGTCATGTCATTCTTCGAAATCCACGATCCGGCCTTCGGGGTCTATGTGCTGGGCAATGCGCCGGTCAAGCGCCTGGCCACCGGTTTTGACTGGGTTGAGGGGCCGGTGTGGTTTGGCGACCATGGATGCCTGCTGTTTTCCGACATCCCGAACAACCGCATCCTGCGCTGGACGGAAGAGGGCGTAACGACCTTCCGCAGCCCGGCAAACTATGCCAACGGCCACACGCGCGACGGCCAGGGGCGGCTGATCAGTTGCGAACACGGAACCCGGCGCGTCACAAGGACGGGCTGGGATGGGCAGATCACCGTGGTCGCCGATGGCTTTGACGGCAAGCCCCTGAACAGCCCGAATGACGTGATAGTGGCGCGGGATGGGTGCATCTGGTTCAGCGACCCGCACTACGGGATCATGACCGATTACGAAGGCTTTCGGTCGACACAGGAACTGCCCTGCCAGGTCTACCGCGTGGACCCTTCAGGCAGGATCGAGGCGGTGATCACTGACATGGCCTGCCCGAACGGCCTTGCCTTCAGCCCCGACGAAAGCCGGCTTTATGTGGCCGACACCGGGCGGATGCACAGCGCCGACCCCCAACACATCCGCGTCTATGACATGGTTGGCGGATGGCCCGTGAACGGGCGGATCTTTCATACGGTCAGCCCCGGCTGCGCCGATGGC
>JANPJU010000173.1:0-4817 GCA_031425675.1 Paracoccaceae bacterium | reverse complement strand
CGGGCAGGCCAATCAGCTGCGGGTGCGCCGGTTGCATCATTTCTTGCGCATCAGCCCCGACAGGCCCGCAGGCAGCGTCATCCCGCGCGGCAGGCCACCCATGCCGCCACCCATGCCACCCATGCCCTGCTGCATGCCCTTGGCGGCCTCGGCCAGCTGTTCGGGCGTCATCTTGGACGGATCGGGCATCCCGCCCTTGCCCATCATCGACTTGAGCGCCTGTTTCATCATGCCGCCCTTGCCCATCTTCTTCATCATGTCGGCCATCTGCCGATGCTGTTTCAGAAGTTTGTTCACGTCGGCCACATCCAGCCCCGCACCAGCGGCGATGCGCTTCTTGCGCGACGCGGCCAGAAGGTCGGGGTTGGCGCGTTCCTTCTTGGTCATGGAGTTGATGAGGGCCACCTGATGCACCAGCATCTTGTCATTCAAGCCCGCCGCTTCGGCCTGGGCGGACATCTTGCCCATGCCGGGCATCATGCCCATCAGGCCCTGCATCCCGCCCATCTTCATCATCTGTTCCAGCTGCATCCGCAGGTCGTTCATGTTGAACAGACCCTTGGCAAAGCGCTTGGCCATGCGTTCGGCCTGTTCCGCCTCGAACGTCTCTTGCGCGCGCTCGACCAGGGCGACGATATCGCCCATGCCAAGGATGCGGCCGGCGACGCGGTCAGCGTCAAACGTCTCGATTGCGTCCATCTTTTCGCCAAGACCGACGAAGCGGATCGGCTTGCCGGTGACGGCGCGCATGGAGAGGGCCGCACCACCGCGACCGTCGCCGTCCATCCGGGTGAGGACAACGCCGGAGATGCCGACCTTGCCGTCAAAGTCGGTCGCGACGTTGACGGCGTCCTGGCCGGTGAGGCCATCGACGACAAGGAGGGTTTCACGCGGTTGGGCGATGTCGCGGACGGCCTGGATCTCGTCCATCAGGACTTCGTCGATGTGGAGGCGTCCGGCGGTGTCGAGGAAGACGACGTCATAGCCGCCGAGGTTGGCCTGGGTCTTGGCGCGCTTGGCGATTTGCACCGCCGTCTCGCCCTTGACGATGGGCAGGCTATCGACGCCGATCTGCAGGCCGAGGATCGCCAACTGCTCCATCGCCGCCGGGCGATTGGTGTCGAGCGAGGCGAGGAGGACCTTCTTGCCGTTCCTTTCCTTCAGCCGTTTGGCCAGTTTCGCGGTGGTGGTGGTCTTGCCCGAGCCTTGCAGACCGACCATCAGGATCGTCGCGGGCGGGTTGTCGATCTTAAGCGCCTCAGGCTCGCCGTCCCCGGCCAGCACGCGGATCAGCTCGTCATGGACGATCTTGACGACCATCTGGCCGGGGGTGATCGACTTGGTGACGGCGGCGCCGGTGGCCTTTTCGGTGACGCGCTTGATGAATTCGCGGGCGACGGGAAGGGAAACGTCGGCCTCCAGCAGAGCGGTCCGAACTTCGCGCAGGGCGGTGATCACGTCAGCCTCGGACAGCGCGCCGGCCTTGGTCAGGCGGTCGAACACGCCACCAAGGCGTTCTGACAGGCTTTCGAACATCGCGTCACCCTTTCGTTGCGTTTGCCCCTGATATGGGGGGCAGTTCCATCGGCGCAATGCAGGGCGGCACCCGTGGGCGCAACGCGCTGACGGATGGCGATCCCGGGCAATGCCCAAGGGACCGGAAGCTGTTGCCTCCGGGGAATTGACGGCCGGATAAGCCGGGATCAGACCAAAGTCAAGCGTGGTAGGGTCCTACACCACGCCAGGAGCGCCGGTCAGCCAGCGCTGGATGGCGGCGACGGTACGGTTGGCACCCTGCCCCGAGGTATAGACCGGCGTCAGCGGGTGGGTCAGGCCATTGGTCAGCGTAAGCGCGGGGCGATGCGTGATGCCCGAATCCTCGTTGCGGCTGGACTGCACGGTGGCACCGGTCACGTCGGACAAGGGCCAGTTGAGCCAGGACTTGCCGAGCAAGGTTGAGCTGTGCAGATGCACGGTGGCCGAGGGCCGGTCCAGGATCAGGTCACAGCGGCGGATGAAGACCGCGGCGATACCTGCGACGACCGCCGTAACCGCCAGCAGGATCGCGGCGACCGTTCCCTCACCCTGCGCGGCGGCGGCCATGGCAAAGCCGATCAGGATCACAAGCACAGTGGAAAGGCTGATGGCCAAGACCATCGGTCGATCTGTAAGGACGAGCCGTTCTGGCGTGTCGAGCTTGATGTGCATGGCCCGCCCCTTTTTTCACGCAGGATACTGCAGGTGTCGAGCGTTTGCGTCAACCGGGGGGCTTGCGTGCTGCGCCGGGATGCCGTTTTCTGTGCATTCTTGCACAGGACCGGAGAACGCCATGGATAACTGGGACGAGATCCGTACAGCCTTTCAGGTGGCACGGCTGGGCACCGTATCAGGCGCGGCAGACGTGCTGGGGGTGCACCATGCCACGGTGATCCGCCATATCGATTCGCTGGAGCGTCGGCTGGGGGCGAAACTTTTCCAGCGCCACGCGCGCGGCTATACGCCGACCGAGGCCGGGCGAGACCTTCTGGCCGTGGCGCAAACCACGGAAGAACAGTTCGCCCACCTGTCCAGCCGGATCAAGGGCCAGGGCGAAACGGTGTCGGGCGAGCTGGTGGTCACCTCGATCGCCGGGATTGCGGATCTGCTGACGCCGGTGATGGTCAGCTTTCAGCGGAATTGGCCCGAGGTGCGGGTGAGGTTCCTGACCGACATGCGGGTGTTCCGGCTGGATTACGGCGAGGCGCATGTCGCGATCCGCGCCGGAACGGGACCGGAGGAGCCGGACAACGTGGTGCAGCCCCTCGCGCGGATCCAGTCCGGGCTTTACGCGACGAAGGCCTATCTTGACCGCTTTGGCAAACCGGCATCGGACGCCGATTTTGCCGGCCACCGCTTTGTTTGCGTGGATCATGAAAACACCCGCGCGCCGTTTTACCGCTGGCTGCGTGCCACGGTGCAGCCTGACCAGATCGCCTATGCCGCCACCGAGCCCGCCGCCTTGGAAGAGGCGGTTCGGCAAGGCGCGGGAATCGGCTTCATCTCGTGCTTCCGCGCTTCGCTGGACCCGGCACTGGTTGAAATCCTGCCGCCGCGCGCCGAATGGGAATCGCCTTTGCGCATCGTCACCCATGTCGATTTGCACCGCACCCGCAAGGTGCAGGCCTTCCTGAGCCATCTGAAGGACGCCGCAAAGGAGTGGGCCTTCTGCAGTTGACGTTGGGGCAGTTGACCGCCGCACAGCGCGGGCATCTGGCGATGCTGGCGTTTTCGGCACTGGTGGCGGGGGCATTTTCGCTGGGGTCGCTCGCCGCGCCGTTTGTCGATCCCGGCGCGCTGTCGGCGGTGCGGTTCCTGTTGGCCGGAGCGTTCGTCGGGATCGCGGCGCATCTGACCATCGGCTTGCCGCGCAGCGCCTGGGTGGCGCCTTGGCGTTATCTGGTGCTGGGGGGGCTGCTGGCAGCCTATTTCGTGCTGATGTTCGAAGGGCTGAAAACCGCGCCCCCGGTTTCGGCGGCGGCGGTGTTCACGCTGACGCCGCTGATGGCGGCTGGGTTTGGCTGGTTGCTTTTGCGCCAGCGGCTGACCGGTCGGATGGCGCTGGCCCTGATGATCGGGGCTGCAGGCGCTTTGTGGGTGATCTTTCGGGCCGACCTTGGGGCGCTGATGGCACTGGAGATCGGGCCGGGTGAGGTGACGTATTTCTGGGGCTGCGTCGCCCATGCCTTGTATGCCCCCATGGTCCGCCGCCTGAACCGGGGTGAGCCTGCGGTGGTGTTCACTTTCGGGATGATGGTGGCGGGCACGGTGCTTCTGACGCTGTGGTCATGGCGCGCGATTGTCGCCACCGACTGGGCGGCGCTGCCCGGCATCGTCTGGGTCACGCTGGTCTATGTGGCGGTGGCGGCCAGTGCGATGACCTTTGTGTTGCTGCAATACGCAACGCTGCGGCTGCCTGCGGCGAAGGTTATGGCCTATACCTATCTGGTGCCGGTCTGGGTGATCCTGTGGGAGATCGCGATGCATGGCGATGCCCCGCCCGCACTGGTGCTGGCGGGGGTGGCGCTGACCGTTCTGTCGCTGTGGCTGTTGCTGAAAGAGTGACCTATTCGGCCGCCACAGCGTTTGAGGGCGGTTCGGGCAAGGGCACCGGCACGCGCTGGCCGATCAGCCTGTCCATCTGTCGCGCTACGCGGGCCAGATGGCGGGTGCGGCTGGCTGGCGTCGAGGCGTCCATCTGGTAATGCGCGGCAAAGGCAGTGCGCTTGCCGGGTTTGCACAAAAGCCCGACCCCACGCGACAGGGTGCGCTTGCCAGGCGCGCCGATCACTTGAGTCATCAGCCAGCTTGCGCCGCAGGTGGTGAAAATCCCCAGCCGCGTGATGTGACGCAATCCGGGGCGGATGTTGGGATTCCTGGCGTCGGGCATGTGGAAGGCCACGTCTGGCAGCATCACCCGGTCCAGCCAGCCCTTCAGCATGGCCGGCAGGCCATACCACCAGGTCGGGTAGACGAATATCAGCGTATCGCACCAGCGCACATCCTCCACATCGCGGGCGACGCAGGCGGTGTTGTTCGGGCAATCGAGATAGCCCTGCCATTCCGGCCCGGTCAGCACGGGTTGGAACCCGCTGGCGTAAAGATCGGCAAGCCGAACTTCGGCCCCGGCGGCGTTCAGTTTGCGAATGACAAGATCACGCACCGCCGCATTGAAGCTGTCGGGGCGGGGGTGGCAATAGACGACAAGGGCGCGCATGAAGGTGACCGAATTATCGTTGCCGGGTAGCAGGATAGCGGCCCGGAAGGCGCGGTCAGCGCCA
>JANPJU010000172.1:0-13419 GCA_031425675.1 Paracoccaceae bacterium | reverse complement strand
CAAGCGCCTCGATCGAGGCCATCAGATCAATCCCGCCCGCCTTGGCCGTCTCCGTCAGATAGCCCATGAGGGTCAGCCCAGACGGGCTGCGGCGACCGAGGCTTCAAGAATATCCATCGCCTCGGCGAAATGGGCGTCGGGGATGGTGATCGGGGCAAGGAAGCGGACCACATTGCCGTAGACGCCACAGGTGAGAAGGATCAGCCCGCGCTTTTGCGCCTCCAGCCGGACGCGGTTGGTAAAGCCTGCGTCGGGTTCATGGGTCGAGGGGTTGGCGAATTCGGCGGCCACCATGAAGCCCGGGCCGCGGATGTCGATGATCTCGGGCGCGGTGGCGCGGATCGCCTCAAGCCGCTGTTTCAGACGGCTGCCAAGTTCGTTGGCGCGGGCGCAAAGGTTTTCTTCCTCGATCACATCCAGGACGGCGTTGGCAGCGGCGATGCCGAGCGGGTTGCCCGCATAGGTGCCGCCCAACCCGCCGGGGTTGGCCGCATCCATCTGGTCGGCGCGGCCGGTCTCGGCGGCCTGCGGCAGGCCTCCGTCAAGGCCCTTGGCCATGGTGGTCAGGTCGGCGGCGACCCCGTAAGCCTCCATCGCGAACAGGGCGCCGGTGCGGGCGAAACCGGTCTGCACCTCATCTGCGATCATCACGATGCCATGCTTGTCGCAAAGCGCACGGATTGCGCGGACAAGATCGGTCGGGGCGGGGTAGAACCCGCCTTCGCCCTGCACCGGTTCAAAGATGATCGCGGCAACGCGGGCGGGGTCAAGGTCGGCCTTGAACAGCTTTTCCATGCCCTTCATCGCATCGGCGGTCGAAATGCCATGCGGGTCCATCGGGAAGGGAACGTGGTAGACATCCGGCATCATCGCGCCGAAGCCCTTCTTGTAAGGCTCCACCTTGCCGGTCAGCGACATGCCCATGAAGGTCCGGCCATGAAAACCGCCGCCAAAGGCGATGACCGCGTTCCGCCCGGTGGCGATGCGGGCGATCTTGACAGCGTTTTCACAGGCTTCGGCCCCGGTGGTCACGAAGATGGTCTTTTTCTTCCACGGCCCCGGCACCTTGTCGTTCAGGCGTTCGGCCAGCCGGATGTAGTTTTCATAGGGCATCACCTGATGGCAGGTGTGGGTGAATTTGGTCATCTGGTTTGCCACGGCGGCCATCACCTTGGGGTGGCAGTGCCCGGTGTTGACCACAGCGATCCCGGCGGCAAAGTCGATGTAGCGGTTGCCCTCGATATCCCAGACCTCGGAGTTGAGCGCGCGGTCGGCGTAGATCTGGGTCATCATGCCCACCCCGCGCGAGATGGCATCGTCACGGCGTTTGGCGACTTCGGCGTTCAGCATTGCATGGCTCCTTGGCGACGTTCAGCTCAGAGTCTCTGGGGATCCGACCCTGCCAGCCATTTGATCAAATATCGCGGTCGGGTTCAATCCTTGATGATGACGCGCGGGCAGAGAGTGCGGAAGCCTCCGGCGGGAGTATTTACCGAAAAGAGCAAGTCGTATTCAGCTTTCATTAACCTTGGCAGGTGCAGGCTGAGAATCGTCAGAAGATGGAGTGAAACCATGGCGGATGGTCAGCTTTTGCAGCCCAAGGAAGCGCGACCGGAGGACGACCCGCTGGACGTATTGCGCCTGATCCGGTCACGTCGGGTGGGCGCTGTCACCTGGCACCGGCTGATGGCGGAACATGGATCGGCCAAGGCGGCGCTGGCGGCGCTGCCCGGGATCGCCCGTGTCGCCGGGGTGGACGGGTATGAGATCTGTCCCCTCGGCGTGGTCGAGGCTGAGATGCGGCAGGGCGCCAAGATCGGTGCCCGGCTTTTGGTGCATGGCGCTGCGGGCTATCCCCGCGCATTGATGGACCTGGCGGATGCGCCACCGGTCCTGTGGGCGTTGGGTGACGTCAGTCTGCTGAACCGGCCCGCCGTGGCGATGGTCGGTGCGCGCAACGCCTCATCCCTGGGGATGCGCATGGCGCGGCGGCTGGGGCAGGGGCTGGCGGCGGCGGGCTTCACCGTGGTGTCGGGCATGGCCCGCGGCATTGATGCCGAGGCGCATGCCGCAGCCCTTGCCGAAGGCAGCGCCAGCACTGTTGCAGTGATGGCCGGCGGGGTGGATGTGATCTATCCGCCTGAAAACGCGGCCCTTGCGGTCGAGATTGCGGCCAAAGGTTGCCGGATCAGCGAACATCCCCCGGGGTTGGAACCGCAGGCCCGGCATTTTCCCTTGCGCAACCGTCTGGTGTCGGGGTTGGCGCAGGCCGTGGTCGTGGTTGAGGCGGCAACGAAGTCCGGCAGCCTGATCACCGCGCGCACCGCACTGGATCAGGGGCGCGACGTGATGGCTGTGCCGGGGCACCCGTTCGATGCCAGGGCCGCCGGGTGCAACATCCTGCTGCGCGACGGCGCGCTTCTGGTGCGCGGCCCGGCCGATATTCTGGAGGCGTTGGGGATGCCGCATGCCGGTGTCTTGCAGGTGGCGGCTGACCCACCCGTGCGCCCGCCGCCCTTGCCGGGCCCGGTCGCGGTGCCACGGCCGTTCAAGGAAACGTCGCTCTTGCACAGCATGATCCTGGCACGGCTTGGCCCCAGTCCGCTGGCCGAAGACCAGCTCTTGCGTGACCTTGCGGTCAGTCCGGCGGAACTGGCACCGGAACTGCTGACGCTGGAACTGGATGGTTTGATCGCCCGCCAGCCGGGCGGCCTTTTGTCCCGGCTGGACTGACGCCAGCGAAAAACGCCCGTCCGCTGTGGCGCTGTCGTGCCCCGGTTGACAAGGCCCGCGCTTCCGCCACATGGTGCGCGGCCATTCGCAGGGCCGTTGGAGAGTTGGGACATCATGCCAGTCGTCGTTGTGGAATCCCCCGCCAAGGCCAAGACAATCAACAAGTATCTTGGCCCTGACTTCACCGTCCTCGCCTCATACGGCCATGTCCGTGACCTGCCCGCCAAGGATGGATCGGTCGATACCGAGCATGGTTTTGCCATGCAATGGGAGATCGCCGCCGACAGCCGCAAGCACATCAAGGCGATCACCGATGCCCTGAAGACTGATGACACGCTGATCCTTGCCACCGACCCTGATCGTGAGGGTGAGGCGATCAGCTGGCACCTGCAGGAGGCGCTTGCCTCGACCCTGAAGAAGGGCAAGACGGTTGCCCGCGTGACCTTCAACGCCATCACCAAGGACGCGGTGACCGAGGCGATGAAGCACCCGCGCCAAATCGATCTGCCGCTGGTCGAGGCCTATCTTGCCCGCCGCGCGCTGGATTATCTGGTGGGCTTCACCCTGTCGCCCGTCCTGTGGCGCAAGCTGCCGGGGGCGAAATCGGCTGGCCGGGTGCAGTCAGTCTGCCTGCGCCTGATCGTGGAGCGTGAGCAGGAAATTGACGCCTTCCGCCCGCAGGAATACTGGACGGTCAAGGCCGTCCTGCAAACCCCGCGCGGCCAGGAATATGAGGCGACGCTGACCACCCTTGGCGGCAAGAAATTGTCAAAATTCGACATTCCGACGGCTGAGGCGGCAGAACTGGCCGTGCAGGCTGTCACTTCTCGAACCCTGACGGTGTCTGCGGTTGAAGCGAAGCCCGCCACGCGGAACCCCTGGCCGCCCTTCATGACCTCAACCCTTCAGCAAGAGGCCAGCCGCAAGCATGGCATGGGCGCCAAACAGTGCATGTCCTCGGCGCAGCGGCTGTATGAGGCGGGGCTGATCACTTACATGCGGACCGACGGCATCGACATGGCACCTGAGGCGGTGATGTCGGCGCGCGATGAGATCAAGCGCAGGTTCGGGGCGTCTTACGTTCCCGACAGCCCGCGCATGTACAAGAACAAGGCCAAGAACGCGCAGGAAGCGCATGAATGCATCCGCCCCACGGATATGGCGGCGGCCCCCGACAAGCTGCGCCTTGCCGATGCCGACCAGCGCAAGCTGTATGACCTGATCTGGAAGCGCACCATCGCCAGCCAGATGTCCGCCGCCCGGCTGGAGCGGACGGCGGTTGATGTCACCTCACCGGATGGGCAGGTGACGTTGCGGGCGAATGGTCAGGTGGTGCTGTTCGACGGGTTCCTCAAGATCTACGATGAAGGCCGCGATGAAGAGGGTGATGATGAAGGTCGCCTGCCCCAGATCATGCAGGGTGAGGCGGCTGCAAAGCAGGCGGTCACTCCGACGCAATCCTTCACCCAGCCCCCGCCGCGCTATTCCGAAGCGACGCTCGTCAAGCGGATGGAAGAGCTGGGGATTGGTCGGCCGTCCACCTATGCGTCGGTCCTGACCACGATTCAGGACCGGGAATATGTGCGCAAAGACAAGAACCGCCTGATCCCGGAAGACAAGGGGCGGCTGGTGACAGCGTTCCTGACGAACTATTTCCGCAAGTATGTGGAGTATGACTTCACCGCCGATCTTGAGACGGAACTGGACGACGTCTCGGCCGGGGATCGTGATTACAAGGACGTGCTGGCCCGCTTCTGGCGCGACTTTTCGGCTGCCGTGGCCGAAACCGCCGACCTGCGGATTGGTGAGGTGCTGACCAAGATCGACGACTTTCTTGCGCCGCACCTTTACCCTTTGCGCGCTGATGGGTCCGACCCCCGGCAATGCCAGGTCTGCGGGACCGGGCGGCTGCATCTGAAAACCTCGCGGTCCGGCGGGGCGTTCATCGGCTGCGGGAACTATCCGGAATGTCGCTATACACGCCCGATCTCGGGCGGGGAGGATGCGGGTGGTGTTGACGGCAAGGTGCTGGGTGAGGATGCGGCGGGCAACCCGATCAGCCTGCGGTCCGGTCGCTTTGGCCCCTACGTTCAGCGCGGCGAGGCGACCGAGGCGCAACCAAAGCCAGACCGCGCCAGCCTGCCCAAGGGCTGGGGTGCCGATACCTTGACGCTGGAGCGGGCGCTGGATCTTCTGGGCCTGCCGCGTCTTGTCGGCCCCCACCCCGAAACCGGTGATCCGGTTGAGGCGGCGATTGGCCGCTTCGGCCCCTACATCAAGCATGGGTCAACCTACGCAAACATTCCCGATGTCGAAGAGGTGTTCACCATCGGCATGAACCGCGCGATGGAGGTTCTGGCCCTCAAGGCGGCTGGTCGGCGGGGTGGAAATGCCCCTGTCGGCCCCCTGCGCAGCTTGGGGGAGCACCCAAGCGGTGGCGAGATTCAGGTGATGCCGGGCAAGTATGGGCCCTACCTCAAATGGGCGAAGGTCAATGCAACCCTGCCCAAAGAGGTGGAACCGGAGGCGGTGACGCTGGATGAAGCCGTGGCGATCCTGGCCGAAAAGGCGGGCAAAACCGGCAAGTCGAAGGCCCCAGCGCGGAAGGCGGCCGCGAAACCGGCGGCCAAGACTGCTGCGGCAAAGAAGCCAGCGGTAAAGAAGCCAGCGGTAAAGAAGCCGGCGGTGAAGAAGCCGGCGGCCAAGACTGCTGCGGCAAAGCCGGCCGCCAAGAAGGCGGCTGCGAAAAAGCCTGCTGCAACGGCAGACGTTGATTCCGTTCTTGAGGACTGACCGGCAATTTGGCATTGGCCAAGCGCGGCACGTGTCCGGCCTGGCCCAGGTCCTTTCGAAAGCTCCGGGTTCTGGAAACTGGGGTTGCCGGTTCAGCCGTGGCGTGGGTTCAACAGGCGGCCCATCACGTCCGCCGCGCGGATCACGCCCATCCGCTGGCCGGCATCGGCCACCACCAGCGTGTTGGCCCCGGACCGCAGCGCCTCCATCACGGTTTTTACCGGGGTCTGGGGGCCGACCTCCGGCCCGGTCCCCTCGCCCTGAACCATCACATCCCGCGCTGTCAGCACCCCCAAGGGGTTCATGTGGGCCACGAATTCGGCCACATAATCGCTGACCGGATTGGCGATGATTTCACGCGCCGTGCCGCATTGGACGATCCTGCCGCCTTCCATCAGCGCGATGCGGTTGCCGATCTTGAACGCCTCATCCAGATCATGGCTGACAAAAATGATCGTGCGCTTGAGGGTGGCCTGAAGGTCCAGAAGCTCATCCTGCAGCTTGGCGCGGATCAGGGGATCAAGGGCGCTGAACGGTTCGTCCATCAACAGGGTCGGCGCATCGGTGACAAAAGCGCGGGCAAGACCCACGCGCTGCTGCATACCGCCCGAAAGCTCACCCACGCGGCGCTCGGCCCATTGCGTCAAGTTCACCAGCTTAAGCTGCGCATCCACCCGGGGCGCGCGTTCCTCAACCGTCAGGCCCGCAAGCTCCAACCCAAGGCCGACGTTTTCGCGGACGGTGCGCCAGGGCAGAAGGCCGAATTGCTGGAACACCATCGCGACGCGGGTAGCGCGCAGGCGACGCAGGGCGGCGGGGTCGGCCTTCGTGACCGAAACCATCCTGTCGCCGTCGTTGATCCGTACCTCGCCCCGCACAACCGGATTCAAGGCGTTCACCCCGCGCAGAAGCGTGGACTTGCCCGACCCGGAAAGTCCCATCAGGACAAGGATTTCGCCGGTCGCCACGGTCAGGCTGCAATCGTGGACACCAAGCACCTGCCCGGTAGCCTGCTGCACTTCGGACCGGGTCTGACCCTGATCCATCAGCGGCATGGCGCGATCCGGCTGGTCTCCGAAGACGATTGAGACGCGATCAAATTCGACAGCAGGAAGCGCGGTCATGTGCGGGTCACCCGAAGCATGCGGTCCAAAAGGATGGCGAGGGCGACGATCACGGCACCCGCCTCGAACCCCTGATCCGGCCGGACGCGGTTCAGCGCCTCGACCACCGGAACGCCAAGGCCCGCCGCCCCGACCCAGGCCGAGATCACGACCATGGAAAGCGACAGCATAATGGTCTGGTTCAGTCCGGCCATGATCTGCGGGAAGGCGTAAGGAAGTTCGACCTTGTACAGAACCTGACGCGGGGTGGCGCCAAACGCGGTCGCAGCCTCCAAAAGCGCGGTGGGCGTGGTGGAAACGCCAAGGTGCGTGAGGCGGATCGAAGTGGGAACCACGAAGATGATAGATGCGAAAAGGGCCGGGACGACGCCGATGCCGAAAAGGATGACGAAGGGGATAAGGTAAACCGGAGCAGGCAGGGTCTGCATCAGGTCAAGCACCGGCTGCATGGCCTGGTACATCCGGGGCCGGTGCGCGGCGGCAACACCGACGGGCACGCCAAGTGCCATGCAGATTGCGCAGACGAAGGCGACGAGGCCGAGCGTTTCGGTCGTCTTGTCCCAGTAGCCCTGGTTGATGATGAAGAGGAACCCGATCAGCACGATCACGACCGGCTGCCAGTGCCGCTGGATGACCCAGGTCAAACCCATGAAGAGTGCGACGATGGCAAGGGGGGAAAGGCTTTCCGGCACAACAGGCACTGCGACTCCGGCGAGCCTCAGGCCAAGAACACCCAGAAGACCAACCCCGGCGACCAAACCCATGTCCCGGTGGCGGCGCAGGATGGCAAGCGCCAGCACGGCCAGAACCAACACCAGAACGTCCAAGGGCGGTTCCTGCAACAGGCTGATAAGCCCTTCGATGGCGCTTTCAGTGGCGTCGCCGAAGTCTTTGAAATTCTGCTTGAAATTAAGCTTCAGCCAATCAAAGGCGATCTTCGCCGTCTTGCCGATCGGTATCTCCCATGCCGTCAGGAATTCCATCGGTCCCCCGTGAAAGTAAAGGCCCCGAACCGTGGTCCGGGGCCGTTTGGGCTACTGAAGCGCGGCCATGACAGCGGCCTTGGCATCGCCACCGTCCTTGGTGGTCACGCCGTCCAGCCAGCCCTCCCAGGCGGTGGGGTTGGCGGCAAGCCAGGCTTTAGCGGCGTCGGCCGGATCAGTGCCATCGTTCAGGATGGCGCCCATGATCTCGTTTTCCATCGCCAGCGTGAAGCTGAGGTTCGTCAAAAGCTTGCCCTGGTTCGGACACTCGGCCACATACCCCGCGCGGGTGTTGGTCGCCACGGTTGCGCCGCCAAGGTTCGGGCCAAAGTAATCATCGCCCCCGGTAAGATAAGTCATCTTGAAGTTGGCGTTCATGGGATGGGGTTCCCAGCCCAGAAACACGATGGGCGCGGCTTCTGCGTCCTTGTTGGCGACCTCGGCCAGCATCCCCTGTTCCGAGGATTCGACGACTTCAAACCCGTCCAGACCAAAAGGACCCGAGGCGATCATGTCCTGGATCAGACGGTTGCCGTCGTTGCCAGGCTCGATCCCGTAGATCTTGCCCTCCAGCGCGTCCTTGTGGGTGGCAATGTCCTTGAAATCCTTGATCCCAAGCGCGGCCCCGGCTTCGTTGGTCGCCAGCGTGTACTTTGCGCCTTCCAGGTTGGTGCGGACGGTATCGACGGTGCCTGCCTCCCGGTAGGGGGCGATGTCGGCCTCCATCGTGGGCATCCAGTTGCCGAGGAACACATCGACATCCCCTTCGGCCAGCGCGGTATAGGTGACCGGGACGGCAAGGATCTTGGTCTCGGTCTCATATCCCAGCGCCTGCAGCACCAAAGAGGTAGCGGCGGTGGTGGCGGTGATGTCGGTCCAGCCGACGTCAGAGAAAATAATTGCGTCGCAGCCTTCGGCGAAAGCTGACCCGGCAAGGGCGAAGGTAACGGCAGTGGTCAGAAGGGTGGTGCGGATGGACATAAGGCTCCCCGTTTTTTGTTGATTGACGAGTCAATAAACTTCGTGCTGATACGGTTTGGCAAGCATTTTATGGGGCCGCGCCGATGCCGAAGCTTGGGATGGAGCCTATCCGCAAGGAAGCCCTTGTCAAAGCCACGATTTTTGAAATCGGGCGCACAGGTTCGTTAGATGTGACCGTCAGCCAGATTGCCAAACGCGCAGGCATGTCCTCTGCGCTGGCGCATCATTATTTCGGGTCGAAGGAAGACATCTTCCTGGCCGCAATGCGCCATATCCTGACGCTGTATGGTGCCGAGGTGCGGGGTGCCTTGGCCGCAGCCGAGGGGGTGGACGGTCGGGTGCGTGCAGTGCTTCGGGCCAGTTTCAGTCCCGGCAACTTTCGGCGTGAGGCGGTCAGCGCCTGGCTGAACTTCTGGGTTCTGGCGCAATCGGTGCCCGAGGCAAAGCGCCTGTTGGCCGTGTATCAGGGGCGGCTGAAATCCAACCTGACAGCAGGATTGCGGCCGTTGGCGGGTGCGCGCGCCCCGGAGATTGCTGAAAGTCTGGGTGCGATGATCGACGGGCTTTACCTGCGCGAGGTGCTGAAATCGGGCGCGCCGGACGGGGCCGCCGCAGTTGCCATCGCCCTGCGCCACCTTGAGGCTGAACTGGCGCGGGGGGTCTGATGCACGCCGATTATGTCATCGTGGGCGCAGGGTCTGCCGGGTGCGCGCTGGCCTACCGGCTGGCCGAAGCGGGCCGCCGCGTCACCATCATCGAACACGGCGGTTCGGATGCCGGACCCTTCATCCAAATGCCTGGCGCGCTGTCCTATCCGATGAACATGGGGATTTACGACTGGGGCCTGAAAACCGAGCCCGAGCCGCATCTGGGGGGCCGGGTCCTTGCCACTCCACGCGGCAAGGTAATCGGCGGGTCGTCCAGCATCAACGGCATGGTCTATGTCCGTGGTCACGCCCGCGATTTTGACACCTGGGCCGAGATGGGGGCCGACGGCTGGGCCTATGCGGATGTGTTGCCCTATTTCAAGCGGATGGAACACGCACACGGCGGTTCGGGGCCAGAGTTTCGGGGCACAGATGGCCCGCTGCACATCACCCGTGGCCCGCGCGAGAACCCGCTTTTTAATGCCTTCATCGAAGCGGGCCGTCAAGCGGGCTATCCGGTCACCACCGATTACAACGGCCAGCAGCAGGAAGGCTTTGGCCCGATGGAGGCGACAATCTGGAAAGGTCGGCGCTGGTCGGCGGCTAATGCCTATCTGCGCCCGGCTTTGGCGGGGGGGAATGTGCAGATCGTGCAGGGGCTGGCCCGCCGGGTGATTCTGGAGGGCACCCGCGCCGTCGGGGTTGAGGTTGAGGTGCGCGGTCGGATACAGGTAATCCGCGCTGGGCGTGAGGTTGTACTGGCCGCGTCATCCCTGAATACGCCAAAGCTCTTGATGCTGTCAGGCATCGGCCCCGGCCAGCACCTGCGCGATCATGGGGTTGCGGTGGTGGCCGACCGGCCCGGCGTTGGCGCGAACCTGCAGGATCATCTTGAGATTTACATGCAGTTCGCCGCCAGCCAGCCGATTACCCTTTACAAGCATTGGAATATTTGGGGAAAGGCCCGCGTCGGGGCGCAGTGGCTGTTCACTGGAAAGGGCCTTGGCGCGTCAAACCAGTTTGAGGCTTGCGCCTTCATCCGGTCCAGACCGGGCGTCGATTATCCCGACATCCAGTATCATTTCCTGCCCATCGCCGTTCGCTATGACGGCAAGGCCGCCGCCGAGGGGCATGGTTTTCAGGCCCATGTCGGACCGATGCGGTCAAAATCACGCGGCTCGGTGACGCTGCGGTCGGCCAACCCTGCCGACGCCCCGCTGATCCGCTTCAACTACATGTCCCATCCCGAAGATTGGGATGATTTCCGCACCTGTATCCGCCTGACGCGGGAGGTGTTCGGGCAGTATGCGTTCAAGCCTTATCTCAAGTCGGAAATACAGCCGGGGGCGGCAGTGCAGACCGATGTTCAGGTAGACGATTTTCTGCGCCAGCATGTGGAAAGCGCCTATCACCCCTGCGGCACGGCCCGGATGGGCCGGGCGTCAGACCCGATGGCGGTGGTGGACCCGGAATGTCGGGTGATCGGGGTGCAGGGGCTGCGGGTGGCTGATTCTTCGGTCTTTCCGCAGGTGACGAACGGCAATCTGAACGCGCCGTCGATCATGGTGGGGGAAAAGGCGGCGGATCATATTCTTGGCCGAACGCCCTTGCCCGCATCAAACCTTGAGCCTTGGGTCAACCCGAACTGGCGCGTGGCACAGCGCTGAGGTTTTGGGCAGACCTGCGCGCCTGTGGCTGGCCCCGGAGGGTTTCACACCCTCCGGACCTCCCGTAGAGTATTTGGCAAAAGAGCAAGCAAATTTTAGTCTAATCTTAGGCTTAGCCAGCAATCTCATAGGGCAGGATATCGCGGGCGTTCGGGTTGATCCGGAGGCGGCCCGCAAGAGGCGGCACTGACCGCTGGTGGCAGTTCGTCCGCTCACAGATCCGGCAAGAGATGCCGATTGGCTCAAACCGGCCTTTCAGGTCAAGGCCGTCGGAATAAACCAGTTGGCCAGCATGCTGAACCTCGCAACCCAGACCGATGGCATAGCGGCGCACCGGGGCCAGAAACGCGCCTGCCGGTTTTGATACGTCACGGGCAAGGCACAGATAGCGCACGCCATCCGGTGTCTCGGCCAACTGGCGCAGGAACTTTCCGGGTGTTTCAAAGGCTTGATGGACGTTCCACAAAGGGCAGGCCCCACCAAAGCGGGCGAACTGCAACCGGGTTGAGGAGTGACGCTTGGTAATCGTGCCGGACTGATCGACCCGGACAAAGAAGAACGGAATCCCCTTGGACCCGGGTCGTTGCAGCGTGGACAGGCGATGGCCAACCTGTTCGATGCTGGCGCCAAAGATGTCGGCCAGACGTTCAAGATCGTGGCGTTCCGCTTGCGCGGCGGCGAGGAACGCTCGATAGGGCATCAAGGCCGCACCTGCAAAGTAGTTGGCCAACCCGATCTTGGCGATATCCCGCGCGTCAGCCGTGGAAAAGCGGGCGAGGTCCAGCGTCGCCTCCAGCAGGTCATCCTGCGTCAAAAGCGCCACCTGATGCAGCAGTTGAAACCTTTGCGACGGGCCGGATGCGCGGGCGGAAATGTCCAGCCTGCGGGCAGCAGGATCGTAATGTCGCAAAGGGGCCTTGTCCGAATAGTGCAAGCTGATGCCAGACCGACGCAGCAGATCCTGCGCAATAGTCTCGACTGGATTCGAGGGGGTTGCGCCGGATGCGAAATGCTCTGCCGCACGATCCATCGCATCCAGATAATTGTCGCAATAGTGAAAGAAATCGCGCACCTCTTCCCAGGCGGAGGGGCGCATGGCACCGTCCTCACGCCCCAGCGCCTCATCCAGGGAGGCCAGGCGTTCGTGCGTCTGCCGGTAAGCACGGTGCAGGTCCAGGAAGGCCCGCGCCAAAGCCGGGGCGTTCGACGCCGCGAGCCGGAGGTCAGCAACCGGGGGCGTCAGCGTGGTAAAGACCGGATCGGCAAGCGCTTCCCGCATGTCGGTCACCAGACGTTCGCTTTCGCCAACGGTCAATTCGGTCACGTCCAGGCCAAATTCCTGCGCCAGCGCCAGCACGACCGAAGCGGAAACCGGGCGGTGGTTGTTCTCCATCTGGTTGAGATATGGCAGCGACACCGAAAGCTTGTCAGCGAAGACCTTCTGCGTCAGGGCCAGCCGCCCTCGAATTTCACGCAGCTTGACGCCAGCGTACAGCTTTTGCGTGGCCATGATTGCCTCCCTTTGCAAATCCAAACGTGGCTTTGCAAAGCGCAGGCGTCAACAGCAATCAGGCGGCACCGATTGCGCGGGCCCGGCGGATCACCATCAGGATCGAAATGACCGACGCTACCGATGACCCCAGCATGAGAAGGATCAGCGGCATCTCGCTTGATCCCGGGCCCAGAAGGACACCCGCCACCGCTGCCAGCGCCGCCCCGCCGCCGATGAGGATTGCTCCGCCAAGGCCAGAGGCCGTGCCCGCAAGTTCCGGCCGCACCGACAGCATCCCGGCATTGGCGTTGGGCAGGCAGATGCCGTTGCCCATGCCCATGAACACGGTCAATCCGAAGAACACCACCGGCCCCGACAGCCCGGCCAGCGTCAACAGCGCCAGCACTGCGAGGCCGGCGGTCGTCACCAAAGTGCCGGTCAGGATCATCTTGTTCATGCCGATCCGCACCGAGAACCGGCCAGCGAAGAAGTTGCCCGCAGCATAGCCGATCGCTGTCAGGGCAAACAGCGCCCCCACCTTGGTGGAACTAAGGCCATATATCTTGTCGCCCACATAAGGCGCACCCCCAAGATAGGCGAAAAAGCAGCCCGAGGCGAAGGCCGCCGACAAGGTATAGCCCCAGAACCGGCGTGAGGTGAGCAGCCCCGGATAGGTGCGGATCTGATCCATCAGGCTGACGCGGCGCAGGGTGGCGGTTTCCCCAAGGTCGGCCCAGACGAGTGCCAGAACCGCAACCCCAAGGATCAAAAGCAGCGCAAAATTGGCCTGCCAGCCGTAAAGATCATCAAGGAAGCCACCGATCACCGGGCCGATCATGGGCACCAGGCTCATGCCCATGGTGACATAGCCGATCATGCTGGCAGCCTGCGCATCGGCCACCATGTCGCGCACAACGGCGCGAGATAGAACCATGCCCGAAGCGATGACCGCCTGTGCCATGCGGAAGATCAGGAACACGGTCGCGTTCGGGGCCAGCA
>JANPJU010000171.1:0-3381 GCA_031425675.1 Paracoccaceae bacterium | reverse complement strand
CGTTGAAATCAAGCCCGTTGGCGCCGCGGATCTTGTCTTCAATCTCCATGGCGACGGCGGGGTTCTGTTTCAGGAACGACTTGGCATTTTCCCGCCCCTGGCCGATGCGTTCATCGCCGTAGGAATACCAGCTGCCGGACTTTTCTACGACGCCAGCCTTGACACCCAAGTCAACCAGTTCCCCGGTCTTGGAGATGCCTTCGCCATACATGATGTCAAACTCCACCTGCTTGAAGGGCGGGGCGACCTTGTTCTTGACCACTTTGACACGGGTGGTGTTGCCTACAACATCGTCCTTTTCCTTGATGGACCCGATGCGGCGAATGTCCAGACGCACGCTGGCGTAGAACTTCAGCGCATTGCCGCCCGTCGTCGTCTCAGGGCTGCCGAACATCACGCCGATCTTCATCCGGATCTGGTTGATGAAGATCACCATGCAGTTTGACCGGCCAATGCTGGCGGTCAGCTTGCGCATGGCCTGGCTCATCAGGCGGGCCTGCGACCCCATCTGCATGTCGCCCATGTCACCTTCGATTTCCGACTTCGGCACCAGGGCGGCGACGGAGTCCACCACCACAAGGCTGACCGCGCCAGAGCGGACCAGCGTATCCACAATCTCCAGCGCCTGTTCGCCGGTGTCGGGCTGGCTGATCAGCAACTCATCAAGGTTCACGCCAAGTTTCTTGGCGTATTGCGGGTCAAGCGCGTGTTCGGCATCGACAAAGGCGCAGACGCCGCCCTTTTTCTGCGCTTCCGCCACCACATGCAGCGTCAGCGTGGTCTTGCCCGAGGATTCCGGCCCGTAAATCTCGATGATCCGGCCTTGCGGCAAGCCACCGATCCCCAGCGCAATGTCCAACCCCAGCGATCCGGTCGAGGTCGCCTCAATATCCATGGCCGGGCTGTCAGCCCCCAGCCGCATGATCGAGCCCTTGCCAAACTGGCGTTCAATCTGCGCCAATGCGCTTTCCAGAGCTTTCGCCTTGTCCATGTCACGCTTTCCGTTGAGGTCGAGGAGGTTTGCTGCCGCCGCCATATTGGTGATCCTTATTTCATAGCCACCCGCAGGCGGCAATCCTGCCGAATGTTCCCCAAGTGTTCCCATCTTATGAGATCAAAAGCAGAACATTTCAACCAAATTCTTATAGTCCAAGCTTTTGCCTGCATTGGTTAAGGGATAGTTTACGGGGATTGATGAAACCCGGAAAAAACGGTGTGAAACCGCGCTGGACGGGGAAAAGGGGCAGGAATGTTGGTGTTCTGGGACCAAAGGCTGGCGTTTCTGGCCACGCCAAAGACGGGATCTACGGCCATTGCCGCCGCTCTCGAATCGCTCGCGGCGGTGTCGATCCAGCGGCCACCCTTGCTCAAGCACACCACCGTCCACCGCTATCGCCGCTTTGTGGGCCCGTATCTTGAGGCCGCCTCTAAGGACAGCTTCACCCTTGTCGCCCTGATGCGGGAACCGCGCGATTGGCTGGGGTCCTGGTTCCGCTTTCGCCAGCGTGAAGAGACCGACGCCGCAAGGTCAACCGCCGGGATGACGTTTGATGCCTTCGTGCAGGCCTGGTGTCAGGACCCCCGCCCCGCCTTTGCCGATGTCGGCAGTCAGGCGCGGTTCCTGCGGCCACGGCAGGGGGTCGGCGTGGACCGGCTGTTCCGCTACGAAGAGATCGACGGCTTTGTCGCCTTTCTGGAGGACCGGCTGGATTGTGAGGTGATGCTTCCACGGCTGAACGTCTCGCCCGCCGGGGCCACTGACCTGTCACCCGCGACCGAGGCGCTGTTGCATGAGGTGGGCGAGGAGGACTTCACCCTTTACCGAACGCTCCTTGGCCAAGGGAGCCAAGTCTAAGCGTCCGCTTGCCGATCTTGGCGGAAAGACATGACAGCGCGCGGGTTTGAGGGTAGAAATCAGGACAAGGGGCCATAGACCCCGTGAGGCATGAAAGGGCGGTCAAATGATGAATGGCGGGATGACACGGCGCGGGCTGATCCTGGGCGGGGCGGCGCTGACGCTGGCGGCGTGCAACAACGGGATCGGGTCCAACGGTGCCGCGCAGATCGACGCGCGGGTTGAGGCGACGCAAAGCTTTCTTTTCAGTCGCTACCCCGGCACGCAGGACCTGGCCAGCCGCGCCTCGGGCGTGCTTTACATGCCGCTGATTACCGAAGCAGGGTTTGGCATCGGCGGGTCTTACGGTCGCGGCGCGTTGCGGATTCAGGGGGTGACGGTGGACTATTATTCCGCCGCCAAGGGCACCATCGGGTTCCAGATCGGCGCGCAGCAATATGCCCACGCCCTGTTCTTCATGACGCCCGAGGCGCTGGAAGAATTCCGCCGCGCCAGCGGTTGGGCCGCCAGCGGCGAGATCCGCTATGCCACCCCCGATCAGGGCGCCAGCATCGGCAAGGAAACGACCGAGCTTGATCCGGTGATCGCACTGGTCTTTGGCCAGCAGGGGCTGATTGCGGGGGCCACGCTGGGTGGGGTGAAGTACACGCGGATCATTCCGTAACCACCCCGCCGCCTTGTGGCGCAAGGTCAAGGATGAGGAGAAGGTCTTCATCCTCGACCACCCCGGTGCTGCGAAACCCGTGGCGTTCGTAAAAGCCCCGGTTGCCATGTGGCACGTCGTTGACGCCGACCACAAGGCAGGGCGCGTCCCAAAGGGTGGCCGTGGCGATGGCAAGGCGCAGGGCCTGAGCGCCATAGCCCCGGCCCTGCTGATCAGCCGCGATCATCAACCGCCAAAGGTAAGCTGCCCCCGGCTGCACGAAGGGACCGTTCAGCCGCACGCCAGCCGGGTCAACCATGGCCAGCAAGCCCACCGGCGCTGTGCCGTCCCAAAGGCCCCAGACCATCGCGCCCGGCTCGTAAGCTGCCTCGGCCACGGTCTTTACATTGGCCGACACCAGATCGCGCTGGTCACCCCTTACCGACAGGCCGATCAGTTGCGCCAGCGTGTCCCGCGTGACAGGACGCGCGTCCAGCGTCACTTCAACCGCCGGATCAGGCTGGAGGTGTCGCCCCTGCCCCCGCCCATCCGCTGCACATCCTTGTAGAACTGGTCCACAAGCGCAGTCACAGGCAGACTGGCCCCGATCTCATCGGCGGTGTCCAGACAGATGCCAAGGTCCTTGCGCATCCAGTCGACGGCGAAACCGAAGTCGAAGGTATCGGCCAGCATGGTCTTGTGGCGGTTCTGCATCTGCCAGCTGCCTGCCGCGCCTTGGGAGATCACCTCGACGACCTTTTCGCCGTCAAGACCCGCCTTTTGACCAAAGGCAAGTGCCTCGCTCAACCCCTGCATCAGACCGGCGATGCAGATCTGGTTCATCATCTTGGCAAGTTGCCCGGCCCCCGAAGCCCCGATCAGG
>JANPJU010000170.1:0-20724 GCA_031425675.1 Paracoccaceae bacterium | reverse complement strand
CGTCCATACCGGCGATTCGATCACCGTCGCCCCGGCCTTGACGCTCACCGATAAAGAATACCAGATCATGCGCAACGCCTCGATCGCGGTACTGCGCGAGATCGGCATCGAGACGGGGGGATCGAACGTGCAGTTCGGCGTCAATCCGGCGGATGGCCGCCTGGTGGTGATCGAGATGAACCCCCGCGTGTCGCGGTCTTCCGCCCTGGCCTCGAAAGCCACGGGATTTCCGATCGCCAAGATCGCCGCCAAGCTGGCGGTGGGCTATACGCTGGACGAGTTGGCGAACGACATCACCGGCGGCGCGACGCCCGCTTCGTTCGAGCCGACGATTGATTACGTCGTCACCAAGATCCCGCGTTTCGCCTTCGAGAAATTCCCGGGCGCGGACCCCGTTCTCACCACGTCCATGAAATCGGTGGGCGAGGCGATGGCGATCGGGCGCACTTTCCAGGAATCGCTGCAAAAGGCGCTCCGCAGCCTAGAGACGGGGCTGACCGGCCTCGACGAGATCGAGATCGAAGGTTTGGGCAAGGGCGACGACCGCAATGCGATCCGCTCCGCCATCGGCACGCCGACGCAGGACCGCCTGCTCAAGGTCGGCCAGGCCCTGCGCATGGGCCTGAGCCACGAGGAAATCCACCAGTTCTGCAAGATCGACCCGTGGTTCATCGAGCAGCTGCAGGGCATCGTCGATCTCGAAGCCAAGGTGAAGGCGCATGGCCTGCCGCAAACGCCGGGAGCTTTCCGCCAGCTCAAGGCTGCGGGCTTCTCTGACGCGCGGCTCGCGGCGCTCGCCGGCAAGAGCGAAAACGAGGTGCGCGCATTCCGCCGTTCGCTTGGAGTGCGGCCCGTCTACAAGCGCATCGACACCTGCGCGGCCGAATTCGCCACGCCCACGGCCTATATGTATTCGACCTACCAGCCGCCCTTCGCCGGAGCGCCGGCGGACGAGGCGAGGCCGACGGATGCGAAGAAGATCGTGATCCTCGGCGGCGGGCCGAACCGGATCGGGCAGGGCATCGAGTTCGACTATTGCTGCTGCCACGCCTGCTTCGCGCTGACGGACGCGGGCTACGAGACCATCATGGTCAATTGCAACCCCGAGACCGTCTCCACCGACTACGACACCTCGGATCGTCTGTATTTTGAACCGCTCACGCTGGAGCATGTCCTTGAAATCCTGCGGGTCGAACAGGAAAACGGCACCCTTCACGGTGTCATCGTCCAGTTCGGCGGGCAAACGCCGCTGAAGCTGGCCAACGCGCTGCACGCCGAGGGCATCCCGATCCTTGGCACCACGCCCGACGCCATTGATCTGGCCGAGGACCGTGAGCGCTTCCAGCAACTCCTCCACAATCTAGGCCTCAAGCAGCCGCACAACGGCACCGCCCGCTCGCGCGACGAAGCCTTTGCCGTGGCGCAGGATGTCGGCTACCCCCTCGTCATCCGCCCCTCCTTCGTCCTTGGCGGCCGCGCGATGGAAATCATCCGCGATGACGCCCAGCTTGAACGCTATATCCGCACCGCCGTGCAGGTCTCGGGTGACAGCCCGGTCCTCCTCGACTCATACCTTTCCAATGCCATTGAGGTTGACGTTGATGCGTTAAGCGACGGTAAAGAGGTGCATGTCGCTGGCATCATGGAACATATCGAAGAGGCGGGCGTCCATTCCGGCGATAGTGCCTGCTGCCTGCCGCCCCATTCGCTGACCGCAGACACCATTGCCGAACTGAAACGCCAGACCGTGCAGATGGCGCTGGCACTGAACGTCGTTGGCCTGATGAACGTGCAATTCGCCATCAAGGACGGCACGATCTATGTGCTGGAGGTGAACCCCCGCGCCAGCCGCACCGTGCCCTTCGTCGCCAAGGCCACCGACAGCGCCATCGCATCCATTGCCGCGCGGCTGATGGCTGGCGAGCCGCTGTCGAACTTTCCGCTGCGCGCGCCCTACCCCGCTGGCGTCGGCCCCGACAGCCCGCTGCCACTTGCCGACCCCAACACCCTTGCCGACCCGATCACGCCCTGGTTCAGCGTCAAGGAGGCTGTTCTGCCCTTCGCCCGCTTCCCCGGTGTTGACCCGGTCCTTGGCCCGGAAATGCGCTCAACGGGTGAAGTGATGGGCTGGGACCGCACCTTTGCGCTGGCTTTCCTGAAGGCGCAGATGGGCGCAGGTACGATCCTGCCCGAAACCGGCCGCGTGTTCCTGTCGGTCAAGGACATGGACAAGACCGAACCCCTGGCCGCCGCCGCCCGCGACCTGGTGTCGATGGGCTTTGTCATCGTCGCCACAAAGGGCACCGCCAAATGGCTGGCCGAGCAGGAAATCCCTAGCGAAAGCGTTGCGAAGGTCTATGAAGGCCGCCCGAACATCGTTGACCGGCTCAAGAATGACGACATCGCGCTGGTGATGAACACGACAGAAGGGTCGCAAGCCGTCAGCGACAGCCGCGACATCCGCCGCGTGGCGCTGATGGACAAGATCCCCTATTTCACCACCGCCGCCGCCAGCATTGCCGCTGTCGCTGCGATGCGCGCACGCGGGGAGGGCTACGGGGTCCGCACGCTCCAAGGCTAGGCCGGGCATCTGCGTCTGGCAAGGGAACCAATGCCGCCAAGCCTGCGTTAGGGCTTGGCGCCAACCTTCCGGGCGAGGTTTGGTTTTCAGGGATACCCCGCCAATATGGCTGACAGAAGCGCGTTCGATCCGGTAGTCACGCCTGCCGCCGCCTTTGGCCTTTCAGGGTCCGGCGGTCCCTTCTCGGGCGGCCAGCGCGACACGGTTGAGGATATCCGTGCGCGCCGGGTCAACTGGTCATCGGCCATCTCGATCTGCATCGGTGCTGCGATCCTGCACTTCGGCAGCGAGGTTTTTCTGCCCCTTGCCATCGCCACGCTGATTGCCTTTGCAATCTCTCCGCTGATCTCGGCACTGCGGCGCAGAGGCGTGCCGCGCATGCTCGCTGTTCTGACCGCCGTCACCCTGACGTTTGGTCTGATTGGTGTGATCCTGGTGGTCATGGGCGCGCAAATCGGCCTTGTCGTGCAAAGCCTGCCAACCTACCAGTCGAACATCCTGTCAAAGGTCGAGGCCTGGACCTCGGCACAGGGGCAATCCAATGTTCTGGGCCAGTTCGCCGACCTTGTGTCGCGGGTGAATGAGGCTATCAGCAGCTCGCTTGCCGCAAGTTCGGACGGCAGTGCGGCGGGTGGTGCCGGAGAGCCGATGACCGTGGAGGTGGTGGAAAACCAAAGCCTTTGGCAGTTGCTGCGCGACGTGCTGTTTCCGATCATCAGCCCTTTGGTGACGACGGGCCTGATCATTGTCGTGGTGATCTTCATGCTGCTGGAGCGGGACGACATCCGCGACAGGTTCATTCGCCTGACCGGAGCCAATGACCTGCACCGCACGACCGAGATTCTGGAAGATGCCGGCGCGCGGGTGGCAAGTTACCTGCTGACGCAGATCCTTGTGAATGTGATCTACGCCGTGCCGATCGGACTTGGCCTGTGGATCATCGGGGTGCCAAACCCGATGCTGTGGGCCTTCATGACGCTGATCCTGCGGTTTGTGCCCTACATCGGGTCGGTTGTCGCGGCGACATTGCCGATGACGGTGGCCTTCGCGGCCTCACCCGACTGGTCGATGGTGATCTGGACCGCCGGCCTGTTTCTGCTGGTCGAGGCGATCACCTCGAATATCATCGAGCCGCGGCTTTACGGGTCGCGCACTGGCGTTTCGCCGTTGGCGGTCATCATCTCGGCCATCGTGTGGACCTGGATCTGGGGGCCGATGGGGCTGATCATGTCAACGCCGCTGACAGTTTGTCTGGTGGTGCTGGGCCGCTATCTGCCGCAGTTCGAAGTTTTCGACATCCTTTTCGGCGACGAGCCGATGCTGGCCGACCATGCGCGGCTGTATCAGCGGCTGCTGTCGGGCGACACGGTGGAATCCGTGACCCGCGCCGAAGAGGCGTTGGAAAAGGATTTCCTCGCCGACTACTATCAAGCCGTTGGCCTGCCTGCGCTGTTGCTGGCACAGACCGACTACGACCGGGGCGTTCTGACCCAGGCGCAGGAGGAAGGCATCTCGCGGTCTGCGCTGCGCTTTCTGCAGGCGCTGGAACCAGTGGTCGAAGAGGAACGCGCCGAACTCCAAGCTGAAGCCGCCCTGATTGACGGTGCGGTGGTTGAGGGGGTTGAAGCGACACCACCGGTTGAGACCGCCCCAGTCAGGATCATTGTGGCGGGCGGGCGCAGCAATCTGGATGATGTCGCTGCACGCATGCTGGGTCAGGCGCTGGCTGCCGAAGGGGCCGAGGTCACGCCTCTGCGCCGCGCGGAAATGGCTGGACTGGCGACACTTGGCCGCGAAAGCGGCGGTCCGGGATGTGTCGTCCTAAGCTTTCTGGACCCGACACCGGCGCGCGCGTCGCTGTTGATCATAAGGCGGATCAAGCGTGCCCTGCCGGGGTTGCGGGTTGGCGTGGTGATCTGGCAGATGCCAGATACCCTGACCGGGCCGGATCCTGCCGATCCGGCGCTGGAACCTGAAACTGCGCGCACGATCACCAGCGGCACCGCCCTTGCCCTGCGCGCGGCGGAAGAGATCGGCGCCGACTTCGCGGTGACGACGATGGAGGCGGCGATGGTCGCAGCCTTTGTCACGGAAACTGGCAAGCCGTTGACCGCTCCGCAAGCGCGCGCGCGTCGGCGCAGATCACCGGGCCAGTTGGCGCTGGCCAGCTAGGCTGGCATCGCAAAACCCTGTCCGTTGCCGGGAACCAGCCCCGCCCCCGGGCGTTGGATAGGCACACAGTGACATTGGCCGCCCGCCAAGGGCCAGCCGCATCAAAAGGACGCGCGATGCAGACGCCATCCCCTATCCCCGCGGATACCCGCACAGCCAACGATCCCGCCGCGCTGATTGCCCTGCACGACCGGACCCGTGATGCCATTCGCGGATTCGAGGTCATGTCAGAAAAAGCCGAGCCCTCGTTTCAGCGCACGGTCGAGACTTTCCTTGCCCTGCATCAGGCTCAGGCCGAAAAGCTTGTCGGACATCTGCAGGCGCATGGCCAGACCGTCGACCGGGATGGCACCTTCATGGGCACCGTGAACGAGATGGTGGTGAAGGTGCGGGCGTTCTTTGATGACATCGACGCCGACACGCTGGCCCAGATTCACAGCGGTGAGGAATGGGTTCTGCAAGCCTTTGACGAAGCAATCGCAGATGAGGCCGATCCCACCATCGCCGCAAGCTTGCAAGCGATGCGCGCAGACCTTGCGCAACTGGTGGCAGCAACCTGACGCCAGTTAACGCGGCCCTTTGCCCGCGCAGGACGCGGCGCTCAGGGCCAAACGAAACAACCGGGGCGCAAGATCCGCAACACTGACCCGCCCCACTGATCTGATGGAGTTTGCCATGACTACGATCCCTACAACCGTGACCGATCTGAAAGACAAGCTGAACTCCACCGCCGACAAGGCCAAAGAGATGGCCTCGTCCGCGATGGATACCGCAACCGAGGCTGGCCGCACGGTCACCGCCGAGGTCAAGGCGCACGCCTCGGATACCCTTGACGCTGTGCGCGATGCAGCGGGTGAGCGCGCCGGAGCAGTCCGTGACACGCTGGTCGATGCCGCAGACCGCCTTGCAGATCGGCTGGGTGCCGAAGGTGATGGGACAACTGGCCTGTCGGCACAGGTTTTGAATGGGCTGGCCGGTGGCGTGGCCACGGTCAGCGACAGCCTGCGCGGCCGCACGCTGGGCGACCTTTTGGCTGACGCGCAAGGCTATGCCCGTCGTCATCCCGGCACGTTTGCGGTCGGCGCAGCCATCGCCGGTTTTGCGCTTGCCAGGTTCATCGGATCGTCCGGGCAGCGCGACGCGCACCGGCGAGTTGCCGACACGCAAGGCCTGCCCGCAGTACCAAAGGCCCCACGCGGATGAGCGAAGGCACGGGAGCAGATCGCAACCCCGCCAGCATGATGGCGGATGTGCTGGCCGGCGTCGCCCGGCTGGTGCAGGGCGAACTGGCCCTGGCGCGGGCCGAAGCTGCGGAACGTTTGCGCTGGGTGCAGCAAGCGGCCGTTCAGGGCGCGGTGGCCGTGGTTCTTGCGATCACGGCCATCAACGTGCTGGCTGCCGCTGCTGTCGCCGGTGTGGTTGCCCTGGGGCTGTCTCCGACCTGGGCGTCCGTCGTGGTTGGCGGCGTCCTGTTGCTGCTGGCCTTTGGCTTTGCCCAGCACGCCGCCCGGCTGATGCGCGATGCTTCCAGCCTGCCAAGGCGCAGCGGCGCATCGGTGAAGCGCGATGTCGAAACCCTGCAATCTTTGGTGAGACGCAATGGCCCGGCTTGACCCTTTGTCAGATCAGCCTTCCTTGCAGACGCCCGCTGAAATCGCGGCCAGGCTGGAGGAGGATCGTGAAGCGTTGTCCCGGTCCATTGAAGGTCTGCGCGACCGGCTGACCCCGGACGTGCTGCTCGCAGATGTGAAAGGCTTTGCCATGACCAATATTGGCCCTTACGCTCAGGCGGTTGATCGGACTGTCAGGGCCAATCCGTTGGCCGCTGTGCTCGCTGGTGCGGCTGTCGCGTGGCTGGTCTTCGGTCGCTTGGGCGGGACCGATGCGGATGTGGATGCGGCGCAGGATGACAAGGCCGAACCCGAAAGCGGTGGCAGGACGGACGGGCCAGCCTCGGCATCGCCGTTCCTGATGGACACCACCGCCCCGCAGGATCAGGCCGGACGGGTGGAAGACTGGATCGAGGACACCCTGAAAGGTCCCGATGAACCAGACGCGACACCAGCGCAGCGGCACGGTCGACTGATCGAGGATCGCCCGCTGTTTGCGGCCGGGATCGGGATGGCGATTGGTGCAGCCTTGGGGGCGGCATTGCCCCGCACGGCTGTTGAAGACCGCCTTCTTGGCCCTGACCGGGATCAGCTTCTGGCGCAGGCCCGCGCCGTTCTGCGCGCGGACGAAGACCGGGCAGCGCAATCGGGCGTAACCTTCGCAACAACGGTCGCCAGTGGCGTTGCTGCCAGTCTGGCCAGCAGCTTGGTCAGCACGCTGGCCACCACCCTGGCCAGCAAGATGAACACGGCCAAGGATGATGAGCCGAAAGACAGTGTCTGAACCCAGGCCTTCCCCAAGGGCGTCAACCCGGTCAATTTCAGCCCGCAACGGGAACCATTTTCACGGCAGGGCGTTTTCCTAGTGCCGATCTGCAGGATGTCCCTCCCTGCGGTCCGGTCCGTAGGCGTTTTGTCGTCTTGGACCGTTACTTGCCGCCGGTGCGGCCTGCAATATTCTGGCAGGTCGCATCGGCGGTGCTTTACCCTGCACGGATCACATCAGCGGGCGGCGGTCCAAAGGCTCGGGCGCAGAGCCGGCATAAGTTGCCAGCTTGGTCCGGTCCTTGATTTTCAGAAAACCGTCAACCCAGCGCGCCAGACCTGACTTGCGCAGTTCCATCAGGGTCTTGTTGGTGTGGACCAGCGACAGGCCCAGCGCATCGGCCAGATCCTGCTGGCGAAACGCCAGCGGCACAGAGCCGTCCTTTTCCAGACCGACCACGCGCAAGCGGTGATGCAGCCGCAAAAGCGCCCAGGCGATGCGCTTGGCCCCGCTGCGCTGGCCCAGCGCGGTCAGACTTTCCCCCAAAAGATGTTCTTCCACCGCCGCAATCCATGTCAGATCATAGGCGCGTTCGGGATGCGACTTGAACATATTCCACAGGTCGGACCGGTTGAAAACGCACAGCACCATCGGCGTCGCAGTTTCGACCGAGTGTTTCATCTCTCCCATGATACCGGCCTGAAGGCCGATGAAATCGCCGGGGAAAAGGAAGTTGATCACCTGACGCCGGCCATCTTCAAGCGTCTTGTAGCGCGTGCCCATGCCCGACAGGACGGTGAAGACCTGCGGGCTGTTCGAGCCTTCCATCAGAACGGTAGACCCGGCCTCGACCGTCAGCTCACCGGTCTTGAATTTCAGCATGAAGGTCAGTTCTTCCTCGGTGAAGGGCAGAAAGTACTGGCAGCGGCGCAGGGGGCATTTGTCGCAAGGGATCACCATTTTCTGCGTTTCCTATGTCACAGTTTAATGCGCCGAAAGCCGAACGGCCCCAGTGTCAGATCTTGAAGCCAAGGGGTATTCGGATGCGAACCATATGTGAAGGCACCCCTGAACCGGTGTTTGTCATTGTCGTGCGCGAATGGCTGGTAGCACAGGATATCGAAATGATCATCCGCGGCATTGCCAGCGAAGCGCTTGTCGTCCTCGCCCGCTCGCTTGACGAAGCGGTGGCGGCGATGCCGTTGGGGCGCATAAAAGCGGCGTTCGTGCAAGCTGATGTAGAGGTTTTTGTCGAATCCGACCTTGGTCGGCGCGTCGCCAACGATGGCGGACGCACCGTTCTGGTCGGGGTTGATGCGGTAAATGGACTTCCAGACGGCTGGGCGGAGTTGCCGTTTCCCTTTGCGGAAAGCGATGTGTCGGCGCTTCTGATCGCCGAATTTTGTGAGGGCGCGAAGGATGGCACTGCCGCGTAGAACTTGCCAATGGCCAAGCCCCGGCATGAATATGCCGGGGCTTGAATCATGGATATGGGGGTCGGGCTTATTTCAGCCGCTCCACCACGCCGTTGGCGAATGTGGCAATCATCGCGTCATAGTACACACGGCTGTCAGCCGGAATCGTCGTCACGTCCAGATCTGGCGGGAACATCGCGGCGGACGAATTGATGTCCACGGTCAGCTCATACGTGCCGAAACGCGTGTTGTCGCTGTCGTGGGTCATCACAACGTTGCCCACAAGGCGGGTATCGGCCAGACCAAGCTGCTCGGTCAGGCCACCGGACAGCGACACTTCTTCAAGGTCGATGATGACATTCACGCCATCATCCGCGACCTGGTCGGTCAGCTTTGCCACGATGGCGTTTTCCAGATCATCCGCGACCGTGGTCCAGTAGGTTGCGGCGGCCGGGTTGCCGATTGCATCCAGCTCGACGGTGACTTCAACGGATTTCACCGTCGGTCCGCTTTGGGCAAGGGCTGCAGTGGTCAGGGTAAGGGCGGCAAAGCCACCGATTGCGAATGCACGAAACATGGCAGTCTCCGAATGTTGCGGGTGCTGCAGAATGATCCTGCAGCCACAACAACGAAACGCGCATCCGGGACTTTGGTTCCCGCCAAACATCTAAAAAGAAAAGAAAAAACCCGGGGAGTTGATCCCCGGGCTGGTCTGATCCTGCACGCGAGCGTCAGGCGTGAAGGGTTTCCGTGCTGGCAAAGAACATCGCCTGCGATACTGCGGACCGAACCTGTTCTTCGGCGTAGGGCTTGGTGATCAGGAAGGCCGGTTCCGGGCGTTCGCCGGTCAGCAAACGTTCCGGAAAGGCTGTGATGAAGATCACGGGCACGTCCGGAACATGTTTCAGGATGTCATTGACCGCGTCGATCCCCGAGGACCGGTCCGCGAGCTGAATGTCGGCAAGGATCAGGTCCGGCTGGTGCCGCCTGGCCAGTTCCACCGCCTCGGTCCGGGTGGCTGCGATGCCGGTCACTTCATGGCCCATTTCCCGAACGATGGCTGCGATGTCCATCGAGATGATCGCCTCATCCTCGATAATCATCACCCGTCCCGTCACCGAAGCCTGCATTTCGCGCACCGCGGTGTCGATCAGCAGTTGGACTTCCTCCAGATCAACCCGCATGATCTGGGCGACCTCGGACTGCGAGAACCCTTCGATGCCCTGCAGAAGCAACGCTTCCCGAGTGTTGGGGGTCAAGGTCGCCATATGCGCCTGGGCGATGGCGGAATAGCGGCTGTCGGGCTCGCCGACCGGGGCGCCGGCACTTGACCACACAACGTGGAAGACGTGGAACAGGCCCACCCGCGGATCGATGTCCGTCGGCAGCGAATCCATATCCTCAAGCAAAGCCTCAAGCGTGGCTGCGGCAAACCTGTCGCCGGTGGTCTGGCTTCCGGTCAAAGCGCGGGCATAGCGCCGCAGATAGGGCAGGTTTGTGCTAATGGCCGCGATCGGATCAGGCAGAGCGGGGGCTTGCATAGGATTTTTCTCCCTCAACAACAGTTTTTACAGTTTTTCCGGGAACCAAACGCTTTGATCCGGCGTTTGGTTCCGTGATAAGCGAAGTGGGTCAGAAAAAAATGTATGCAGGCATGTCAGACAGCAATCCCAAATCGAAGATCCGAGACCAGATCGATGAGAATCTCAAGCGGATCTACGACGAGACGCTGAAGGAAGAGATTCCCGACAAGCTTACGCAGCTGCTTGACCAGCTGCGCAAGAAATCGGCGGATGGCAACGGAAAGCCTTCGTGATGGCCGCGCAGCAGGACACGACCGTTGCCGCGACTGCTGCGCACCCGCGTGATCAGCTGGTCGGGCACCTGCCGTCGCTTCGCGCCTTCGCGATGAGCTTGACGCGGAACCGATCCTCGGCGGACGATCTGGTGCAGGACACCATCGTCAAGGCCTGGTCCAACATCGACAAGTTCAGCGTCGGCACCAACCTGCAGGCCTGGCTGTTCACCATTCTGCGCAACACCTATTATTCGTCCCTGCGCCGCACCCGGCGTGAGGTGGCCGACCCTGATGGGATCCACGCGCAAAGCCTGTTTGTGCGGCCCGATCATGACGGACGACTGGCCTACAGCGACTTTCAGCGCGCGTTTGACCAGCTTTCGCCCGAACACCGCGAAGTGCTTACTCTTGTCGGAGCTTCCGGCTTTTCCTGCGAAGAGGCGGCGGTGACCATGGGCGTGGCGGTGGGCACCGTCAAAAGCCGTGCCAGCCGGGCGCGCAAGCGGCTGTCGGACCTGATGGGCCTTGCCGATGGCGAAGATGCGTTTTCGGGCGTTGATCAGGCCAGTATGGCAGTGATGGGCCGGTCGGGGATGCAAGCTGCATGACACCGGCCCTCAGGCGTCATTTCGCCTCTCGATTTGCGATCCGCTTTGCGATGATTCTGGCATTGGCGATGCTGCCTGCCGGCTTTTTCGCGTTCATCCAGACCAAGGCGCTTGAAGAAGAGATCCAGTCGCGCAGCGAACTTGCGCTGATGGGGGCCACCTTGCAGGCCGCCGCTGCCGAAACCAGCCTGATCGGCAGGGTGCGCGGCATGGTCGGCAGCATTGCGAGTGCCATGCCCCTTGTGCTGGACAATCCTGAAGCCTGTGAAACGCTGATGCGCGAGATGGCCAAAGTCGAACCACTTGCCTCGGTTATCGCCTTTGTTCCGATATCAGGGCTGATGACCTGTTCTTCTGTCGGGCGCGAGTTTAATTTTTCCGCCGATCCGCTGTTTCAGAAGGTGCGCGACATTCAAGCGCCCTATCTTTGGATCAATCCCCGCGCGCCTGTCGCCAAGACCTCGGTGGTCGGCATTTCGCATCCGGTTTACGATGCCTCCGGGGTTTATGTCGGCTATGCGGTGATGACCGTTCCCCACAACTCGATCGAAGCGTTGCGTTTCTCGGCCATGATCGAAGGATCGGAGCTTGAGAAATCCACAGCGTTCTGGACCTTTGACAAGTTGGGAACACTTCTTACCTCAAACCTCGACTTGGCCGTGGCTGAGCAGCAACTGCCGCGAAACAGACCGATCACCGAGTTTGTCGGGCGGGAGGGGTCGGTGTTTCGTGCCACGTCGCAGGCTGGTGATGCACTGACCTATGCTGTGGTGCCGATCATTGCAGGTGAACTTTACCTGATGAGCAGCTTTCGCCCGGACCAGCCAAATGTGGCGGGTGACTGGGGCATGTCGGTCTATTTGCCAACCCTGATGATGTGGCTGGTCGGGCTGGCAGTTTCAGGCTTTGCTGCGGAATTCCTTGTAACCCGGCACGTGCGCACGCTGAACCGGTCCATCGTCAGTTTTGCCCGTGGCGACCGGCGCCTTCAGGCCCTTGACCTGCGCAATGCGCCGTCGGAACTGGACGAACTGGCCAGCGCGTACCAGTCCATGACAGAAAGCATCACCCGCAGCGAAGCCGAGCTGGAGGATTCCGTTCACCAGAAGGAAGTCCTCCTGCGTGAGGTGCACCACCGGGTGAAGAACAACCTGCAACTGATCTCGTCGATCATGAATATCCAGATCCGCAGCGCAAAAAGCGGTGAGGCGAAGGATCTTCTGAAGAACCTTCAGGAACGGATCATGAGTCTGGCCACCGTGCACCGCGGGCTTTACCAGACCAGCGGGCTTGCCGATGTGCGGGCGCGCGAACTTATCCCCGATATCGTGCGGCAGATCCTTTCCATGTCTTCGGGACCCGAAAAACCCTTCTCGACCCAGAATGACATTGACGACCTGCGCCTTGTGCCGGATCAGGCAGTGCCCCTGTCACTCCTTCTGGCCGAAGCGTTGACCAATGCAATCAAACACTCGGGCGCAACACGGGCCGAACCCGGGCGGCTGACGGTGCGGCTGAAGCGGTCTGGCGGCAGCGATGCGGTTCTTGAAATCGTCAACAGCCGGCGCGTGGCCAATGCTGACCCCGCGATGCCCGGCACGCCGACCACGGGCATCGGATCGCAACTGATCACTGCTTTTGTGCAGCAGCTGTCCGGCCGCCAAGAATCTGGCGTGCTGGACGACAGCTATTTTCTGCGTGTGACTTTTACAGTGTCGCCGCTGGCCCTTGCCGAAAACCGCCAGACGGCTCAGAAAGACGACATTGCCAGTATGCTACCCCCGGTGCGTGACCCGGCTTAGTGCCCTTTGCCCAAAGGCGGTGCCCTGGTGTTTTAAAAGGCAGGGTGACGTTAAGGGAACCCAATTTCGGCGGCGCCGTTAACCTTTTGCGCGCAGCCTTGCCAGGAATTTGCAATGCCTCATTCTGTCCGGTCAGTCCGGATTCTTCTGACAGCCCACGAAGCCTACCCGGCATTGGAACGTTCATTTCTTGCGGCAAGATCAGAAATCTGGGCCAGCTTTCTTGTGTTCGATCTGTCTACGCGTCTGCGGTCACCCGAAGGGCTGGCCATTGGCAAGACCTGGTTTGATCTTATGGTGCATGTACTGAATCGGGGCGTCCGGGTGAACTTCGTCCTCAGCGACGTCGACCCGATTGCCCGCGCGCAACAGCACCGTGAAGCAACCCGCAGCCTTCGGATGTTTGCCGCCGCCGCGGCTGTGGCAAACCCCGGCGCGCAGCTGAAGGTGGACCTGGCCCGTCACCCGGCCGAGACCGGGGCAGTGATCCGGCTGTTGATCTGGCCCTACATCATGAAAAAGCTTATCGGACTTGCTGGATGGCTGAACAAACAATCCCCCGAAATCAGGGCTGCGGCCCTGCGCGATATGGACGGTGCCCGCACGAACCTGCGCATCCGGGCGGATGGCACGGTCGCGGTACGGCTTTGGGCGCTGCCCCGGCTTTACCCCGCAGTGCATCACCAGAAGCTGGCCGTGATCGACCGCACCGTGCTTTACATCGGCGGGCTTGATCTGAACGAGCGGCGCTACGATACCCCGAACCATGCCCGTATCGGTCCTGAAACCTGGCACGATCTGCAATTGCTGATCGAAGGCCCGGCGGTGGCCGAAGCTCAGACCCATCTGGAGACGTTTCGCGATGTGATCAGCGGGCGCGCCCCGCTGCCCAGAACCCGCCGCCTGTTGCGCACCCTGTCGCAGCCAAGGCAGCAGGCGCCCCTGTCGTTTGGCCCAACACCCTTGACCAGCGATTTCGAGACGGCGCACCGGGTGCTGGTGCAGCGGGCAAGGCAGTTGATCTACCTGGAGAGCCAGTATTTTCGTGACATCCGGTTGGCCAGGACACTGGCAAAGGAAGCGCGCGAAAAGCCGGCACTGACGATGATCCTGATCCTGCCCGCAGCCCCTGATGATGTGGCGTTTGGCAAACGTCGCAGCCTTGACGCACGCTTTGGCGAGGCGCGACAGGCCCGCGCGCTGCGCATCATCCGCGAGGCATTCGGTCGTCGGCTGTTTGTCGGCTCGCCGGCCCAGCCAAGACAAGCGTTGCCGGACGGCGAGACCGCCCCGGAAGCGGCTCGCAGCCGTCTGCATGGCGCGCATCTGGTTTATGTTCATGCCAAAGTGTCGGTCTTTGATCTGGACGGCGCGATCGTGTCTTCGGCCAATCTCAACAGCCGCAGCTTCCGCTGGGACACAGAGGCGGGGGTGTACCTTACCTCACACAACGATGTGTCCGAACTGCGCGACCGCGTGATGACGCATTGGCTGCCCGCCGATGTGGGCCCCGAAGCGTTTGAGGATTCGCGCGCCGTGCAGGTCTGGACGGACATCGCCCACCGCAACGCCGCCCTGCCCCCTGCGCAGCGCAAGGGGTATCTCCTGCCGCATGATTTTGCTGCTGCAGAAGCGTTTGGGGTGAACGTCCCAATTCTGCCGGATGAGTTTGTCTGACGGGTCCGTGATGGAACCGGTGTGATCCAGCGGCGTTTCTTTTCCACGATGCACATGATCGTGCCGAAACCCAAGAAAAGGAGACCGCCATGAACTGGGACCGTATCGAAGGCACTTGGAAGCAGTACAAGGGCAAGGCACTTGAAACCTGGGGCGATATGACGGACGACGAGTTTGACCGCGTTGCCGGCAAACGCGAACAGATGGTCGGACTTGTCCAGCAAAAGTACGGCAAAGCAAAAGACGAAGCCGAGCGTGAAGTCGACAGCTGGTTCTCCAAGCTGTAATCCTGCACCCGGCATGACCTTGCAGGACAAACTGTCCTCGCTTCCGAAGGGCACTCTGTTGGCTCTTCTGGATGCACGTGCCGGGATATCTCGCTTTTCGGGTGCTGACGCTGAACTGTAGCCGATGACCCAGCTTGCCGATGGCAAGACAGGCGTGATCTGGTTTCTCTCCACAGCTGAGAGGAATCCGGTCACGCCCTTTGCATTGGGCCCAGCGTTCAGCGAGATGGCCGGAACGCCCGGGAGGCGCTTCTGCACGTGACCCAAAGAGCGATGACGCGACAGTCATAATTCTCGCCCGAGGGACTTGCGACAAGTATGACGCCGCTCATAAGCCTGACATCCGTGTGAAAGCGCCTGTGCGCAATGACACGGACGCCCAAGTCAAGCCCCTGTTGCAGACACGAAAGGCGCAACCACGCGTGCGCTTTTTTTGCAGCATCGGTTCTGCGACTGGAACTTTTCCGCAGCAAAGGCGTTTGATCCTTATCGACACACACACCGACACCTTATGCAGAAAAGGAGATTTCAATGCTGGGTTGGGCCGTAACCTTTCTTGTGATCGCGCTTGTTGCCGCCGCTTTGGGCTTTGGTGGCATCGCCGGAACCTCTGCCGGCATTGCGCAGATCCTGTTTTTCATCTTCATTGCGCTGTTCGTCATCGCGCTGATTGCGCGTGCTGTGCGCGGACGTCCGCCTCTCTGATCCTGCAGTTTCGAAGATTTTGGTTATCCGCCCCGATGCCCCCATCGGGGCGTAGTTCTTTCGGGCGTCAAATGGGACGGCAGCATATACCCGACGAGCTAGGCCTGCTAGGCTTGAGCCTTCAGGCTTGGAATGGCTGAGGACCACATGGCAACGGATTTCACCCCTTGGCAATCGATGGGCGGCGGCGCGCTGATCGGCTTGGCGGCGGTGCTGTTGATGGTGCTCCATGGGCGGGTTCTGGGCGTCACGGGCATCCTTGGAGGCGTGCTGCGCTTTGGCGATATGGCTGACTGGCGGTTGAAGGCGGCCATCCTTGTCGGGATGACCATGGGTCCGCTGGTCATGATGGCGTTGACAGGACAGTCCCCGCAGATGCAGATCCCGATCTCCAGCGTGGCCATCGTGCTCGGCGGGGTCGTTGTCGGCGTGGGCGTCAGCTATGGCGGGGGCTGCACGTCGGGGCACGGGGTTTGCGGCAACGCGCGCTTTTCCCGGCGGTCCATGGTGGCAACGCTGACCTTCATCGCGACCGCAATTGCCACGGTCTACATCACCCGCCACCTGTTGGGGGTCTGACGATGCGGCTTGTGTCAGCCATGATGATCGGGTTGATCTTCGGTCTTGGTATCGCTGTGTCGGGCATGATGAACCCGGCCAAGGTGCTTAACTTCTTCGATCTGGCTGGAACCTGGGACCCCAGCCTTGCCTTCGTGATGGGCGGCGCACTGGCGGTCACGATTCCCGGCTACTGGCTCGTGTTTCGGCGCGCGGCACCGGTTCAAGCGTCACGGTTCCAGCTGCCCGACACCCGCGTGATCGACCGCCGCCTTGTCCTTGGGTCGGCTACCTTCGGGGTTGGCTGGGGAATTGCTGGCTTTTGCCCCGGCGGCGCGCTGCCCGCCCTTGGCACAGGCATACCCGAGGCATTTCTGTTCGTCGCCGCCCTGATCTTTGGTCTGTTGCTGGCCCGCGCCATGCAGGCCCGCAGCCCCGCACCAAAACCCGCAGCGTGAAGGAGGCTATGGTGTCCCTGACCCCCGATCATGCTGTCAAACCGCTGGTGACCGGCTTCTTCGACCCCGGCACCAACACCATCAGCTATGTGGTGCAGGATCCCGCTTCGACCGCCTGCGCCATCATCGACAGCGTGATGGACATCGACTATGCCGCCGGACGGATCACCTATGTCCATGCCGATGCCATGATCGACCATGTCCGCGCCAATGGCCTGAGCCTGGAGTGGCTGATCGAAACCCATGTTCACGCCGACCACCTGTCCGGCGCGCCCTACATCCAGACTGCCTTGGGCGGCAGGATCGGCATCGGCAGGGCCATTACCGTGGTGCAGGATACCTTCGGCAAGGTCTTCAACGAAGGAACGGAGTTTCAGCGCGACGGTTCACAATTCGACCGGCTGTTTGACGATGGTGACACATACCACATCGGCCAGATGCGCTGCGCCGCGTTGCACACACCCGGCCACACCCCCGCCTGCATGACCCATCTGATGGGCGACGCGGCCTTTGTCGGCGATACACTTTTCATGCCCGATGGCGGATCAGCCCGCGCCGATTTTCCAGGCGGCGATGCGGGGCAGCTTTACGACAGCATCCTGCGCGTCCTTTCCCTGCCGGACACGACGCGCCTGTTCATGTGCCATGACTATGGCCCGAACGGCCGCGACATTGCGTATGAGACCACAGTCGCCGACGAACGCGCCCACAACATCCACATTGCCGGCAAGACGCGGGAAGAGTTCATCGCCCTCCGCACCGCCCGCGATGCGACCCTTGCGATGCCGAACCTTATCTTCCCTGCTTTGCAGGTAAACATGCGCGGCGGCGACCTGCCCCCTCCGGACAAGGACGGCAAGCGCTACCTCAAGGTGCCCCTGAACGGGTTGTGACCTGCGCTGCCCGGAAAGCAGGCAGCCGCCCGGCAAGGATGCATGGTTCAATGCAAACCGTTTGACTTCCCGCTTGCGCGGACCAACCTTCCCCTGAGCTTGGGGAACAACATGCAGCACCGCTTCTGGGCAGATTATACCGCGCGCGATTTTGCCGCCCTGCCGCGTGACCGGCTGATTGCCGTCCTGCCGGTGGGCGCAATTGAACAGCACGGCCCGCACCTGCCCTTGCGGGTGGATCAGGCGATCCTGGATGGTATCCTGGCCGCCACGGTGCCGCTGATCCCCGCCGATCTGCCCGCGCTGATCCTGCCGACCCTGCCGGTTGGCAAGTCCGACGAACACAGCGCCTTTCCCGGCACGCTGACCTTTTCCGCCGCCACCCTGATGGCAATGTGGTCCGACATTGGCGACAGCGTGGCCCGCGCGGGTGTGCGCAAGCTGGTGATCCTGAACTCTCACGGTGGGCAGATCGCGCCGATGGACATCGTTGCCCGCGATCTGCGGCTGCGGCACAAGATGCTGGTCGTCGCTGCCAACTGGTTCGCCATGGGGATGCCCGAAGGGCTCTTCTCGCCGGAAGAAGAGCGGTTCGGCATCCACGCGGGCGACATGGAAACATCCGTGATGCGCGCCCTGCACCCAGGGCTGGTGCAGATGAACCACGCCCGCGACTTTCATCCGATGGTGGCGGCGATGGCCAAGGATAACAAACACCTGGGCCTGACCCCAGCCGGCAAACTGGCGTGGGCGGCGCAGGACATGCATCCCGCCGGGGCCTGCGGCAATGCCGCAATTGCCACAGTGGACAAGGGCCAACAGACCATCGCCAACGCCGCCCGCCAAATCGTGACCCTTCTGGAAGAGGTCCACCGGATGCCGCTGGACTACCTTGACCGCACGCCGGACCTTGACGCGCAATGATCCTTGATCCCGTCAACCTGAACGGCACAACCGTGCGCCTTGCGCTGGCGGATGGCCGGATTACGGCGATTGACCCCACCTCTGGCCCTGCCACCCAGACCATCCTGCCGCTGCCGGTGGAACCTCATGTCCACCTCGACAAGGCCTTCACCATCGCCCGGGCCCGGGCCGACAAACCCGGCCTGTTCGGCGCGATCGAGGCGATGGCGGCAGACAAGGCCAACTGGACCGCCGACGACCTGTGCGCTCGGATTGGGGCGGGGATGGCGGAAGCCTGGGCCGCAGGCGTGCGGGCCATCCGCAGCCACATCGACTGGAATGAACCCGCCGCGCCGCTGGCTTGGGGCGTCGCGGCTGAGGTGGCGCAGGAATGGGCCACCCGCATGCCCCTGATCCGGTCTTCGCTCTCGGGCATCGACGTTCTGGGTGACCCCGACCACGGCCCGGCCATCGCCAGGCGGGTCGCGCAGGATGGTCAGGTGCTGGGGGCCTTTGTTTACCGCCACCCCGACCTCCAAACCCGCATCCCATTTGTTTTCAACTTGGCGGAAAAGCATGGTCTGATGCTGGATTTCCACGTTGACGAGGGGCTGGAGGTGGAAGCCGCCGGCCTTGATCTGATCGTGGCCGAGGCCACCCGGCGCGGGATCGGCGACCGGGTGCTCTGCGGCCACGCGTGCTCGCTGTCCATCCGCCCCGACGCCGACCGCACAATCGCAGCACTCGCCCGGTCCGGCGTGGCATTGACCGTGATGCCAACCACCAACCTTTACCTTCAAGACATGACCCCCGGCCGCAGCCCTCGCCTGCGTGGCCTTGCCCCGGCGCTGGAACTGCGTGCCGCCGGGGTGCCGGTGCTGCTGGGCACCGACAACGTGCGCGACCCGTTCTATCCGATGGGCATCCATGACCCGCTGGAATCCTTGCGCCTTGCCGCCCTTGCCGCCCACCTTGTGCCCGGCGATTGGGTGGACGCCATCACCGACGCCCCCGCCCGCGCGCTTGGACTTGCCCCCCAGCGCCTGCAGGTGGGCGAACCCGCTGATTTCCTCCTCCTCCCCGCCCCCGATGTCTTGGCCGCCCTTGCCCGACCGGGCAGCGTGCGCACAGTGATCCGGGGTGGCATCCCCCAAACCTGACAGGTGGCCTGATGACTGTTCCCATGGAAAAACTGACCGCCTTCCGCGCCATGATCGGTGAGGTTCCGGCGAATGACGATGCGAACTACGTCCTGGCGAAATCGCGTGATTACTACTGGTATTCGCCGATCCTGAAGGACCAGCTGGACAGCATGACCGGCCAGATCGTCGTGCAACCAAGGACCGAGGCTGAGGTGATTGCTGTCGCCTCGGCCTGCGCCAAGCTGCGCCTGCCCCTGACCCTTCGCGGCGGCGGCACCGGCAACTATGGCCAGTGCGTCCCGATGGAGGGCGGCGTGGTGATGGAGATGACGAAGCTGGACCGCATCATCGAGATCACGCCCGGCCGGGTGGTCTGTGAGGCTGGCGCGCGGATTGAAAAGGTCGAACACGCGGTGGCCGAAACCGGGCAGATGCTGTCGATGTTTCCGTCCACCAAGCGGCTGGCGACGATGGCGGGGTTTGTCTCGGGCGGATCCGGCGGGATCGGGTCCTTGAAGAACGGCATGCTGCGGGACGGGACCAACATCACCTATGTGCGCCTTGTGACCGTGGAAGAAACCCCCCGCGTGATTGAATTGCATGGGGCCGAAATCCTGAAGGTCCAGCATGCCTATGGCACCAACGGCATCATCACCGCGCTGGATTACGGCCTGACCCCGGCGGTCGATTACCGACAGGTCGTCGCCCTCTTTGACGGCTATGACGTGGCCCTGAAGGCAAGCGTCGAGGCAGAGACGCGGGGGATCGAAAGTTTCCTGCTGACGGTGTGCGAACGCCGTTTTTCCCGGTTCTACAAGAAGTTCGAGGGGATCTTCCCCCCCACCCATGACGCGATCTTTGCGATGGTTGCCCCCGGCAGCCTGCCTGCGTTTGAAATGCTGGTCGCCGACCATGGCGGCAGCGTCGTGCTGGTCAAGACCGACGCCGAGATGGACGCCGCCAACCTGCCCCCCGTCTGGGAATGTGGCTGGAACCACACCACTTTGCAGGCCCTGAAGGTTGAACCCGGGATCTGGACCTACCTTCAGGTCGCCTACGCCCCGCCGCTCGACTTTGCCCTCTGCGCCCGCCAGCTAGAGCGATACGGCGAGGAAATCTACTGGCACCACGAAACCGCCCGCATGGGCGGTGAAGTGCATTTCTTCGCCCTGCCCATCGTCCGCTGGACCACGAAAGACCGGATGTATCAGATCATCGCCGAGCTTGAGGCCGACGGCTGCGCGATCTACGACCCCCACGCGATCACGATCGAGGATGGGGGCATGAAGGCGATCGACACCACCCAGATCGACTTCAAGCGTGAGGCCGACCCGCATGGCCTGATGAAC
>JANPJU010000169.1:0-3416 GCA_031425675.1 Paracoccaceae bacterium | reverse complement strand
TGCGTCCAGAGTGCCGCTGATTCCTGAAGACTTTGCTAAGGGGTTCCAATGACTGCCGCTCTTCTTCCCGTCGCCCAGACCCTCCATCGCGCGGGAAAGTGGCCGCGTCTGGCCACAGCGCGGGTGACACTTGGCTATGAGGACAGGTTCCTGCGCCGCAAACGGCTGGTCACGGCGGTCGGTGACAGTTTCATGGTCGATCTGGCCGAGACGACAAACCTTCTGGCCGGTGATGCATTCGAACTGTCCGATGGCCGTCTGGTCGAAATCGCCGCAGCGGATGAGGCGGTTCTGGTCATCAGGGGCGATCTCGTTCGCCTGGCCTGGCACATCGGCAATCGGCATACCCCGTGCCAGATCGAGGCCGACCACCTAAGGATCCGGGCCGATCATGTGCTGGCCAACATGCTGCGCGGCCTTGGCGCCATGGTGACCGAGGCCCGCGCACCCTTTACCCCGGAAGGCGGCGCTTACGGGCTGGGCCGCACCATGGGCCATGCGCACTGACCTTCTGACGCTGGTGCAATGGCTGTCCCCGGGATTTCCGACCGGAGGCTACGCTTACTCGCACGGGCTGGAAGCGGTGATGGCGGAAGGGGAACGGACGGCGGCGGGATTGCAACGGTGGATCGAGGGCATATTGCGTCAGGGGGCGGGGCATGCGGATGCGGTGCTGCTCGGCTGTGCCTTGCGGGGTGAGGACCCGGCCACGCTGGACGCCGTTGCCCGCGCGATGGCCGGGTCGAAAGAACGGCTGAGCGAGACGGTGGAGCAGGGCACGGCCTTTGCCCGCACTGTGGCCGCCCTGACCGGGCGTGAACTGCCGTCCCGCGCCTTGCCGGTGGCGGTAGGTGAAGCAGCCATGACCCTGGACCTGCCCGCCGTTGAGGTTGTGGCAATCTACATGCACGCGTTTGCGGCGAACCTGGTGGCAGTATGCACCCGCTTTGCGCCGCTGGGCCAGACCGAGGGGCAGGCGATGCTTACCGCGCTGCACCCAGTGATCCACGCGGTGGCCGAGGCGGCAGTGATGGCCGATGTCTCGGAAATCGGCACTGCCGCCTTCGGCGCAGAACTGGCGGCGATGCGGCATGAAGAGCAGGATGTGAGGATCTTCAAGACATGAAGAACGGGCCTTTGAAAGTTGGAATCGGCGGGCCGGTCGGCGTGGGCAAGACCAGCCTGACCGAAGCCCTCTGCCGCGCGCTGGCCGGGCGGTGTTCGATGGCGGTGATCACCAACGACATCTACACCCGCGAGGATGCGGAATACCTGATGCGCGCGCAGGTGCTGCCGCTGGACCGGATCCGGGGAGTGGAAACCGGGGGCTGCCCTCACACCGCGATCCGCGAGGATGCCTCCATCAACCTGGCCGCCGTAGCCGACCTGCGCCAGTTGCATCCGGACCTTGATCTGATCCTGATTGAGTCCGGCGGTGACAATCTTGCGGCGACCTTCAGCCCCGAACTTGCCGACTTGTCGATCTACGTGATCGACACGGCAGCCGGGCAGGACATTCCCCGCAAGCGCGGGCCTGGGGTGACCCGGTCGGATCTGCTGGTGGTCAACAAGACCGATCTTGCTCCTTACGTCGGGGTGGACCTGGAGCTGCTGGAAGCTGACACCCGCCGTGCGCGGGGCGACCGGCCTTACGTGATGGCGCGGGTCCGGCAAGGGGTGGGGGTGGCCGAAGTCGTCGCCTTCTTGCAAGCGGAGGGAGGGCTGGCGCTTCGCCTGTAATCAACCACGGCAAGTCCGGGTCTGCCCAACAGATTTCGGCCTACGGTTTCAGCCAGCAGGTTTCCGCCGGCGGTCTACCAAAAGGAGCGCATTCGCGCGCGCCTTTTGTCTTGCCTCTGGCGCGCGAAGGGCGCGCCAACCGGCTGCGGCGACGGGGGCATTCTGCCCCCGGACCCCCTGAGAGTATTTTTCAAAAGGGCAGAGGCAAACGGGGCTGCGCGCATGTAAGACGTCGCGCAAGGCGTCTGGCGCAAAAGAAAACCCCCGGTCCGTTGCCGGACCGGGGGTTGCGTAGCTTGCAGGACAGGCCCGGATCAGTTGGTGGCAGGGGCCGCTTCGGTGGCTGCACCTTCGGCGGGAGCTGCGGCCGGGTCAGCGGCGGCCACGGCGGGGGAGAGCGAGACGATGAACGCCCAGACGTTTGCTGCGTCTTCCGGCTTTTTCAGCTTGTAGGCCATCTTGGACTTGGCCTTGTCGTCGCCCAGCTTTGCCTTGAGATATTTGGCCGGGTCCTGCACATATTCGACGAAGTTCGCTTCGTCCCACACCTGGCCGGCGGCACCGACGGCGACAATCGACTCGCCATATTTGAACTCTGGGTAGCTGCCAACCACGCGGCCGGGCATGCCGTAAAGGTTCGGGCCGGTCTTGGCGTTCTTGCCGGCAAGAACCTCACCCGCTTCGTTCTGGACGACGTGGCAGGTTTGGCATTGGTTGAAGACTTTGGCGCCGGCCTCGATATCTTGCGCAAAGGCTGGCGCGGCGAGGCTGGCGAGGGCGAGGGCAGTGAGGGTGAGACGCATGGGATCCTCCGGGATTGTTCGTGCTGTGTATACTGTCGTCCACGGGGCGTTTGGCAAGGCCCCGCTTAAGCAAATTCACGCGACTGCGTGGGAAATCGCGCAGCGCGTCCACAGCGAGTGAAGGGCGGACACCAGTTTGTCGATGTCGGACTCGGTGTGATGCGGACCGGGGGTCAGGCGCAAACGCTCGGTCCCCTTGGGCACGGTGGGGTAGTTGATCGGCTGGACGTAGATGCCCCAGTCTTCCATCAGGATGTCGCTGATCATCCGGCATTTTACCGGATCGCCGATCATCACCGGGATGATGTGGCTGTCATTGGCCAAATGCGGAATTCCGGCGCGGTCCAGCTTGCGGCGGAGGAGGGCGACATTGGCCCGTTGCGCCGCACGTTCGGTGCCCGACAGTTTCAGGTGGCGAATCGACGTGGTGGCGGCTGCGGCCACGGATGGCGGGATCGCGGTGGTGAAGATGAAGCCGCTGGCAAAGCTGCGGATGAAGTCGACCAGCGCGGTGGAACCGGTGATATAGCCGCCCATGCAGCCGAACGCCTTGCCCAGCGTGCCTTCGATCACGTCGATGCGGTGGGCCAGCCCGCGCTCTTCTGTCACACCGCCGCCGTGGTCGCCGTACATGCCGACGGCGTGGACCTCGTCGATATAGCTGAGGGCGCCATGAGCTTCGCAAACCTCGACGATCTCACGGATCGGGGCGATATCGCCGTCCATCGAATAGACGGATTCAAAGGCCACGATCTTGGGACGGTCGCCGGTGGCTTTCAGTTTGCGGTCAAGGTCGCGCCAGTCGTTGTGTTTCCACAACACCTTGTCGGCGCGGGAATGGCGGATGCCTTCGATCATGCTGGCGTGGTTGCC
>JANPJU010000168.1:0-4428 GCA_031425675.1 Paracoccaceae bacterium | reverse complement strand
GCGTTCTGGCCACCTTCACCGTCACCGATTGATTCGTCTTGGCTCTTGAGCCCCGGCGCGGGCGGCCCTAGGGTCGCCCGTCCCTGCCAGACGGAGCCTGCGCCCGATGCCCTTTACCCTTGCCACCTGGAACATCAACTCCGTCCGTTTGCGCGAAGGGTTGGTTGCCCGCCTGATGGCCGAGGAAAGCCCCGACATCCTGTGCCTTCAGGAATGCAAAAGTCCGGTCGAGATGATCCCCTTGGCGCAGTTTCAGGCGCTGGGTTACCGCTACATCGTGGCGCGGGGGCAAAAGGGCTACAACGGCGTGGCGATCCTGTCGAAGCTGCCCATCGTCGATGCCGGTGACAAGGATTTCGCCCAGCTGGGCCACGCCCGCCACGTCACGGCGCGGCTGGAAAACGGCGTGACGATCCACAACTGCTATGTGCCTGCCGGGGGCGATGTTCCCGACCGCGAGCAGAACGTGAAGTTCGGCCAGAAGCTGGATTACCTTACCGAAATGCGGGATTTCTTCCGTTGGGAACGCCCCGACCGCGCCATTCTGGTGGGCGATCTGAACATCGCCCCCCGCGAAGATGACGTGTGGGATCACAAGGTGCTGTTGAAGATCGTCAGCCATACGCCCATTGAGGTGGATCACTTCAACACCGTGATGGAGGCGGGCGGCTGGCAGGACGTGACCCGCAACGACCTGCCGCAGGGCAAACTGTACAGCTGGTGGAGCTACCGCGCCGCCGACTGGGACGCCGCCGACAAGGGCCGCCGGCTTGACCATATCTGGGCGACGCCTGACATCCTGAATGCCAGCCACGCCAGCCGCATCCTGCGCCCCGTGCGCGGGTGGCAGGGGCCAAGCGACCACGTCCCGGTGTTTGCGACGTTTGATTTGTGAAGTGACTTTCGCCAACTGCCGTGCTATGGTCCGGCAAATGGCAGAGAGTACGATGCCCAGCACACAACGCAAATTGAAGATGCCAGATGCAGGCTTTGCGGCACAGGCCCTTTCGTTCATGTCCTTTCGCGAGCTTGAGAAGGGTATCCCTGCCGCCTGGGTACGGTCGCTTGAATCGCAGGGACTGACCCGTGATGACATCCGCCGGATCATCCCCGACCGCACGCTGGACCGCAGGGTCAATGCCGGAGAGAACCTCAAGATCGAGGAAGCCGACGGTCTGGCGCGGCTGTTGCGCGTCGTCAGGGCAGCGCGTGACCTGTTCGAGGATGACGAAAACGCGGACGGTTGGCTGCGCAGCCGGATCCCCTCGCTGGACGAGAACATCCCCATCGAAATGGCCCGCACCGACCTTGGTGCGCGTGAGGTGGAGGCGGTGCTTCTGCGGATGGCGCATGGGGTCTACTAGGCCGTGAGGCTGTGGCGACTGACCAAGGAACAATTCGTTCCGGGCCTTGACGGTGAAGGCGCGCGGCTTGTCGGCGGTCGCTGGAACAGTCCAGGTCGTCCCATGGTTTACTGCTCATCCTCGCTTGCCCTCGCGGCGCTTGAAACTTTCGTGAACATCCCCCGGGATCGCCGCCATGCCGGAGGGCTGCAGCCGCTGGTCGCGGTGGCGATTGACGTGGATGACGGTCTGATCACTGATCCGAACTTTCCGGGCGGCCAAAGTCTGGCCCAGACCCGCGCCAGCGGTGACACCTGGCTTGGCGCACTTTCCAGCCTTGGCCTGTCAGTCCCCAGCCGCGTCATCCCGCTGGAGCGCAACGTCCTTCTCAACCCGCGCCACCCGGATATGGCGAGGGTTACCGTTATGGCAAAAGAGCCATTCGTCTTCGACGACCGGCTGACTTACTAGCTTTCTGTCTTACTGACCCGCCACAAACGCCGCCATGATAGCTTTGGCGCTGGCGCTGTCCCATTCGGCGTCGCCGATCAGGCGGGCGACTTCTTGACCTTCGGGGTTCAGGATGACGGTCACCGGCAGCCCCATCACGCCCATCCCCCGCGCAAGTTCTGATGTCGGGTCGCGAAGGATCGGGAGGGTCTTGACCCCGGCCTCGGTGAAGAGTTTCTCGATCCCGGTCACCGAATTGCGGCCTGTGGCCACAGGGACCACGGCGATGTCGGGCATCGCTGCTTGCAAACGGTCAAGTGAGGGCATCTCGTGCCGGCAGGGCGCGCACCAGGTGGCCCAGAAGTTCAGGACCACCCATTTGCCGTTGTAATCGGCCAGCGCATGTTCGCCGTCAGTGGCATCCAGCAGCACCGCGTTGGGCACCGGGGTGGGGGTCGTGTGGATGGCCAGCTTCTTCATGTCGCCGTCGCGCAGGGCGGCCACATCGGCTGCAGCGACATTTGCGCCAAGGATCAAGGCCGTGTAGAGGACGACCACCAGTTTCCGCACGTTGCACCCCCAAAGGTCCTGCCCATGTCAGCCACCCCCACCACCCCAACCGCCAACCAGATGTGGGGCGGGCGTTTTGCCACCGGGCCGGACGCGATCATGCAGGCGATCAACGCCTCCATCGGGTTCGACCAGCGGCTTTACGCACAGGATATTGCAGGCAGCCGTGCCCATGCCGCGATGTTGGCGGCCACGGGTATCCTGACCAATAAGGACGCCGCGGCGATCGGGGAAGGCCTTCTCACGGTGTTGTCAGAGATTGAAACAGGGAAATTCGCCTTCCGGGTGGACCTCGAAGACATCCACCTGAACATCGAAAGCCGCCTGACCGAGATTGTCGGTCAGGCTGGCAAACGCCTGCACACCGCTCGCAGCCGGAATGACCAGGTGGCGGTGGATTTCCGGCTGTGGGTGCGTGACCAGTGTGACGCGGCGATTTCGGGCCTGACCGCGCTGATGCAGGCCTTTGTCGCTCAGGCCGAGGCGGGGGCGGAATGGGTGATGCCGGGCTTTACCCACCTGCAGACCGCCCAGCCAGTGACCTGGGGGCATCACATGCTTGCCTATGTGGAAATGTTCGCGCGGGATCGCAGCCGCTTTGAAGACGCGCGTAAACGGATGAACGAATGTCCTCTTGGCGCGGCGGCGCTGGCGGGGACCAGCTTTCCGATTGATCGGCACATGACGGCCACGGCGCTTGGGTTTGATCGCCCGACGGCCAACAGCCTTGACAGCGTCAGTGACCGCGACTTCGCGCTGGAGTTCCTCGCCGCTTCCAGCATCACCGCGATGCACCTTTCCCGCTTTGCCGAAGAGCTGGTGATCTGGTCCAGCGCCCAGTTCCGTTTCGTGCGGCTGTCGGATCGGTGGACAACCGGCTCCTCCATCATGCCGCAGAAGAAAAACCCGGATGCGGCAGAACTGCTGCGCGCCAAGCTTGGGCGGATTCTTGGGGCGACCGTGGCCTTGTTCACCATCATGAAGGGTCTGCCGCTGACCTATTCCAAGGACATGCAGGAAGACAAGGAACAGGTCTTTGACGCCGCCGATACGCTGATGCTGGGCCTTGCCGCGATGACCGGCATGGTCGGCGACATGACTGCCAACCGCGAGGTTCTGAAGACCGCCGCCGCAAGCGGGTTCTCTACCGCGACGGACCTGGCCGATTGGCTGGTGCGGGAACTGGGTCTCCCCTTCCGTGAGGCGCATCATGTGACCGGCACGCTGGTGGCCTTGGCCGAAAGCGCGGGCGTTGACCTGCCCGACCTGACGCTGGCGCAGATGCAGGCCGTGCATCCGGGCATCCGCGACGATGTGTTTGCCGTGCTGGGCGTCGAAAACTCGGTTCGCAGCCGGATGTCCCACGGTGGCACGGCACCGGACCGGGTGCGCGAACAAGTGGCCCGGTGGAAGGCCGTGCTGGTCTGATCCCCCGGTATCCCGCACCTTGTGGGGCCGGGCGCGGGGTGACACAGTCCCCGCAAATTCCCTGAAAGCCGAGGTTTCCATGTCCCGTCTGATCCTGCTTGCCGTTCTGGCTCTGTCGCCTGTCGCCTTGTCTGCCTGCGGTGCCGATGGTGATCCGCAGCCACCCACCAAATCCGGCATCACCGTGTCGGGTGACGCGCAAGTTGGTGTGGTGGTGAAATGACGCCGTTGCGGCTGGCGTTCCTTGCCCTTGCGTTCTGGGGGGCGGTGCATCCCATGTACTGGTTCCTGCGCCACATGCGGGAAACCGGCACTGGCCTTGGGGGCTTGATAGACGCATGGTATGTCAACGCCTCGACCACCGGCCTGACCTGGGACCTGACGATTGCCGCAATTGCGTTGACCGTCTGGGTCCTCGCCGAGGCGATCAGCCGCCGCGCCTGGCTGCATCTGGTGGCGATCCCGGCCACCTTCTGCATCGGGGTCAGTTGCGGCCTGCCGCTTTATCTTTTCCTGCGGTCTGGTCGGGCGGCGGCGTAGCGGAGTTTTCAAAAAATCCGGTCCGATTTCTGTGAGGAAATCGGCACTTTGCACCAAAGCCACGCCCGGATATGACGGCGCGGGCGAACCCGGGGGC
>JANPJU010000167.1:0-6874 GCA_031425675.1 Paracoccaceae bacterium | reverse complement strand
TATGAGCCGGGTGCATTGACGCTGGTCGTCCGCGCCGGGACGCCGCTGGCTGAGGTCGAGGCCACGCTGGCGGATGACCGGCAGCGGCTGGCGTTCGAGCCGCCGGATTTGCGGGCGCTTTTGGGGAGCGAGGGCGTGTCGACCATCGGCGGCGTGGTGGCGGCCAATGCCAGCGGCCCGCGCCGGGTGCAGGTGGGGGCCTGCCGCGACGCGTTGCTGGGGGTGCGGTTCGTGGATGGTGCCGGGAACGTGGTCAAGAACGGCGGGCGGGTGATGAAGAACGTCACCGGTTATGATCTGGTCAAGCTGATGGCCGGATCGCATGGCACTTTGGGGGTGCTGAGTGAGGTCAGCTTCAAGGTGCAGGCGCTGCCGGAGGCTGAGGCGACTTTGGTGATCGAAGGGCTGGACGATGCCGGGGGGCTGGCCGCGCTGCGCCGGGCGCTTGGGTCGCCCTATGACATCTCGGGGGCTGCGCGCGAGGGGGGGCGGTCGCTGGTGCGGGTGGAAGGGATGGCGGGGTCGGTCGCCTATCGCATCGGTCAGTTGCGGGCGCTGATGGCGGGGGATGTGACCGTGGTTGAAGCGGCGGAGAGTGCCGCCCTTTGGGCGCGGGTGCGGGATGTGACGGCCTTGGCCAGCCAGCCGGGGGACGTCTGGCGGCTGGCCGTGGTGCCGACCGCAGCGGCATCGGTGGTGGCTGCCGTCGGTGGCATGGCGGTTTGGGATTGGGGCGGGGGGCTGGTGTGGCTTTGCCTGCCCGAGGGCCGGGCCGACGCGGTGCGTGCCGCCGTCGCGGGCCACGGCCATGCCACACTGATCCGGGGCAACGGCGCGCCGGTTTTCCCGCCGGAAGCGGCAGAGGTGGCGGCGCTTGCTGCGGGACTGCGGGCGAAGTTTGACCCGCGCGGTATTCTGAACCGGGGGATCATGGGCTGATGCAAACCACCTTCACACCGGACCAGCTGAAAGACCCCGGCATCCAGCGCGCCAATCAGATCCTGCGATCCTGCGTGCATTGCGGGTTCTGCACGGCGACCTGCCCAACCTATCAGGTTCTGGGCGATGAGCTGGACAGCCCGCGCGGCCGGATCTACCTGATCAAGGACATGCTGGAAAAGGGCCGCCCGGCCGACGCGCAGACGGTCAAGCATATTGACCGCTGCCTGTCCTGCCTCGCCTGCATGACAACCTGCCCCTCGGGCGTGCATTACATGCATCTGGTCGATCAGGCGCGCGCTTACATCGAGAAAACCTACAAACGCCCCTTCACCGACCGGGTGCTGCGGGCGGTGCTGGCGCGGGTGATCCCTTACCCTACACGGTTCCGGCTGGCGCTGCTGGGGGCCAAGATCGCGCGGCCCTTTGCGTTTCTGGTGCCGGACAAGCGCCTGAAGGCGATGCTCGCAATGGCGCCAAAGCAGATCCCGCCCGTCAGCCGCAATGATGATGCACAGGTGTTTCCCGCTACCGGAGAGCGCAGGATGCGGGTCGCCCTGATGACCGGCTGCGCGCAAAAGGCGCTGAACACCGATATCAATGATGCCACGATCCGCCTCTTGCGCCGGTTGGGCTGTGAGGTGGTGGTGGCCAAGGGCGCGGGCTGCTGTGGGGCGCTGACGCATCACATGGGGAAGGAAGACCTTTCCCACACCAGTGCGTCGGCCAATATCCGCGCTTGGATGGCGGAAAAAGCCGCCAGCGGTCTTGATGCCATCGTCATCAATACAAGTGGCTGCGGCACGACCGTCAAGGATTACGGCCATATGTTCCGCACGGACCCCCTCGCAGCCGATGCCGCAACCATCGCCGGGCTGGCCAAGGACGTCAGCGAAGTGCTGACCACCCTTGGCCTGCCGCAAGGCATGCCAAAGGGCCTGCGCGTCGCCTATCATGCCGCGTGCAGCCTGCAGCACGGCCAACAGATCAAGACCGCGCCGAAGGACCTGCTGAAACGTGTCGGGTTTGAGGTGGTGGAGCCAGCCGACAGCCATCTGTGCTGCGGGTCCGCCGGGACGTACAATCTGCTGCAGCCGGAAATCAGCCAAGAATTGAAGGCGCGCAAGGTGCAAACGCTGGAGGCGAAGGCACCGCAGATCATCGCGGCTGGCAATATCGGCTGCATGATGCAGATCGGTTCCGGGACCGCGGTTCCGGTCGTGCATACCGTGGAGCTTCTGGATTGGGCGACCGGTGGCCCAAAACCCCGCGCAATGGAGGGGTAGGACCGCGCAGCCACCCCTTGCGCTGGTGGACAAAAATCCGCCAAACTTCACCCATAGCGTTATGCCTGTGGGGATGGGCTGACAGCCAAGGAACCGCGCCAAGGGGAGGAGTCATGCGTCACTTGTTCCTCGCTCTGATGGCGGTGGCCCTGTCCCTTGGGGGCATGGCACCTGCTCAGGATGCCGCCATGGTCAGCCTGCAGACAGCGGACGATTCGCGCGGCTGGGATGCGGTCGGCAAGCTGATGCTGGGCGACCGGGGCTTTTGTACCGGCGCGCTGATTGAACCGCAATTGGTGCTGACTGCCGCGCATTGCCTTTATGACAAGCAGACGGGTGTGCAGTTGCGACCTGAGGAGATCCAGTTCTTCGCCGGTTGGCGCAATGGCCGTGCTGCGGCCTATCGCACCGTCAGCCGGGCGGTCACGCATCCTGACTACCGTTTCAGCACGGGTGACAAGCTGGGCCGCGTCACCGCTGACCTTGCGCTGCTCGAGCTTAGCCAGCCGATCCGCCTGCCCTCGCTTGTGCCCTTTGAAACCGGGGCAACGCCGGTTGAAGGCGACAGCGTCGGCGTCGTCTCCTACGCGCAAGACCGGGCCGAGGCCCCGTCGATCCAGGAATTCTGTGAGGTGCTGGCCGGGCGGCGCGAAACGCTGATCCTGTCGTGCAATGTGGATTTCGGGTCGTCCGGTGCGCCGGTCTTTGCCATCACCGAAGGCGTGGCGCGGGTGGTCTCTGTCATCTCGGCCAAGGCCGAGGTTGACGGGCGCAAGGTGGCGCTGGCCGTGCCGCTGACCGCGCCACTGGCCGTACTGCGCGCCGTGCTGGAGGATACACGCGGGCCGGGGCGGGTGGGCACCGGTACTGTCAGTGTCTTGTCCGGCGGTCAGGGCAGCGGTGCCAAGTTCATCAAGCCATGATGAGGGCACTTGCCCTTTTTGCCGTCCTGGCGTTGCCGGCCTGGGCGCAAGACTCCTCAGCTCTCAACCGTCTGGACACGCGCGATGATCTGCGTGGCTGGGAAGCCGTGGGCCGGGTGGATTTTGACGGTGGCGGTTTCTGCACCGGGGCGCTGATCGCGCCTGATCTGGTGCTGACGGCAGGGCATTGCGTGATTGACGCTGGCGGCATTGCGGTGGACGCCGGGCGCATAACCTTTCGCGCGGGCTTGGCCGACGGCGTGGCGATCGCTGAATCCAAGGTCGCCCGCACCATAGCGCCAGAGGGATTTCTGGCCCTGCCGCAAGCGCCGCCTGACCAGCTTCTCCTCGACGTGGCCTTGCTGGAACTGGCCACCCCGATCCCGACCAGCGTCGTCGCACCCTTCACCGTCGCCCGCCCCGGAACCGGCGACAAGGTCAGCGTCGTCTCTTACGCCATTGGCCGGGAAGAGGCACTGTCCTGGCAGCCGGTTTGCACTGTGCTGGCCAGGCATGAAGGGCTGATCGCGGTGGATTGTGATGTAACCTATGGCTCATCGGGTGCACCGGTGCTGGACCGGTCCGGCTATCGGGCCAAGATTGTCTCTATCATCTCGTCCGGGCGGCAAGAGGGTGACGGGACCGTGGCGTTCGGCATGGAGCTTCCCGCCCTGGTTGAGGGCCTGAAGAGCCGCCTGCGCGCCGGTCGGGTGACAAGCGAGGCGGGCGGCGTTGCGGACGTGGCCCGGCCCGGCATCAAGCGCATCACGCTTGGCACGGGCAACGACACGGGGGCGCGCTTCGTCAAACCGTGATGCGGGGCGTCCGGTGAACTCCGGGGGCTTGAAACCGGCAGCGAGCTTTCCCAAATCAAGCGGTATCCGGGTGCCATGACGGGCCCGGGCTTGCCCGCCTTGCCCCTGATGGGGAAGGCCTCTGACATCGCTTCCAGGAGGATGACAATGCGTACCCTTGACTTCGCACCGCTGTACCGTGCCACCGTCGGCTTTGACCGGATCGCCGATCTGATGGACCGTGTTCTGACCAGTGACGTGGCCCAGCCAACCTACCCGCCCTACAATATCGAAAAGACCGCCGACGATGCCTACCGCATCTCAATCGCCGTGGCCGGTTTCGCGCCGGAAGACCTGACGGTTGAGGTGAAGGACGGCAACCTGCAGGTTACCGCCCGCAAGGCGACCGAAGAGGGCGACCGGACCTATCTGCACCGCGGCATCGCCACCCGCGCCTTTGAACGTCGTTTTGCCCTGGCAGATCACGTCCGCGTGTCGGGCGCTGTGCATGAGCACGGGATGTTGCACATCAATCTTGTGCGCGAAATGCCCGAGGCGCTGAAGCCGCGCCGGATCGAGATTGCCCGTGCCGGCGGCGCGACCCCAGTATTGGAAGGCACGGTTGAAACGGTCAACTGATCCGCACTTTGTCAGACCAGGACGGCGCGTCCCGAAAGGGCGCGCCGCTCTTTTTCTGCCAGCGGCGGCTTGTCGATGACTTCGTCACTCCTCTCCCTGGACCGGGGCCCAGCGACGAGAAGACGAAGTCGCACGAGGAGCTTCCCGCCCCTAGTTTGCCGCCATCGCTTGCGCCAATCGCATCAGGTTGACCGCTTCGGCGCGGTAGCCGAAGGCGTCTTCGCCCCGGGCCGACACCGCCAGCGCAATCGCCTCCTCCCAGCCCCAGTCGTTCAGGTAGACTGACCCTTGGAGAAGCTGGCCGAATCCAGCGATGGCGGCGGAAAAGCGGGCCTCGTCGCTGGCCGGTTCCACGCCGGAGATCGGAGTTTCGATCAAGGTCGAGGTGTCTTCGCCCGGGGCCTTCCAGCGCAGGCGCAGCAAACCAAGTTCAGCCGCCGCAGCCTCGGTTGCCGCAGCGGTGCCGTAGCGGAGGGGGTCATTCAGCAGGGCGTCCGATCCCGGCGCGGTCACCTCATAGATCGCAGTAACCTGGGTGCCAGCGCCAATCTCGCCCGCGTCAACGGCGTCATTGTTGAAATCCTCACGCCGCAAGGCGCGGGTCTCATACCCGATCAGCCGGTATTCGGCGACAGCGGCGGGGTTCCATTCGACCTGGATCTTCACATCATCCGCAATCGGGAACAGCGCCCCGGTCAACTGGTCTACCAGCACTTTCCGCGCTTCGGACAGCGTGTCGATATAAGCCGCCGTGCCGTTGCCGTTCTGCGCCAGGGACTGCATCACCGCGTCATCAAGGTTTCCACGCCCAAAGCCCAGGACGGATAGATAGGTCCCCGTTTCACGCTGCTTGGCAACGTACGCCTCCAGCCCCTCAGGATCGGACACACCGACGTTGAAATCGCCGTCAGTGGCCAGAAGGATGCGGCTGACCTCACCGTCGGACTGCATGCCCGCGGCGACCTGATAGGCCAGTTCCAGCCCCTCGGCCCCGGCAGTGGACCCGCCAGCAGCAAGGCCCTCCAGCGCGGCCAGGATCGCCCCACGGTCGGCGGCAGCGGTGGGGGGCAGGACAAGGCCCGCGGATCCGGCATAGGTGACAATGGCAAGCTGATCCTCGGGCCGAAGTTCGGCCAGCATCAGGGTCAGCGATTGCTTCAAGAGCCCCAGCTTTGATGGATCCTCCATCGACCCGGAGGTGTCGATCAGAAAGACCAGGTTCAGCGGCGGCCGCGCCGCAACCTCGGGCATCGCACCCTGAATGCCGATGGTCACCAGCCGCGTGCCTGGGTTCCAGGGGGTCTGCATCACGCTGATAGAGGACGAAAACGCTTCTTCTTCGGTCGGCGCGGGGTAGGCGTAGGGGAAGTAGTTCACCATCTCCTCAATCCGCACCTGATCCGGCGTGGGCAGGACGGCCATGTTCAACGTGGACCGGATCACCGCCCAGGACGCGGTATCCACGTCAATGGAGAAGGTAGAGACCGGTTCTTGCGCCGTCACCTTGACCGGGTTCGGCGCCTCATTCGCATAGGCCTCTGTATCCTCAAGCTGCGGCTGCACCAGCTCTGGCTGTGGGGCAATTGTCGGTTCGGGCAGCAGATAGCCCATGGCCCCGTCCGCAAGCGGGGCTTCGCTCCGGGTGCGGGCATCAGCGATGGACGCGGACGGAGCGGCGGGCAGGCCCGCGGCTGGCGCCTCTTCGGCCAGTTCCAACGCCTCGGCGTCCGCCATCGGTTCTGCTTCGGCAACGCTGCCCAGGCTGTCGGTTTCAGCCGTCTGCGCCAGGTCGGTGGGGACCTCGGGCGCTGCCCCCGCTTTGGCGACAACGCCGGTATCGGCGGCTTCGGGCGCGATCTTGGGCGCTGCCACGGGCGGCGCCTCAACCGGTGTGAGGGCGCGGCCCGGCAGGCGCAAGTCCGACACTGGCAGGATCACCACCACGCCGATCAACAGCGCAGCGGCCGAGGTGGACACGGCAAGGGCCGGGCGGGAAGTCAGGAAGTTCAGCATGCGACGCACTCCATTCAGGGGGGCCGCCTTAGCTTGGCGGTCCTCACTGGAACGGGCCGCAGCGCCAGATCCTTGGAGCCGGTCGAAATTTTCCATCGCAAGGGCGGTAGCGCGGGCCTTCGCGGCAGGGTCTGCAGCGGGCAGCGCGCGGAGGGCGGCCTTGAGGTCGTGAAGATCGTCGGTCATTTCGCATCCTCCTTTGCCATGGCCCGGAGGCGTTTCTTCACTTCGCTCATTCGCCAGGCGATGGTGCCTTCGGACAGCCCAAGCACCTGGCCCG
>JANPJU010000166.1:0-13585 GCA_031425675.1 Paracoccaceae bacterium | reverse complement strand
GCATGGCTGGCGCTTGGGTTTGCGGCTGGCTTTGTCCTGGGCGCGGCGCTGACCGCCTTCTGCCTGATCGACTACGTCATGAAGATCCAGGACGCCCGCGAAGAAGGCTTCCGCCTGCACCTGTGAAATCCCGGCCCGGGGTCAAGGGCAGCTTCCTGTTGGACCTTCCCCGGCGTTTCGGCGTCGGGGATTTTTCATGGCTACAGGTCGCACTGTGCGCCCCCGATCGGCGGCGCGATCGGGATGTCTAACGGCATGTCGACCCCGTGCTTTTCCAGCCAGTCGCGCACCTCTCCCCAGATCTCGGCCGCGCCGTGGCTGCGAAAAGAAAGCACGGCCTCAAGGCGCGGGCGCAGGTCTTCGGGGACAGTGTAAGGCCAGGGCATGATGTTCCTTTCAGGCCGTCCAACTCGGACGGTGTCGGACAGTCGGACGGGCCCCGAAGGGCTTAACCGTAAACCGCCAGCAGATTAAGGGTTTTTGTGGTGAGCCGGACAGGATTCGAACCTGTGACCCGCTGATTAAAAGTCAGCTGCTCTACCAACTGAGCTACCGGCCCCACGAGCCGGGTGATTAGGCAAGCCCGCCCCGGGGGTCAAGGGCTAAAACGCGGCGCTCTGGCAAAAGCGGTCGGGGGGGCGTATATGCCCTTGCATGAAAGACAGCGCAGCGCCGACCGGCCTGCCGTTCATGAAAATGCACGGTGCAGGCAATGACTTCGTGGTGATCGAACAGCGCGGGCGTGGGCGAACGGCTAAGTCTGTGATGACGCCCGGTCTGGCGCGGGCCATCGGCGACCGGAACCGGGGCGTGGGCTTTGACCAGCTGGCCGAGATTACCGATGCCGACGGGGCTGATTTCGGGCTGGTGTTCTGGAACAGCGATGGCACCCAGGCCGAGGCCTGCGGCAATGCCACGCGCTGTGTGGCCGACCATGTGATGCGGGGGCTTGGGGTGGACCGGGTCAGCCTGACCACCGTGCGGGGCAATCTGAGCGCCGAACGCGCGGCGGGTGACCGGGTCTGGGTCAACATGGGCCAGCCCCAGCTGGCTTGGGCGCAGGTGCCCTTGGCGCGGGAAGTTGATCACCTGCATCTGCCGCTGGCCGGTGATCCTGTCGCCGTGGGCATGGGCAATCCGCATTGCGTGCACTTTGTGGCGGATGCGACTGCAGTTGACCTGGCCAGCCTGGGCCCGTTTGTGGAAAACGACCCCCTATTCCCCCAACGCACAAATGTCGAGTATGTGTCGATGATCGGGCCGGGCCAGCTGCGGATGCGGGTGTGGGAGCGGGGGACCGGCATCACCCTTGCCTGCGGCTCGGGCGCCTGTGCCACGGCTGTGGCGGCGCATCTGCGCGGGTTTACCGGGCCTCGGGTGGTGCTGAATGTCGATGGTGGCGCGCTTGAGGTGGACTGGCGCGACGACGGCGTCTGGTTGACCGGCCCCGTCGCGCGGGTGTTCGACGGGGTGCTGTCGGCTAACTACGTCGCGGCCCACCGATGAACGCGCCCGTGTTCGCCACCCCCGTTTTCGCCACTCTGGGCTGCCGGCTGAACGCCTATGAGACGGAAGCGATGAAGGAACTTGCCAGCGCAGCGGGCCTGTCGGGTACGGTGATCGTCAACACTTGCGCGGTGACGGCCGAGGCAGTGCGGAAGGCCAAGCAGGAAATCCGCCGTCTGGCCCGCGAAAACCCGGGTGCCGCGATCATCGTGACCGGCTGCGCCGCGCAGACCGAACCGGAAACCTTTGCCGCCATGGCCGAGGTGACGCGTGTGGTGGGCAACCATGAAAAGATGCAGGCCAATACCTGGGCCGCGATTGCCGCACCCGACCTGATTGGCGTGACGGAACGGGTGCAGGTCGATGACATCATGTCGGTCCGCGAAACGGCGGGGCATCTGATTGACGGTTTCGGGCGTCACCGCGCCTATGTGCAGGTGCAAAACGGCTGCGACCACCGCTGCACGTTTTGCATCATCCCTTACGGACGCGGCAACTCCCGCTCCGTCCCCGCTGGTGTGGTGGTGGAACAGATCCAGCGGCTGGTGGACCGGGGCTTCAATGAGGTCGTCCTGACCGGCGTTGACCTTACCAGTTGGGGGGCGGACCTTCCCGCCACGCCGCGTCTGGGCGATCTGGTTCGGCGGATCCTGCGGCTGACCAGCATCCCGCGCCTGCGGATCAGTTCCATCGACAGCATCGAGGCTGACCCCGCGCTGATGGAGGCGATTGCCACCGAACCGCGGCTGATGCCGCACCTGCACCTATCCTTGCAGGCGGGCGATGATCTGATCCTCAAGCGGATGAAGCGCCGCCATCTGCGCGACGACGCGATCCGGTTTTGCGAAGAGGCGCGCGCGCTGCGGCCCGACATCGTCTTTGGAGCCGACATCATCGCAGGCTTCCCGACCGAGACGGAGGAAATGTTCCAACAGTCGGTCAAGCTTGTTGAAGACTGTGGGCTGACCTTTCTGCATGTCTTTCCCTACTCGCCCCGCAAAGGGACGCCTGCGGCCCGGATGCCGCAAGTCCGTGGCCCTGAGATCAAGGATCGGGCCGCGCGCCTGCGGACTGCGGGTCAAGCAGCCCTTGTGCGGCATCTGGCAGGACAGGTTGACCGGGTCCACCATGTGCTGACCGAAGGCGCGCGGTTGGGACGGACGGAAAGCTTTGCCGAGGTATCCTTTGCTTCTGACCAGCCGGAGGGGACCATTCTGAAAGTGCGCATATCTGGTCAAGATGGGGCGCGGCTGCTGGCATGACGCGAGCGTACCTCTGACCACTGGGCGCAGCAGCAGCTTTGATGGCCTGTGCTCAACGCCCCTCTCGCACTGAATCCGCCAGATGCTGATGACAGCGCCGGGCGCTTCTACAGACCAAAAGGATGGACGGCATGTTCAGGTTGACCCATATCATCGTGGCCGCGTTCCTGACACTGGGGGCCGTTTCGCGAGGGATGGCGGACGACATGCTGATCGAGGATTTCGTGGGGCAACCGGAAAACCGCTGGAGGTTCTTCGCGGATACGGTGATGGGCGGCGTTTCGACGGGGACTGTCCGCTTCATGCAAGAGGGCGGCCGGACCCACATGCAGATGACCGGCACGGTCAGCACGGCGAACAACGGTGGCTTTATCCAGATTCGGATGGATTTGACCACGCCACCTCCCGAAGGCGCGTCAGGGGTGCGGCTGGTCGTGCGCGGCAATGACCAGCGATACTTTGTCCATTTGCGCACCGACGGCACGGTGCTGCCCTGGCAATACTATCAGGCCGGCTTCGACGTGACCCGCGACTGGGTTGAGGTGCGGCTGCCGTTATCGGAATTCGCCGCCTCGGGCGCATTGCTGCGGGATGCGCCCGAGGCGGCCCGCCTGACATCCATCGGCATCGTGGCCTATGGGCGTGACCACAAGGCCGAGATCGACGTGAGAGAGGTGGGGTTTTACTAACCCCCGCCTAGCCCCGGATCGTATCGCCGCGCTGCAGTGTGGGGAAAAGTTCTTCCTTCTCTCCCGGCGTGGCCTTTCCGGCAATGATCTCGGCAGCCTTCTTCCCGATCTCAAGGCGGCAGGCGTCCATTGTGGCCAGCTTTCTTGGCAGACCGTCCAGAAGTTCCACCCCGTTGAAACCGGCAAGGCCGATGCGGCCAGGGACGTCCAGCCCCTGAGCAAGGCAGTACAGAAGGCCGCCAGCCCCGATCATGTCGTTGGAATAATACAGGAAATCCACTTCCGGATTACGGGAAAGAACAGCAGCCGTCATCTCTCGTCCCTTCAGAAGCGCAGAGCCGCCGGAATAGTATTCGCGGTCAACAAGGCTTAGGCCCGCTTTTGACAGCGCCTCTTCAAAGCCCTCCAGCCGCTTCTTGGCGCGAAAATCGTTTGGCATCTGGGTGCCAAGAAAGGCAATCTTCCGGTATCCTGCGGCGATGATCGCTTCGGCCATCTGACGGCCGGCGCGGCGGTGCGAAATGCCAACCGCGTGGTTGATCGGGGTGCCGTCAATATCCATGATCTCGACGATGGGAATCCCGGCGCGGGCCAGCATCGCACGGGCGGCATCGGTATGTTCCAGCCCGGCGATGATCATGCCCGACGGACGCCAGGACAGCATTTCATAGATCACCGTTTCTTCCCGGTCAGGCAGGTAGTTGGTGACACCGACCACGGGTTGCAGCCCGGTGCCGTCAAGGACCGAGGAAATGCCGGTCATCACCTCGGGGAACACCATGTTCGACAGCGACGGGATCACGACCCCCACCAGGTTGACCCGTTGCGACGCAAGCGCCCCGGCGATCTTGTTCGGGACGTAGCCAAGGGTCCGTGCCGCCTCCAGCACCTTTTCGCGGGTGGGGGCAGAGACGTCACCCCGGTTGCGCAGCACCCGAGACACGGTCATCTCAGAGACGCCAGATGCTTCGGACACGTCGCGAAGCGTGAGGGTCGGGCGCGGATCGGGGGTGGTTCTTGACACTGAGGCCTTCCGGCGTGGGGTGGGGATGGTCTTTGTTAGCGCCAAAGGCCGGGCTTGTCCAAGGCACATTCGTCTGCTAGTGTTACCGCTAACAGCTGCCGGGTTACGTCCCTTGGCTGGCCATATCCTGCGCATCCGACACGCTCTCAATCCGGATGCGACGGACCGGGGGGGAGTAGTGGGCCAAAACTTGCTTCCCCCTTTTCTTTTTCTGCACCCCATTTTGATTTTTCAGCAGTTGCCTTGGGCGATGTTTCGACGCATTCAGGCGCAGGCAGTGTAAAGAACTGGCCCCGTAGCTCAGGGGATAGAGCGGCCGCCTCCTAAGCGGCAGGTCGATGGTTCGAATCCATCCGGGGTCACCAACCTGAACTGGTGCGCAATGCGGCAGCCCGACATCGACGTGTTTCTTGATGCCTCTGCGGTTGCGCTTCGGGCGGCAACCTCTGGTTCGGCGGCGCTGGCGGCTGAGGAGGTGGTCAGGCGTTGGGCTTTGCCTGGCCAATTGAACGTGGCGGCAGAGCGGCTGCCGGTCTGCGACTGGATAGCGCCCGCACTGGCTGCAGTAGCGCCTGAGCGGGCCCAACTGGCGGCGGCTTTTGCGGCGATCGAAGGCCAATTACGCTGGTGCCGACGCGCTTCGGCTACGGTTCATGAACAAACGTTCTGGAATGGGCATGCCAATGCGGTGATCCTTGGGCCGGAGGGCCTTGAAGCGCGCGATGACCTGTGGGTAGGCGTTACCGTGATGGCGCCGGGGGTGGATTACATTGACCATCACCACGCGCCGGAAGAAGTGTATCTGTCGCTTACACCCGGGCATTGGTGGAATTCTGAAATGGACTGGACCGACCCGGGGCCAACCGGTGCAATCTACAATCCACCAGGCATCACGCATGCCATGCGGTCTGGCACCGGGCCATTTCTGGCGCTGTGGTATCTGCCGCTATCTCCGGGTTGAGGCCGGACCTTTCGAAAATTCCGAACTGATGCCTATGCAGGCTCCGCTGCGATTCCATCAAGAAATCGCAGCGCTGTCGCTTGGGTCAAAAGTCCAGATTCTCGACGCTAAGAGCATTTTCCTGAATGAACGCACGGCGCGGCTCGACCACATCGCCCATCAGCTTGGAGAAGATGTCATCCGCCTCGGCAAGGTCATCAACCTTGACCTGCAGCAGGGTGCGCGCTTCGGGGTCCAGCGTGGTTTCCCACAGCTGTTCGGGGTTCATCTCACCCAGACCCTTGTAGCGCTGCAGGGACAGGCCCTTTTCGCCCTCGGCCAGGATGGACTTCAGCAGGTCGATCGGGCCGTGAACCACCTGATCGCGGTCCTTGCGCGACAGACGGCTGGCGTTGCCATAGGCGTCCCGCGTCTCACGCGAGATGGCGGACAGGCGCCGCGCTTCGCCCGAGCGCAGGACTGCGCCATCAAGGGTGCGCAGCTCTTCCACGCCGCGCAGGATGCGGCTTAGGCGGATGCCGTGGTCCTGGGTGATGCGGCCGGTCCAGCCCTTTTCATACTCGGCCGCGACAAGGTTCAGACGCTGTGCCACGGTATCGGCCACGGCCTGAAGGTCGCTGTCGGCCTGGCCAAGGTCAAACGCCCCGGCAAGGGCCGCCTGTTCCAGAATGCCGCGCGGATAGTTGGTTGGGAAAGCCTCAAGCACCTTGCGGAACTGGCGCGCGCCGTCGATGACGCGGCGCAGGTCGGCACCGGCAAGCTCTTCCCCGCTGCCAAGGCGCAGGACGGTGCCTTCGACGCCCATCTCGATCAGGTAATCCTCAAGCCCGGCCTGGTCCTTTATGTAGACCTCGGACTTGCCACGCGCGACTTTGTAAAGCGGCGGCTGCGCGATGTAGAGATAGCCGCCTTCAATCAGCTGCGGCATCTGGCGGAAGAAGAAGGTCAGAATCAGGGTGCGAATATGCGCGCCATCAACGTCGGCGTCGGTCATTATGACGACCTTGTGGTAGCGCAGTTTCTTGATGTCGAACTCATCCCGCCCGATGCCGGTGCCAAGTGCTGTAATCAGCGTGCCGATTTCCTGGCTGGCAAGCATGCGGTCAAAGCGGGCGCGTTCGACGTTCAGGATCTTGCCTTTCAGCGGCAGGACGGCCTGATTGGCGCGGCTGCGGCCCTGCTTGGCGGAACCACCGGCGCTGTCCCCCTCGACCAGGAACAGTTCCGACTTCGCGGGGTCCCGCTCCTGACAATCAGCCAGCTTGCCGGGCAGGCTTGCGACGTCCAGCGCTGTCTTGCGGCGGGTCAGATCCCGCGCCTTGCGGGCAGCTTCGCGGGCCATCGCGGCCTCAAGGATCTTGCCGACGATAATCTTGGCGTTCTGCGGGTTTTCTTCAAACCACTCGGACAGCTTTTCGTTCACCAGATTTTCGACCGCGGGCCGCACTTCGGAACTGACCAGCTTGTCCTTGGTCTGGCTGGAAAACTTCGGGTCCGGCACCTTGACCGACAAGACACAAGTCAGCCCTTCGCGGGCGTCATCACCGGTAAAGTCGATCTTTTCCCGCTTTGCGATGCCCGACGACTGCGCATAGCTGGTGATTGTCCGGGTCAGCGCGCCCCGGAAACCGGCCATATGCGTGCCGCCATCCCGCTGCGGGATGTTGTTTGTGAACGGAAGTACGTTTTCGTGGTAGCTGTCGTTCCACCACATGGCGACTTCGACGCCGATGCCGTTCTTTTCGCCGACCATATAGATCGGTTCGGGCATCACGCTGCTTTTCGACCGGTCGATGTATTTGACAAACTCGCGCACGCCGCCTTCGTAGAACAGCTCAACCCGCTGGGGATCGGCAAGACGCTCATCCTCGATGATGATGTGCACGCCCGAGTTCAGGAAGGCCAGTTCGCGCAGGCGGTGTTCCAGCGTCTTGAAGCTGTAATCAAGATTGCTGAACGTGCCCTCGGGGATGTTCGACTTGGCCGAAGCGAGGAAGCGCACCTCGGTGCCGCGCATGCCGGGGGCGGGGCCCACCTCATGCACATGCACCACACACTCACCATGTTCAAAGCGCGCGCGGTACTCGGTCTCATTCCGCCAGACAGTCAATTCCAGCCATTCAGAAAGGGCGTTGACCACGGAAACGCCCACGCCGTGTAAACCGCCCGAAACCTTGTAGGCGTTGCCGCCTTCGTCGGTGTTGTTGAATTTCCCCCCGGCGTGAAGCTGGGTCATGATGACCTCAGCCGCGGAAACCCCTTCTTCCTTGTGGATATCGACCGGGATGCCGCGACCGTTGTCGCGCACCGAAACCGAGCTGTCGGCGTGGATCTTCACGTTGACGGCGGTGGCGTGACCGGCAAGCGCCTCATCAATGCCGTTGTCGACAACTTCGTAGACCATATGGTGCAGACCCGAGCCGTCATCGGTGTCGCCGATATACATGCCGGGGCGCTTGCGAACCGCCTCTAACCCTTTGAGAACCTTGATGGAGTCAGCGCCGTATTCGGCCATGTTCTTGGGCTGGTCAGCCATGCGTGGGAAACCCTGATGATTGCCCGCGATTTATAGCGGTTTGGGGGGGCAATGTCACCCCTTGGGCACAAGATTTGGTGGTCAGACGAAGGGAATGGCAAGGGCAACGCCGATCAACAAGATGCCCGACGCGATGTTCAAACGGCGCATCGCCTCCGGGCTGGACAACAGACGGCGGGCGCGGTCCAGAAACCAGGCAAGGCCCAGATTTCCGATCATGGGGATCAGGGCCGAGATGAGGAGGATGACGGCAATGTCGGCTGCATTCACCCGGCCAAGGTCGAAGAAACCCGGCAGCACACCCATGTAGAAGAGGATCGCCTTGGGGTTGCCGATCACGGCGGCGACGCCCACGGCAAAGCCGGCCCAGGCGCCAGGTTTGGTAAGGCGGCTGTCAGCATCCAGATTAGTCGCCGGCTTGCGGATGAGAAGGACGCCCATGATGAGGAAGGTTGCAGCAGCCACCCAGCGCAGGGCCTGCAGGAATTCACCATAGACCGAAAGCACCCAAGCCAGGCCGAAAATCGCGGCCATGGGCCAGATCAGATCACCCAGCGCGACGCCGATCGCCAAGGGCCAGGCTCCCCGAAACCCGAAAGCCAGCGAACGTGCGGTCAGGGCAACCCAGACCGGACCGGGCACCACCCACAACGCTGCCATGCCCCAGGCGTACAGTGTCAATTCGTATAACGAAACGGTCATTCACTTATTCCGAGATGATGCGGGACCCGCTGGAGTCATCCTGCACTGACAGGCGTTGGCCACGGTTGCCAAGCGCGTCAAACAGATCTGCATCGGTTCCGGTCATGATGGCCTGCGTCCCCAAAGCGCAGATCTCGTCATAGAGGGCGGCGCGGCGGGTGGCGTCAAGATGCGCCGCCACCTCATCCAGAAGAAGGATCGGCGCACGGCCCAGATCCTGTGCCAAAGCGCGGCTGTTGGCGAGGATCAGGCTGATGAGAAGGGCCTTCTGCTCGCCGGTGGAGCATTGGTCGGCCGGCACGCCCTTGGCGGCGTAGCGGGCGAGGAGATCGGCGCGGTGGGGGCCGATCAGGCTGCGCCCGGCGGCGATGTCGCGGCGGCGGCTTTCGGCAAATGCGGTGGCCAGGTCTTCGGGGTCCTCGCTGGCAAGCGACAGGTCAGCCGTCGGGAAGGCGCTGTCGGGGTCTACTGCTGCGGCGATGCGCGCGAGGGCCGCGCGGCGATTCCGGGTGATCTGCTGGCCCGCCTCTGCCATCTGCGCCTCCAACGCGCCATACCAGTGTGGATCTGTCACGCCATCGCGGATCAGGCGGTTTCGGTCTCGCATCGCCTTTTCGTATGTGATCGTTTGTTCACCATGGTCCGGCATGAAGCTGAGCGTCATGCGGTCAAGAAACCGTCGGCGGCCTTCGGCGGCTTCGATCCAGAGGCGATCCATCACCGGGACCAGCCAGAGGATGCGCAGGATGCGGCCAAGACTGGCTTGCGTGGCGGCCTTGCCGTCGATGCGGACCTGACGCGCCTCGCCGGGTTCGGCCCAGGTGTCCAATTCATGCGCGGCGGACAGACCCTGGACAGCGGCGGTGATCTTCCAGCCGAGGGCTTCCGGACGGCGGGCAAGGTCTTCAGCAGCAGCGCGGCGGAGGCCACGCCCGGGCGAGAGGAGGGAGACCGCCTCCAGCACGTTGGTCTTGCCCGCGCCATTGGGCCCGACAAGCGCCACGGGTCGGCCGTCCAGTTGCAACCGCGCGGCACGGTGGCTGCGGAAATGCGACAGGGCCAGGGTTTCGATCACCAGACCGCCCACGGGGATTTCCCTTTCAGAACGGGGTCTTGAGCCCTGGGTCAGACCCGCATCGGCATGACGACATAGACCGCCGACAGGTCATTGCCTTCGCGCATCAGCGTGGGATCAGCAGAGGAGTTGAACAGGAACACCGCATTTTCCCGGTCCACCTGGCTGGCAATTTCCAGCAGGTACTTGGCGTTGAAGCCGATCTCCAGCCGTTCGTCGGAATAGGCGACGGCAAGTTCCTCCTCGGCCGCGCCGCTGTCAGGTGCGTTGACGGAAAGGATGAGGCGGTCTTCCTCCAGCGACAGTTTGACCGCGCGGGAGCGCTCGGACGAGACGGTGGCCACGCGGTCAACGGCCTTGGCGAAGTCGGAGGCGTCCACCTCGAGCCGGCGGGTGTTGCCGGTGGGGATGACGCGGGTGTAGTCCGGGAAGGTGCCGTCGATCACCTTGGAGGTCAGGGTGATGGCGGGGGTGGCAAAGCGAACTTTCGTTTCGGAAACCGAGACGGCGATGGTCGCATCGTCATCATCCAGCAGCTTGCGCAACTCTCCCACGGTCTTGCGGGGAACGATCACGCCGGGCATGCCCTCCGCCCCTTCGGGCAGCGGTGCATCAATCCGTGCAAGACGGTGGCCGTCCGTGGCCACACAGCGCAGGACCTTGCCGGTCTCGCCGGTGGAGACGTGCATGTAGACGCCGTTCAGGTAGTAGCGTGTTTCTTCAGTTGATATCGCGAACTTTGCCTTGTCGAAAAGCCGGCGCAGGACCGGTGCCGGAGCGGCGAAGTTGGAGGAATATTCTGAGGTTGCCATGATCGGGAAGTCTTCCTTCGGCAGCGTGGCCAAGCTGAAGGTGGACCGTCCGGCGGTGATCGTCAGGCGGCCAGCGGCGGCGTCTTCGGCCAGGTTCACCAGTGCGCCATCGGGCAGCTTGCGGCAGATTTCATGCAGCATCACGGCGGATACTGTGGTGGAACCGGCGCGCTCCACCATCGCGGGGGCGCGATCCACAACCTCAATGTCCAGATCGGTGGCGCGGAAGGAAACTTGAGCGCCCTCAGCCTCGATCAGCACGTTGGCGAGGATCGGGATCGTGTTGCGCCGTTCGACGACCGATTGTGCCTGCGCCAGCGCCTTGAGCAAAACCGCGCGTTCGATCGAAAGCTTCATCTGACTTCCCCCTGCGGACCCCTTGAAGGGACGCCGAATTTACCCGGTTTTCGCCGGTTCACAAGTGTTTCGCTGGACTGTGGGTGCGATTCCCGAAGCCGTCAAGGGCGCCCCCGCCTTAGCCCTGCAGAAGGCGGCGCAGAAGCTGCAGATCGTCGGACAACTGGCTGTCGAGGGCCATCAATTCCTCAATCTTGCGGACGCCGTGCATGATGGTGGTGTGGTCGCGGCCCCCGAAACGGCGGCCGATTTCAGGCAGGCTGCGCGGGGTCAGCTGCTTGGACAGATACATCGCCACCTGACGCGGCCGGGCAATGTTGCGCAACCGCTTGGGGCCGATCATGTCGGACAGGCGGATGTTGTAGTGTTCCGCGACCTTGCGCTGGATTTCCTCGATCGACAGTTTGCGATCCGACGACCGCAGGATATCGGCCAGACAGTCCTGCGCCAGTTCCAGGGTGATTTCGCGGCCCACCAGGCTGGCGAAGGCGAAAAGCCGGGTCAGCGCGCCCTCTAATATGCGGACGTTCGAGGTGATGCGGTGGGCCAGAAACTCCAGCACGCCATCGGCCAGCACCAGACCGCGATATTGCTGGCGGTAGTAATCCACCTTCTGCTGCAAGATCCCAAGGCGGAGTTCATAATCCGTGGGGTGCAGGTCAACCACCAGCCCGCATTGCAGGCGCGATTTGATGCGCTCCTCAAGATCCTTGATTTCACCTGGGGCGCGGTCGGCAGAAATGACGATCTGTTTGTTCTGATCGACCAAGGCGTTGAAGGTGTGGAAGAATTCCTCTTGCGTGGAATCCTTGCCGGCGATGAACTGGACGTCATCGACCATCAGGACATCGACCGACCGGAAAAGCTCCTTGAAGTCCATGATCTGACGTTCACGCAGGGCCTGCACGAAGCGGTACATGAATTGTTCCGCCGACAGGTAAAGGACTCGCAGATCGGGGCTGCGGGTGTGCAGTTCATGCGCGATGGCGTGCATCAGGTGCGTCTTACCAAGGCCGACACCTCCATAAAGGAACAGTGGGTTGAAGGTCACCGGGCCGCCTTCGGCCACACGGCGGGCGGCTGCGTGGGCCAGCTCATTCGGTTTGCCGACGACGAAACTGTCAAAAGTAAAGCGCGCATCCAAGGGCGCGCCGGGCAGGTCTTCCACCGGAAGCGCGCGAGTGCGGGCTGGTTTGACGGCAGCCTTTATCGGTGCAGGCGCGCTGGCCATGGACGGCGCGCCAATTGCAAACTCCACTCGCTCAACCGGAGAGCCGGCGCTGGCCAGCTGGCTGCGGATATGGTCGGCATAGTTTCGCTGCACCCAGTCGCCGAAAAAGATCGTGGGCACCTCAAACCGGGCAACGCCGTTCTGCAGGTGGGCGAGCTTCAGAGGTTCGATCCAGGTGACGTAATTGTTTTTCCCAACACGTTTGATCAGTTCTTCCCGGACCTGACCCCAAGTTTCGTTCGTCATTCGCTTTGACCTGCCAATATCCTGGACCCGGCAGAAACCCTGCCGACCCTGCACTTCCTATCCACCATACGAGCCGCATCGACCAAACCCGCCCCACCCCTGATTGAGGAGAGGCCAATTCGGTTCTGGCAAGGGACATGACGCACAGATGCGCCGGCCGGTTACCCGGCAGGCTTGCCCCTGCATGACGGGGTGGCTTGGTTGCCACCGCCAGATCACTGATCACAAAAGGAAAACCCAGATTTCGTGGCCCACTGGCCCTTGATCCGTGCAGCGGTTTTCACTTCTGCAATCCGTTCGTGTCCCCCAAGTCGACGTGAATCGCACCTAGACGCTAACAAGCCGCCAGCGGGGTCCGCAACCGAACATCTCGCTTGACAGCCATTCCCTGAAATCGAATCCGGTGACCCGTGCAAATCGGCAACGCAGCGCCTGAAGTGGTGCATTGGCCGGCACCGAAAATGACGAAAGGGCGCCTCCCTGACGGGGGCGCCCCTACGGTCCCGGTAACTGGCACCGGGAATCAGTCAGCAGCTTCAAGCCTGGGCGGCAGCCGCCACGGTCTTTACGCGCGAGGACAGGCGCGAAATCTTGCGCGATACGGTGTTCTTGTGCAGCACGCCCTTTGACACGCCACGCGCCAGTTCAGGCTGGGCGGCTTTCAGTGCAGCGGCGGCAACCTCGGCATCGCCCGAAGCAATGGCCTCTTCGACCTTGCGCAGGAAGGTGCGGATACGCGAGCGGCGGGCTTTGTTGACGGCATAGCGGGCTTCAGACTGACGCGCGCGCTTTTTGGACTGGGCGGTATTGGCCATGAGCTTCCCTTGGGGTCTTTCGGTTTCAAACAGATTGCACGAAAGACCAAAGGCCCCGACCAAGGGTCGGGATCGATTCTTGCCTAAGCGGGCCCACGCGCTTGTGGGGCGTCCTTTAGGGCATGATTGTGGAAAAGGAAAGCCCCCTGCTCGTCGATGACTGCGTCACTCCTCGCCGACGAGAAGACGCAGTCGAACGAGGAGGGGTCAGCGGTCGCGGAATTGCGGTTGGCGCTTTTCCAGGAAGGCGGCCATGCCTTCCTTCTGGTCTTCTGTAGCGAACAGCGCGTGAAACATCCGGCGTTCATAAAGCAAGCCTTCGGCAAGCGAGCCTTCCTGCGCGCGGTTCACGCATTCCTTGACGACCAT